>CAZKEX010000132.1:9584-10950 GCA_964551895.1 uncultured Caldilineaceae bacterium | reverse complement strand
TGTCTCCCTGTCTCCTTGTCTCCCTGTCTACCCCGCTCGCTCCGCCTCGATCTCGCCCAAGACGCGGCGCAGGATGTTGAAGCCAAGATCGGCCTCTTCGATGGTCAGGATCAGGGGGGGGCTGAGGCGCATGACCTTTTGGCCGGCGGGCAGGGTGAGCAGCCCGTTGTGGAAGCAACGCACCATAAGTTCGTTTGTCACCGCTTTGTCCACCAGCTCGATGCCGATCATCAACCCCTTGCCCCGCACATCCACCACCAGGCTTGAGGTGTCAAGCAGTTCCTCGCAGCGGGCCATCAGGTGGGCGCCGACTCGCTGGGCGTTCGCCATCAGGTCCGTCTCCACCATGTCGATAGTCTCCAACGCGGCCACACAGCCCAGGGGCGATCCGCCCCAGGTGCTGCCGTGGGCGCCCGGATGCCAGGACATGATCGACGCCGGGGCGATGAAGGCGCCGATGGGCAGACCGCTGGCAATGCCCTTGGCCAGGCAGATGATGTCCGGCTGCACGTTCCAATGTTCGATGGCGAACATCTTGCCCGTGCGCCCAAAGCCACTCTGCACCTCGTCGGCGATCAACAGGATGCCATGTTCGTCGCAGATCTCCCGCAGGCGGGCCAAGAACCCGGCCGGCGGGATCACATAGCCCCCCTCGCCCTGGATCGGTTCGACGATGATGGCGGCCACTTCGTCCGGCGGCGTGGTGGTCTGAAAGAGGGGGTTCAGTTCGTTGTCGGCAAACCAGCGGCCCCACGTCTCCTCGTCCATGCCGACCGGACAGTCACTGCGGTTGGGGAACACAATATGTTCCACCCCGCTCAACAGGGGACCGAAGCCCTTGCGCTGGGTATATTTGCTGGCGGTCAGGCTCAGAGACCCCATGGTGCGGCCATGAAACGCGCCCCGGAAGGCGATGGTGCGGCGGCGGCGGGTGTAGAAGCGGGCCAACTTGACCGCGCCCTCCACCGATTCCGTGCCGCTGTTGCTGAGGAAGGTGCGCCAGGGATCCGTGTGCTTGCCCTTGGGGGCCAGAGAGGCCAGTTTGGCCGCCAGCTCCCCATAGCCGGGGCTATAGAAATCCGAGCCGCAGATGTGGATCAGCCGGGCCACCTGCTCTTGGACCGCTTTGACAATACGAGGATGGCTGTGACCCGTGGTGCAGACCGCAATCCCCGCGGTGAAGTCCAAAAACACATTGTCGTCCACATCCGTGACCCAACAGCCTTCCCCTTGCTTGGGCGCCAGGGAATAGACCCGGGTCAAGCTGGGGCTGGTGGCGGCCTCGTCCTGGGCAATGATGGCAGCCGCTTTGGGGCCGGGCAAGGGGGTGCGGATCTGCACGCCCTTTTGGGCCTGGGTCAGGCCA
>CAZKEX010000132.1:3305-9484 GCA_964551895.1 uncultured Caldilineaceae bacterium | reverse complement strand
GATGGGCCATTAGATGGGACGGTGGATTGGACGGTGGGGCGGTTCAGCGCTACGGTCATAACAACCTCCTTCGATTGTGTGGACCCAACAGCGGCGTCGGGTCATACGGTTGGATTCAAGCAGGATCTGCAACCGAATATGGCACTCGTGCCCGAAGGCCCAAGTGCCATATGTGTAGCAACGATCTTGCTTTGTGCCATTGTAAGCTGAGGAAGGATAAGTCGTCAAGCCGCGGCGGGGTGGTAGAGCAATTCATAGGTTGACCGCCAAATAGGACGCAGATTCCACCATCCCTGCCCGTCTCTATTCGCCAAGATAGGCTTTGCGGACGGTTTCGTCCTTTTGCAGGGCAGATGCCTGGCCCTGCAAGACGATGCGCCCGGTCTGGAGGACATAGCCCCGGTGGGCGATTTGCAGCGCGCCCAGGGCGTTTTGTTCCACCAGGAGGATGGTCATGCCCTGGGCGTTGATGTTGCGGATGGTGGTGAAGATCAGCTCCACCAACATGGGGGCCAAACCCATGCTCGGCTCGTCCAACAGCAAAAGCCGGGGTCGAGCCATCAGGGCCCGACCGATGGCCAGCATCTGCTGCTCGCCGCCGGAGAGGGTGCCGCCTTGCTGGTGGCTGCGCTCTTGGAGCCTGGGGAAGAGGGAGAAGACATATTCCATATCCTGTTTGATCTCCGGCTGGTCCGAGCGGTTGAAGGCGCCCATCTCCAGATTTTCCATCACCGTCAGCCGGGGGAAGATCCAGCGGCCCTCTGGGGCCTGGCCCACACCTCGGGTGGAGACGATGTGGGCGGGCAGTCCATCGATGCGCTGGCCTTCCAGGGTGACCGTGCCCCGGCGGGGGGAGATCAGCCCGGAGATGGTGCGGATGGTGGTACTCTTGCCGGCGCCGTTGGAGCCGATCAGGGTGACGATCTCCCCCTGATCCACGTGCAAAGAGACCCCCTTGAGGGCGTGGATGTGGCCGTAGAACGAATGAACGTTTTCCAAAGTCAGCATGTGGTCCATGTCAAGCTGCCTCCGCTGCTGCTTTGCCCAAATAGGCTTCGATCACCCGTGGATTGCGCTGGATCTCCTTGGGTGTGCCCTCGGCGATCTTCTTGCCATAGTCCAACACAGTCACCCGGTCCGAGATGCCCATGACCACCTTCATGTCATGCTCGATCAGCAGGATGGTGACACCCCGCATATCCCGCAGTTGGCGGATGAAGTCGGTGAGGGCCTGGGTCTCCCGGGGGTTCATGCCGGCGGAGGGTTCGTCCAGCAGGATCAGCTTGGGGTCCGTGGCCAGGGCCCGGGCGATCTCCAGGCGGCGCTGGCTGCCGTAGGGCAGATTCTTGGCGATGGAACCCATCTGCTCCTCGGTCAGCCCCACAAAGTCCAGGAGTTCCCGGCCTTTGCGGGCGGCCTCTTTCTCTTCCTTCACCATGCGCGGGGTACGCAGGAGAGCATCCATCCAAGAGGAACGCAGACGACAGTTCATGCCCACCAGCACATTTTCCAGGGCGGTCATGTTGTTGAAAAGGCGGATGTTCTGAAACGTGCGGGCCACGCCCAGGGCGGTGACCTTTGCCGGGCGCAACTTGCCCAACCGTTTGCCGTCAAAGATCAGGGTGCCGGAGGTGGGGGTGTAGATGCCTGTCACCATGTTGAAAAAGGTGGTCTTGCCGGCGCCGTTTGGACCGATCAGGCTGGCGATCGTGCCCTGCTCGATGGTCACATCCACCCCGTCCACGGCGGTGAGGCCACCAAAGCGTTTGGTCAGTTGTCTGGCTTCTAACAGGGCCATGTCAGCTTCCCTCCCCTGCGGTTGCGGTTGGGACCTGTACGGCGGCGTCCTCGGTCTCATCCATCTCCGCAAAGAAGAAGTCATCGTCATCGTCGCCATGGAGTTCGGCCTTGCGGGCCGCGGAGGGGAAGATACCCTCGGGCCGCATCACCATGACGGCGATCAACCCCGTGGCATACATGACCCAGCGCCATTTTTGCAGCACGTCTCCGCCGGGGACAAACTGGGGCACCATCTGGGCCAGGACCACCCGATCGAAGAGGGTGATGATCACCCCGCCCATGAGGACGCCCCAGATATTGCCCATGCCGCTGACGATCACGATGATCAACAGGAAGATGGAGACCAAAAAGCTGAAGAGTTCGGGGAAGATGGCCTGGATCATGGCGGCGTAGATGGAGCCGGCCAGCCCGCTGAAAGAGGCCCCCAGGGCAAAGGCCAGCAGCTTGGTGCGCACCAGGTTCACCCCCATTGCATCCGCCGCGGTCTCGTCCTCCCGGATGGCCATCCACGCCCGGCCCATGCGGGAATTTTCCAGACGCAAGGCCCCGACCAGGACGATGATCCCAGCGATGGCGATCAGATAGTACCACTGCATGGGCGGCTTGACCACGATGGAATTGAAGAGGGTCAGGGTGTCCACCCCCACCTCATGGCCGAAGATGAAGGGACGACCCACAGGGTTCATGCCCTGGGGACCGTTGGTCAGGTTGAAGCCTTTGAGTTCGGTGCCGATCAGATAGATCTCGGTAAAGGGGATCTTGATCTTGATCTCCCACAGTTCTCGGATCAGCCGGGGCACGATCTCGCCAAAGGCCAGGGTGACGATGGCCAGGTAGTCTCCCCGCAGGCGCAGGGTGGGGGTACCGATGATCACCCCGAAGAAGGCAGCCATGACCACGCTGATGAAGATCACGATCCAGAAGCTCCACTCCATGCCCAGGTTGGGCCAGGTGAAGATGCCCACCGTGTAGGCCCCGATGGCGAAGAAGGCGGCGTATCCCAGATCCAACAGCCCAGCGAAGCCGACCACGATGTTTAGCCCCAAGGCCAACACCACAAAAAGCAGCGCGGTATTCACACTGATCAACAGGGACAAACTGGTCACTTGCTCCAGCCAGGCCACGATGAAGGGGAAGGCCAGAAGCAGCAGGATCACCGTCGAGGTGCCCGTGGTGCGGCGCAGGGGCGCGGGCACCATCCGCACCAACCGGGCCGCAACGGAGATGCCCGGCTCTTGGCGACGGGTGCCCCGGCGGCGCAGGGGCGAGGTCAGCCCGGAGTAGAGCAGGGAGACCGCCTCTTTTAGCCTGGCCTGGATCTGTTCCACGCTCAAGACCAGGCCTGGGGTGCTGTCAAAGCCAAAATAGGCCAGGATATCGTGGCGGTGCAGGTCGGCAAAGCGGATGCCAAAGAGGAAAGAGGCAGCCCCACTGAGTAGCAGATAGAGTACAAAGAAGAGGACGCCCAGTTCCAACTGGTCGGCCTGGGTTTTGGACGAGGCGGCGAAGAGGACCACGAAGAAGACGACCGCCACGATGCTCAGGGTGGTGGCCGTGCGCCGATCCCCCTGCCAACGGGCGCTGAGAACGATGTAGATCAGGGCCAGGAAGACCAGCCCTGTGATCAGGTTTTGGGTGGTCAAAAAGACCCCCAGCCCGATCAGCAGAGAGATCGAGGCCAGCACTTGCAGAAGCACCAGGGCATAGTAGCCCAGGCGGTTCCCCACAGAAAGGGTATAGGCTGCCCCGGCCAGAACCAAACCCAGGAGGATGCCCAGCCAGCCCAGCCCGCCAAATTGGGTGAGCAGGGCCGGTCCCAGGGCCAGGAGCATGAACGCCTCGATGGCGACCACCAACTGCCAGTTGGCAATGCCAGGGGGACGGGGCGGGCGCACCGCGCTTTCTTGGACGGGGAGTTTGGGGTTCAGTTGAGTACTCATGCTTTTTCCGCCTCCCCCTGGCCCAGCAGCCCTTGGGGCCGGAAGACCAACACCAGGATCAAAATGCCAAAGATCACGGCCCGGGTCCACTGGGCGGCCAGATATTGGTCGCTGAAGGCCTTGATAAAACCGATGATAAAGCCGCCCAACAAGGCCCCGGTGATGTTGCCAATGCCGCCAAAGACGGCGGCGGTGAAGGCAAAGAGACCGGCGTCAAAGCCCATCAAATAGCGGCCCGTGTGCAGAAAGTTGCCAAAGATCATGCCGGCCGCCCCGGCCATTGCCCCGCCGATAAAGAAGGTGATCATGATCACCCGCTCCACGTCGATGCCCATGATGGAGGCGGCGCTGGCATTCTGGGCCGTGGCCCGCATGGCTTTGCCCAGCTTGGTGCGCTGCACAAAGAGGCGCAGGCCGACCATGAGAGGAATGGTGACGCCGATCAGGAGCAGATCCTGGGTGGTGAAGAGGATGTTGGTATCCATGCCAAACCATTGGCGCAGGATGTCCACCCGAGGAAAGAAATCTGGATAGTTGATCTGGCTGGGACCGTACCAGTTGGCGAAGATGTTTTGCAGGGCAAAGGACATGCCCACCGCGGTGATCAACGGCGCCAGCCTGGGCGCCTTTCGCAAAGGTTTATAGGCCACCCTGTCGATGGCGACGTTGAGAATCCCCGTGAGCAGCATGGTCAACACCAGTACCACCCCGAACATCCAGATTAGTTCAAACCCATACAGGGTGCCCTCGGCTCCATAAAGACGAAAGAGGGTGAGGGAGATCAGAAAGCCGAAGGTGAAAAGATCCCCGTGGGCAAAATTGATCAGTTCGATAATGCCATAGACCATGGTATAGCCCAAGGCGATCAGGGCCAGATAGGCCCCGATGGTCAGGCCGTTAAGCGTTTGTTGGAGTAGAACTTCGGTTGGAGACACGCGGACACCTCGGGTTTGTGGGTGGCCTGGGGGAAGCCGTTGGTGGAGAGGCGTGAAGAAGTTCGTCGTAAGCGCCTCAGCGCTGCCCCCGGCCCCCAATTCTGGGGGAGATCGTGGACAGCTTCCCCAAAGTTGGCGGCCGGGGGACAGCGCTAAGTACAGCCCGGCGGAAGGTAGCCCGGGAAACAATGCTCTAGCCGGGTCCGTGACCTGGCGGGTCTGCCGCAGAAGATCGTGTAGACCCGCCCGGTCACGGACCGGGCTAGAGCGCAGGTTTTCCCAGACCTGTTTACGCCGGGCTGTACTAAAGCGCTTACGACGAACCAGAACGCTGAACCTATTGGCTACATTTGTCCGGGTACATGTCCGGGCTGATGGCGCCGACGTAGGTGATGTCCCCATCTATCACTTCGTTGCCGCCCAGGGCGGTGATGGTGGGATCGCCGTTGGCGTCAAAGCCGAAGGTGCCGGTGACACCCTGGAAGTCGGTCAGGCCGCGCATGGCGTTCAGCACCCCAGCGCGATCCGCGCCGCCCTGCTCCAGGGCATAGAGGATCACCTGCATGGACTGGTAGGCATAGGTGCTCCACGGGCTGGGCTCCACCCCGTATTCGGCGATGAAGTCATCGAAGAACTTCTTGCCTTCCACAGAGGTGAGCTGGCTGGGGGCCAGACCGGGGAAGGTCAGGAAGATGTTTTCGTTGGCCACATCCGGGCCGCCCACCTGCTCCACCAGGGCCGGGTTGACCAGCCCATCAGGACCCATGAACTTGATGCCCTGTTCAAAAAGACCCAAAGAGGCCATCTGTTGGATGATCTGGGGGCCGCCAGAGTCGATGACAAAACCGCCATAGACCAGATCCGGGTTGGCCGCCTTTACCTTGGTCAACAGGGCGCGGAAGTCGATGTCCGTGGACTCCACACCGTCCCGGCCCACAACCTCGATCCCCACCTTCTCGGCCTGTTGGATAAAGGCATCCACCACGCCCTTGCCGTAAAGCTGGCGGTCATCCAGGAAGTAGACCTTGTCGAAGCCCATGCACTTGGCCCAGGCCGCGCCGGCCTGGCCCTGCACATCATCCGCGGCGTTGGTGCGGAAGTAGTTCACCTCGCCGGACGGACGATAGATACCCGGCTCGCCGGCGTCCCATTCCTTGGTCAAGCCAGGATAGGTGTTGGCCGGGGTAATCTGGGCCACACCGGCCTTGTTGGTGATGGGCATGGAGACCTTGGCCGCGCCGGAGTTGTAGGTGCCAAAGTAGACCATGCAGGCCGGATCGTTCACACACTTCTGGGCATTCTCGGACTCGATGGTGGCGTCCCAGGAGCCGGTGGTGGGGGAAGCGTCGTCCAGGTTGACCACTTCCACCGTCAGGCCGCCAGGACCGTTGCCGTCGTTGGCTTCCAAATAGTGCTTGAGGGCCAGTTCCACGGCCCGCTCCATAGATTCACCTTCGGGCAACATGGGGCCTTGGAGCGGCCAACTGGTCATCACCCTGACCGT
>CAZKEX010000132.1:824-3205 GCA_964551895.1 uncultured Caldilineaceae bacterium | reverse complement strand
CTGGGGCGTCAGCGGCAGCGGCCGGGGCGTCAGCCGCGGGGGCGGCCGGCGTTGTTCCCGTGCTTTGACAGCCCGCCACAAAGAGGGCCAGAACCAACATGGTCACTAACAAGAGATAGAAACGTGATCGTACCATGACAACATCCTCCTTTGGGTGTAGAAAATGGGATCGAAAAACAGTTGTGTGGCACGTGAAGTGCAACGAGGCTGGGCCACGCAACACGTTTCATGTACCACGTTTCGCCTCTCGGCAAGAAGCAAAAAGTCTCAAAGCCGATGACGAAGAGCAGATTGTTGATAAATAGATTGACAAGCGATTGGTCTACTGAGAGGAGAGCCGTACCGACCCACTGCCGAAGGAATGGGCTAACTATAGTCGATCCAGTGAAAATGTCAAGTTGCAAAAACGAAAAGGGACAAATAGGCCACGGATGACATGGATTCTTCAAAAAAAGATCCGTGGAAATCCGTCAAATCCGTGTCATCCGTGGCCTATTTGTCCCTTTTCAAAACGCCGATTTGGTCGTGGCCGCCTCGGGGATGTCCGTGGCCTGGGGCGGATGGGCTGTGCGGCTGCCCAGGTCAAAGGTGTACCCCTCGCCCAGCATGTGAAGTTGGATGCCCAACATGCTCAAGGGCGCGTCCTGGGCGATCTCGTGGACGTTGGTATAGGTCATGCCGGCGCCGTCCACCACCAGGACGTTGTTCTGGCCAAAGACCTCCAGATGGTTGTTGGGGTAGATGATCACGCCCGAATTGGTCTTGAGGCCGATGCCCAGGAGGAAGGGGTTGTAGGCCACGGCGTTGAGCAGCCGGGCCAACTGCATCCATGTCCCCGCTCGGTCGCTGGGGATGCTGTCCACGGCCACCCGGTTGGTGATGCCCAGACCCGGTGCAAACTGGATCAACTGGCGGTGCAGATAGGGATGGGCGGCGAAATCTTGCCGGGCGTCAAAGGCGATCATGTGTTCGCACAAGATGGCCCCGCCGCTGCCCACCCCGCCGATTGTCTTGCCCTGGGCATTGCCCCGGCGCACGGCCTGGGCCAAAGGCGTCCCCCCCAAGAGGGAGGCCAGCCGCACAGGGTTCTCGCCCAAGAGCAACAGCCCCGTGGCCTGATCCACCATCTCCACAAGCTGGGGGTTCTGGGCCTCGGCCCGGTTCCCCACCGTGGCCACAGCCACCGAGTCCGATTCCCAACGGTCAAAGAGATGGGCGAAACGATGGGCGGCGGCCTCTGTGGTCGTTTCCATGGACAGGATCAGAATACGCGCCCCATAGGCCCCTGCATTGTCCCAAAAAAATTGCAGCAGCCGTTCCTCCGACCGCTGATCGTGCAACGGGCCGATAAAGACAATGGGACCCCGGGTATAGCCGGGCAGGACAATGGCGGGCATAGGATGCTCCAGATAATTCTAAATTGAAAGTTGAAAATCGGGAAGTGGCTTTTCCACCGCAAAGGCGCAAAGATCGCAAAGATCGCAAAGAATTCAAGAAGAAGAAAGCTTGTTTTTCTTTGCGCCCTTGGCGATTTTGCGGTGATGCTTGGCTTTATTGAAAGGTGATAGTCCGCACAAGGTCCATGAAGAATGGTTCGTATTGGGCATAGCTCTGGACCGGGGCGGTGAGGGTGACGATGGCCACCTGGTCGCCCCTGTCGTCCAGGAAGATGGCCTGGACCGAGCGCAAGCCCAGACCGGGCACGCCATACAGGGCCGCGCCGTCCAGCCGGTAGCGTAGGATGGCCGCGTCCCGGTTGCCCGTGCGCAAGCTATCCACCACCCGCCCGCTGATCAGGGTGGCGGCGGGAGCTGCTTCCACCCCAAAGCGGGCCGTGGTCAACAGGGAGGCCAAGGTAGCGCCCTGGCTGGGGGCCACCAGCACAGTGAAATTGGGCAGATAGTCGGCGGCGGTCGGCGTTGCCAACAGACCCACCATGCGCAGCCCCCCATCCTCGGCGGCCAGGACCTCCATGCCCTCGAACACCTGCTGCATCACCCCGGCAGACGCTTCTCCCCGCAAAGCCTCGAGCTGGGCGGCCATCCCGTCCTCTGTCCACGGGGCCAGCACCGTCCAATCCTCGGGGGCGAAGAGGGAGAGGCCCGCACCCGACGCGGCACCCTGGGCGGTGTGGGCAACCCAGCCCAAGGGCACAGGCACCGCCGGCGGGGTGGCCGTGGGCAAGATCACCGCCGCGGGGGCGGGGGTGACGGTCGCAGTGGGCGCCAATGTCGCCGTTGCGGTCTCGGTGGCTGTGGGGGTTGACGATGGCGTGGCCGTTTCCGTGGCGGTCGCAGTCGGCGTGGCAGTCGCGGTCGGTGTCGCAGTTGCGGTCTCGGTGGCTGTGGGGGTTGACGATGGCGTGGCCGTTTCCGTGGCGG
>CAZKEX010000132.1:0-724 GCA_964551895.1 uncultured Caldilineaceae bacterium | reverse complement strand
TCGCAGTCGGTGTCTCCGTGGCCGTAGGGGTGACCGACGGGGTTGGCGTGGCCGATGATGTCGGGGTGGCGGTGGCCGTGGCGGTGGGGGTGGGGGATGGCGTGGCCGTGGGCGTGACGGTGGGCGTCACCGTGGCCGTGGGCGTCACCGTGGCCGTGGGCGTCACCGTGGCCGTGGGGGTGGGCGTGGGCATGCGCGGGGGCGGCGGGGCAATGATCGAACAGCCCCCCAGCCCACCAACCAGGAGGAAGATCAGAATCAACTTGGAGATCGTTCGATAGTCCACAGGCAACGCTCCCAACATGGCAACACATGGCTTTTGATACAGATCAACAGGGTTCGGCGCCCATCATTGTAGCAAAAGGCCCAAGTTCTGCCCAACCATACCACCGGCAGATCGTTCTATACCCCTGTTGAAACTGGGTGGATTCATTTGGGTGTGTTCGAAATGAGTTGGCGGAGTAGGCATCCTCAGATGCCGGGTCGTTCGCATTTGAGAATGCTCACTCCTCAGCTCAACTCATTTTGAACACACCCGATTCATTTTGAGTTGGGCCGTTTGTACCAGGGGGTGCGAACTCCTCTAACTCATTTTGGACAGGCCCATTGCATAGACCTACCCGTCAAGGAGAGAAATGGGCCGGTAGAAGACGCGCCCTCTAAACTGAGATTGGTTTGAAACCTGCGCTTTTCCGTACTCTAGTACAGCCCGGCGTAAATAACT
>CAZKEX010000131.1:0-11148 GCA_964551895.1 uncultured Caldilineaceae bacterium | reverse complement strand
TTACTCATTACTCATTACTCCTTACTCGTTGCCCTCTTTCATCTTGCACAGGATATTCCAATCCCCTCGCTGGCAGACTTCGTCTTTCTGGTTCAGCACTTCAACCCGGAAGACCACCACCCCGCCCAGCCGTCGTTTGATCTCTTTGCTTGCGATGGTGACCCGGATGCGCATGGTGTCGCCGATGAAGACGGGACGGCGGAACTGCCACTCCAGCCCCATGAAGGCGACCACGGTCTCCTCCATGAAGCCCAGGCGCACGGCCAGGCCGCTGGCCACGCTGAGGACCAGCAAGCCGTGGGCGATGCGCTGGCCAAAGTGTTGTTCTTTGCAATAGTCGGCGTTGGTGTGGATCAGGTTCCAGTCGCCGGAGAGACCGGCAAAGCTGACGATGTCCGCCTCGGTGATGGTGCGACCGACGCTCTCCACCTGGTCGCCGACTTCGAACTCTTCGTAATAGAGGCCCATTGGGGCCTGCAATTTGCGGGTCATGGGATATGCCTTTCGTGTATTTCGTCTGTGGTGAGAAAGTTGATTCAGGATCTGCAAAACATTTTTGAGGGAAAGAAGGAATCCCAAAAAGAACTCGTATCGCGTTGACGGGTAGACCTAAGTACGCTATACTCATATCAAATGGATTGGTTGCGGTTGTGGGCCGGTTCGGCCCATGCCCCTCAATCTTATCGGTTGTTGCCCCTTTTCGCAAAGACGCCAGTTCGATCTTTCGCTATCTCTCGTAAAACCTGCCCGACCAGCCAAATATCCGACAGCGTCGTAGTAACTTGCGAGATCTTTTCACAGCGTATTCATTTCATAAAGAATTCAAGGATAGGTCAATGGCTGTAGCTTCACCTCCTGCCATCCCCCCCAAGCGCAAACGCAAGCGACTGCGCTGGACAGACTTGAATGAGCATGTGACGGGCTATCTGTTTATTCTGCCTGCCGTGCTTCTGGTTTCGGCCTTCGGCTTCTTCCCAATGGGATATGCGTTCTACCTCAGCCTGCGCCGCTGGCGTGTGGTGGACCGGGGCTTTATTGGCCTGGCCAACTATGATAAGGCCCTGGGGGACTATTGGGGCGCGCTTCTCTTTGCCTTGGGGGTCTCCCTGTTGCTCGTGGCCTTTGTGGTGCGCCAACGCATGGCGGACAGCCGGGAGAGCCGCCGATTGTACTCCGTGGGGTTGCCTATCGCCATCGCCGTGGCAGCGATGATCACCATTCCTTGGGGGTGGGGGCGCATGGTGGCAGAGGGCGACACCAAATTCCTCAGCAGTGTCCCCGTCACCGTCTATTACGCCCTGGGCTCGGTCCCTATCCAGTTGGGCATTGCCCTGGTGCTGGCCTACATCCTCTTCCAAAAGATCCGGGGCCAAGAGTTCTTCCGCATGATCTTCTTCCTCCCCTACGTCACCCCGGTCATTGCCACCGCCCTGGTCTTCCGCACCATCTTCGGCATCCGAGACACCTCCATCGCCAATCGACTCCTCACCTTCCTGGGCTGGGATGCCCAGAAGTGGCTCTTTGAGTCAAGGCCCTTTATGGAAGTGATGTTTGGCGTGAAGATCGATGGCTTTTTTGCCGGGCCGAGCATGGCCCTGGTGGCCATCATCATCTTTGGCGTGTGGACCTATGTGGGCTATAACACGGTGATCTTCCTGGCCGGGCTGGGCAGCATTTCGCCGGATGTCTACGAGGCCGCCGAGATCGATGGGGCCAACCAGTGGCAGTTGTTCCGCTACATCACCGTGCCTCTGCTCTCGCCGGTCACTTTCTACCTCTCCCTGATCGGCTTTATCGGTACCTTCAAAGCCTTCAACCATATCTTTGTCATGCAGCAGCCCTCGGCCCAGGACACGGTGATCACGACCAGTGTCTCTATTTTCAACACCTTTTACAAGGGCAGCCAGTTCGGCTATGCCTCCACCCAGGCCATACTCCTGCTTGGCATCATCCTTTTCCTGACCTATGCCCAGAACAAGATGTTTGGGGAGCGAGTATTCTATGGCTAAGGCTGTCGGCACGAAAAAAGCAACCAGTGGTTCATCGGCCTTGGGCCTGGGACCTTGGATCTTTGTCATGTATGGGGTGCTGCTCTTCGGGGCATTTCTGGCCTTGTTGCCCTTTTACTGGATGCTCTCCGCCTCCCTGATGACCTATGGCGAGACCGCCACCCGGGCCTGGTACCCCGCGGTGCCCCAATTTGGCAACTATTTGGAGGCGTGGACCGAGGCCAAATTTTCCAAGTACTTCATGAACAGCGTGGTGATCACCAGCATCACCATCACCGGCCAGCTCTTCACCTCGATTTTGGCCGGGTATGCCTTTGCCCGTATCAAGTTTTTTGGCCGGGAACTGCTCTTTACCATGCTCCTGACCACCATGATGATCCCGGCAATGGTCACCATGATCCCCAACTTTCTGATGATCAGCGGGCGGGTGGTCAGCCTGCCCGGGGGATCTTGGGTCAACACCCTGCAGGGGATCACCGTGCCCTATATGGTCAGCGTCTTCAGCATCTTTCTGTTGCGTCAGTTCTTCGCCCAGATCCCCTGGGAGCTGTGGGACGCCGCCCGCATGGACGGCGGCGGCCACTTCCGCTTTCTGGTGCAGATCGTGCTGCCCATCAGCAAGGCCCCCATCTTCACGGTGCTGATCTTCGCCTTCACCGCTTCGTGGAACGACTTCTTGTGGCCCCTTTTGGTCACCACCAAAGACACCTGGCGGCCCTTGATGGTGGGGCTGTGGACCTTTACATCCGAGGCCGGTCCCGAAACCCAGTTGATGATGGCCGGCGCAGTTATCACACTCATCCCTATTCTGGTCATGTATTTCCTGACCCAGAAACAGTATACCGAAGGTATCGCCACCTCTGGGCTAAAGGGCTAATCTAAAGGGCTAACCGGCCCTCGACCCAGAGCTAACTTTCACACTATCCGTTTTTTATATCTGTCTGACCAACCTGTTCGTACCAACTTGCTTGTCTAACCGTGTGTCCATCCTAAGTTCCTATCACACAAGGAGTAAAATCTACCATGCGAAAGCAAACTGTTTGGCTGCTGACCCTGTTGTTGGTAGCTGCCCTGGCCCTGGCGGCCTGTCCCGCCCCGGCCGCCACACCCGCTGTGGAAGCCCCGGCTGCCGCAGTCGAAGCACCCGCCGCCGCCGAGGCCCCTGCCGCCGAGGCCCCTGCTGCCGAAGCCCCCATGGACGATATGATGGCCATGGACTGGGAATCGGTCGACCCCTCCGGCCAGACCGTCGTCTTCTGGCACCAGCACACCCGTGACCGAGAGACGGCCCTGATGGAGATCGTGGCCGACTTCAACGCCACCAACGAATATGGCATCACCGTAGAAGCCGAATATCAGGGCGGCTATGGCGACATCTTCAACAAGATGTTGGTCGTCATGAACACCAGCGAAGCCCCCAACCTGGTCGTGGCCTATCAAAACCAGGCCGCTACCTATCAGTTGGGCGAATCCCTGGTCGATATGAACGGCCTGGTCAACAGCCCCAAGTGGGGCCTGACCGCCGATGAGCAGGCCGACTTCTTCCCCGGCTTCTTCAAGGCCGACGTCTTCCCCAGCTTTGGCGGACAGCGCCTGGGCCTGGCCCCCAACCGCTCCATGGAAATGCTCTACTACAACATGGATTGGCTGACCGAGCTGGGTTACGATGCCCCCCCGGCCACCCCGGCTGAGTTCAAGGAAATGGCCTGCGCCGCCACGGCACAGCCCTTTAGCAAGCGCGTGGGCGACACCAGCATCGGCTATCAGTTGAGCATCGATGCCTCTCGTTTTGCCAGCTGGACCTTTGCCTTTGGCGACAATGTCTTCGACTACGAAACCGGCATGTTCTCCTACAACAGCCCGGGCGCTGTGGAAGCCATGACCTTCTTGCAAGAGCTGTTCGCCGAAGGTTGCGCCACCCTGGTGGCCGAGGCCTATGGCGACCAGACTGACTTTGGCAACGGCGCGCTGCTCTTCACCGTTGGCTCCAGCTCCGGTCTGCCTTTCTACCAGAGCGTTGTGGACGAGGGCGCCCAGTTCAATTGGGGCGTCGCCGCCATCCCCCACACCACCGCCGAGCCGGTCATGAACATCTATGGCGCCAGCGTCAGCATCCCCAAGACCACGCCTGAAGGCGAACTGGCTGCCTGGATCTTCACCAAGTACTATACCAGCCCAGACATTCAGGCCAAGTGGGGTCTGGCCAGCCAATACTTCCCGGTACGCCAGAGCGCTGCCAACAGCGACGCCCTCAAGGCCGAGCTTGAGGTCAACACCCAGTATCGCACCGCCTTCGAGCTGCTCAAGTACGGTGTGGCCGAGCCTCCTGTGCCCGGCTACGACTTCGTGCGTGACATGATCGAAGCCGAGATGGCCGCCATCATGGACGGGGCCGATGCCCAGTCCACCCTGGATGCCGCCACGGACGAGGCCAACGCAATCCTGGCTGACCAACTGGCGGACATGAAGTAAATAGTCCCAGCTTTTTTACGGCAACAAAAAACGCAGGGTGGACATTGTCCACCCTGCGTTTTTTGTTGCCTGGGTGGGGCGTGGTGGCCCAGATCACCCAAATTTCATGGCCTTGAAGCGTTCAAAATGGTACACGGACTCGTCTTCCTGCTTCTCGCCCCAGCGCTCCTCCATCCACTTGCGGCTCTTCTCCGGGTCGGGGAACTGGCTGGTGTGGCTGAGGATGGCCTGGATCTTGCGCTCAACCAGATGGGTGATGTCGATCTCGATGTCCGGGTCCGGGTGGCCGTGGACATAGAGCTGGCTGATCTTGTGGGGCAGGTAGCCCTCCTGGGCCATGTCGGGATAGAACATGGGGTTGTCCGAGGCGGGGAAAATGGCCTCCAGGGCCACCAGCCCGGCGTTGCGGTGGTCCGGGTGGTTGATGTAGCCATCCCCCACCAGATAGCGGTCCGGGTTGGTGCAGATGATCAACTGGGGCCGAATGCGCCGGATCTCCCGGGTCACCCGCTTGCGCAGCTCCCGGGTGGACTTGAGAAAGCCATCCTCTTCGCCCATGAAGAGTACGTGGTTGACGCCGCACAGCTTGGCCGCGGTCCGCTGTTCGATCATGCGCATGGCGATCAGTTGGTTGCGGGTGATCTCCGGGTTGTGGTTGCCCTTGTCCCCGTTGGTCAGCACCATGTACGTCACCTCGATGCCCTGTTCGGCCATCTGCATGGCCGTGCCAGAGCAGATAAAGTCAGCGTCGTCCGGGTGGGCCACGATCACCAAAACCCGTTGGACATCGGTCCAATCGGGCTGCATTTTTTTGTTTTCAGTAGACATTGGTTTGTTCTTTCTTCGGGAAGTGGGTGGTTAGTTGGTTGGTTGGTTTGTTGGTTGGTTGGTTGGTTGGGTGGGTGGGTGGGTGGATTTGGGTGTGGGGGGTAACGAGAAAAGAGCCTCTGCGTTTGCAGAGGCTCTTTATTATACTGGTTATCATCGATCTGTCTAGACCGGTTCTACATCTCCAAAGCGCTGTAGCCGGGGCCATCGGTGAAGAACATTCTGTTCAACTCGGTGGTGTATTCCTGGTCTTCGGGCAGATCTTCTTCGGGCAGAATGGCTTCCACCGGGCACTCGGGGACGCAGGCGCCGCAGTCGATGCAGGTGTCCGGGTCAATGTAGTACCAAGGCCATTCGTCTTCCGGCTGGCCGGCAACGATACACTCTACGGGGCATACTTCGACACAGGCACCGTCACGGATACACAGATCAAAAATCACATGGGTCATGGGTCAAACCTCCTGGAAATGGAATCAAGGAAAACTTTGGATAGATAAGACGATTGTACTTGCGTTTTTTTAGAATGTCAATCGCAAAACATCACTGGTTTCAGCGCTTATTTTCTGGCGGGTGGGCCATTGTTTTTCACTCTACCCCAAAGTATAAAAAGGTGCAAACTCACACTTTATCAGCCGAAACAATTGGGGTCGGCCACAGTTTATAGGCGGGCAAGAAAAAGGGCCGGGCATTTGTGCCCGGCCCAAGCGTCATCGGCTATGCAAGAAAACAGCCCTAGTTCTCGGCGATCTCGGCCAGTCTGTCATGGTCGAGAATGTTGATCCGCTTACGGCCAATCTCGATCAACCCCTGGGATTTAAGATCGTTCAGCACCTGGGTGGCGGTTTCCCGATAGGTACCGACGCTTTCGGCCAAGTCTTGGTGGGTGAGACCCACGATCTCCAAGGTGCCTCGCTCGGCGGAGAGACGCAGGAGCAGGCTGGCCAGCCGGGCCGGGATGCCCTTGAAGGCCATGTTTTCCAGCCGCTCTTCCGCCTCTCGCAGCCGCTTGCCGGTGATCTCCAGCACCCGCAGGGCCACCTGGGGCTTGCTCAGGATCAGCCGCTCCAGGTCTGTGCGGCTCATGACGCAGATCAGGCAGTCGTCTACCGCCTCGGCGAAGGTGTTGTGCATCTTTGTGCCCAGGAGGGCCATCTCCCCAAAGAGGGTGTGAGGCCCCAAGGTGGTGATGACCAATTTTTTACCTTCAGGGCTGATGCGATAGAGCTGCACCTGGCCTTCTTTCAGAATAAATAGCACTTCACCCGGCTCTTCCGGGCGATAGAAAACCCGGCCCTTGGAGACCGTGCTCATGGTGGTGATACGGTTGAGGTCTTCCATCTCCCGGGCGGTCAGGTCTTGAAAGACAGTCAGTTCCGAAAGATAGCGCATCTTCTCGGCGGGCAGTGGGGAGGTGCTACGGTCATCAACGCTCATGGCGGTGCCTTTCTGGCGAGTTGCGAGGGGCGAGGGGCGAATTGCGGGGGGCGAGGGGCGAGTTGCGAGGGGCGAATTGCGAGATGCGAGTTGCGAGATGCGGGTTGCGGGTTGCGGGGCATGTAGCCCATATGTCGCAATCCGCCCCTCGCAACTCCTAACTCGCAACTCATAACTCGCCCCTCATAACTCGCAACTCGCCCCCCAAACGTTCCTGTACATCTTGGGGCGAAGGATTGCCCAGTGACCAGAGTTGATCGTTGAGCAGATAGGTGGGGGTGGCAAAGACGGCCTCGGGGAGTGG
The DNA here is from genome assembly GCA_964551895.1 of uncultured Caldilineaceae bacterium. Lineage (GTDB taxonomy): Bacteria > Chloroflexota > Anaerolineae > Caldilineales > Caldilineaceae > JAGNDO01. Next base: position 4,101 of record CAZKEX010000131.1, on the reverse strand, counting down.
GTCTGGCGTGGTGTGGATGTCAACCAAACGCACCTGCACTGTGGGGAAATCCACACGAATCCGGGCCGCCACCTCTTTGGAATAGATGCACGCATAGCATCCTTCCATCACATAGATGTCAACTCGCACATCCGTCCGGTCATCCGCCCGGCCCTCTGCCATCCCCTCCATCAGCTTTTTTTCTTCAATTTCCATCGTGCGGCCAAACCCTGTCATGTTGCTCCCTCCCAGTTTCTGTGTAATCTGCTTCGAGAAGCATAACCAGGATGGTGGATAGGGTCGGTAAGGGCTATTACGCCCAGCCCGCGGCGGCACAATGTGAATTATACCAGCGGGAGACTTGTTTTGGTAATCGTTTGCCCATCCCACAACAGTTCTCAAATGGACCGCGGATGACGCCGATCGGGCGGATCAAAACGGATTAGAGCCAAGAAATTGAGAAGAAATCCGCGTGAATCCGTCAAATCCGCGCCACCCGCGTTCTATTTCGCCCATCACAGCCTGTGGACAGCTTTTGTGATTGCCATTCTCTTGCTACAATAGGGCCATGCCAACACCTCAGCGGTTTAACCCGGATCCCTACCCGGATCCCTATCAATTGCAAAATCAACCGGGCAGACCGCCGTCCAGCCGGGTGGGGCGGCTTGTGGTGGGCGGGGTGTTGTTGCTCTTGGCCTTCTTGCTGGGCATTGCCATCACCATCTGGGCCACCCGCACAGAGTTAGGACGTGGCCCCACCCCCACCCCAACCGCCACAGGTGAGCTGCGGGTGGCCGTCGCCACCCCGGACTTTCGGGCCACCCAGAATCTGGCCAACTTGATGACCCAAGAAGCCCACCGCATGGCCTCCCTGGGCATCGTCACCCCCACCCCCCTGCCCAGCCCGACCCCCCTTGCCACCAAAACACCTACGGCGACGCCCGATTCTGCCGGCGGCCCGCCCCCCACCGACGGCGCCCCGACGGCCACGTGGACCCCCATCGTCACCGAATCAGCCACCGAAGCGGCCACCGAATCAGCCACCGAAACTGCCACACAAACCGCCACTGCGGCTCCCTCTGCGACGCCCTCCACGACGCCAACCGAAACACCCACCGAGACGCCGACCGAAACACCCACACCAACCCAGACCCCCATCCCCGGCGCCAGCATCACCCCCGTGCCTGCCCTGGTCGGCCAGTTGATGGGCAGGGTATTGGACAGCAATGTGCGGCTACGCACTGGGCCAAGCCAGCGCTATCCGACCACCGGCCCCACCTTGGCCCTCAATCAGCAGGTGCTCTTGCTGGGCCACGACGGTTACGGGGAGTGGGTCTATGTATCGGCCACCGCAAACAACGGATTTGGCGAGATCCGCGGCTGGGTGCGCCAGGCGGACGCCCAACCCACGGCCAACCCCACGGTGGCCAACCTGCCCCCCAATGCGAACATCAACGATGTGCGCTGGCTGCCCGTCCGCACCAGCCCCGACACCGGGGGCGGCACATTGACCCCAACCCCCACCCCATCCCCCACATTGATCCCGGCCAGCGACTACCCCTTGATCGGCCAAAACCGCTGGAATCAAGCCAGGGTAAGCCGCTTGCCCCTCCCCCCCTATACCTTTTCGTGGAATGGTCAGGCCATTGCAGGCGCGGGGCTCTCGTCCAACGTGACTATGGCCAATGACAGCGTTCTGGTGGCCAGTGACGACAGCCATCTCTATAGCTTCCGGTTTCCCACTGGCAATCAGCGCTGGCGTTTGGAATTCAGCAACCCTATCCCTTACGGCGCCTCGATCCAGGATGATTATGTCTACTTTGTTGACCTGTCTGGCACTGTCACCGCGCTGCTGAGTCACGAAAATCGGGTCGATCCTATCTGGTCCTATCCTCTGAACATTGCCCCTTCCGGGGCCATCAACATCGCCGAAAACCAACTGCTGATCAGCACATCCTCCGCCAGCGCCCAAGCTGTGTTCAGCCTGGACCGCTTCACCGCCCAGCAGCTTTGGCGCTTCGACACCGACATCCGAAGCGACATCCGAAGCAACACCTTGCAGCGTCCCACAGTCGGCCACCAGATGGTCTATATCGGTGGACGCTATTTGTGGGCGAGGGATCTCTACACCAAGGAAGAGGATCCCTACACCAAGGCAGAGGTGTGGCGTTTCACGGATCTGCCCGGTGTTTCGGCGGCGCCCATCTACGACTGGCCCGGCATCACCTCTCTGGCCGAGCTTTTTGTGGCCGATGAGGGCAACGGGGTGCGCCTATTGGACGCCAACACCGGCAAACAGGCATGGTTCACAGCGGCTGTCGGCCGGGTGACGGGCATGGCCCTGGACAACACAACCCTCTACGTGTCGGGGAACAGCTTCCTGCAAGCCTTCAACCGCACCACGGGCAAATCGCTCTGGAGCTACGAAACTTTCTCAGAAATTGTGGGCAGCCCCATCGTCGGCAGCGGGGTGGTCATGGTCGCCCTCCAGGCCGGGGCGATTCAGGTCTTTAACAGCCAGCGGGGAGAATCCCTCAACTCGATCACCCTAGCCAGCCAGGTGCGGGGCGCGCCCGCCGTGGCCGGGGGCTGGATCTTTGTGCCCACCAGCAACCAGTCCCTCTTCGGCCTACAGGGTAACTAAAATGGCCCAAACTTCGGCCCGTACCCCAACCCACAATCCAGCTCCAGCCCAAAGCCGCCCAGGTTGGGATGCCCTGCTGCTGGCCGTGTTGGTCCTGGCCCGGCTGCGCATCGACAGCCTGGCCGAGCAGGCCGTGCTGCCCTTCCGGGTGCAGGATGTGTTGCGCCATCCCCTGCTGGGCAAGCTGCTCTCCCCGGCCGGCTGGCAGGCCATGGGCGAGGTCAACCCCTCCCCGGGCGAACCCGTGGCCCTGTTGCTCATCGCCCTCAGCCTGGGGCTGTTGATGGCCTATCTGCTCGTCGATCTGACCTCATCCCGCTTCAAGACCCGGCTCAAATGGGGCATTTTGGCCCTGATCCTCGCCACCACCATCTTCCTGCCCACGGCCCGCATGATGCTCCTGCGCCAGGGCAGCGGACCGGCCAGCTACGCCCACGACGGCGGCGTGATCCAGACCGAGTCGGTGATCGACTACTTCCTCGCCGGGCGCAACCCCTACGTCGAGGACTACACCGACACCCCAATGGCCGAATGGGGCTTTGGCGAATACCGCACCGCCCTCTTCCACTACCCCTACCTGCCCTGGACCTTCGTCTTCAGCGCCCCCTTCTACCTCCTGGGCCAGGCCGCAGGCTTCTACGATCAACGCATGGTCTATCTGCTGCTCCTGGCCATCATGCTGGCCCTGGCCCCCCGGCTGGTGCAGGGCGAGCGGCGCAAGCTGGCCCTGGTCGCCCTCCTCGGCCTCAACCCCATCATGGGGTCCGATGTAATCTACGGCCAAAACGACGTCTTCATCCTGGCCTGGATCGTGCTGGGGCTGGTGGCGTGGCAAGCTGGCCAGGATCGCATGGCCCAGGGCCACACCGGGCGGATGCAGATGTTCGGCGCGGCCGCCCTCTTTGGCCTGGCCTGCGCAGCCAAACCCACCGCCTGGTTCTTTGCCCCCTTCTTCGGTCTGCTTTTGTTGAGAAAGCCAGACCATTCCTTGGGCACGGGCTGGGCAGATCTAGTCCGATCCATCCCCGGTATGATCCGGGGGGCGTGGCCAGCCTTGTTGGTCTTCGGGATCTTGGTAGGCCCCTACGCCCTATGGGACGTCGGCGCCCTCTTCGATGATGTCTGGCGCTGGAGCAGCGGACAAGGGGAAACCGGGTATCAGATCTGGGGATGGGGGGCCAGCAACTTTGTGCTGGCCCTGGGGTGGGTGACAGATCGCTTTGGCCAATGGCCCTTTTTGGCCCTGCAAACGGTCATGGCTTTGCCCGTCCTGCTCTGGTTCCTGCGCCGCCAGCAACAACACAACACCCTGGCCAACGCCTGCTGGCACTACGGCCTCTTCCTGCTCATCTTCTTCTTCGCCAGCCGCTTCCTCAACGAAAACTACCTGGGCTATATTTTGGCCTTCCTCGCCCTGGGTTATTTGGGGATCGGGGATCGGGGATCGGGGATCGGGGATCGGGGATCGGGGATCGGGG
>CAZKEX010000130.1:0-11205 GCA_964551895.1 uncultured Caldilineaceae bacterium | reverse complement strand
GTTGGGGGTTGGGGGTTGGGGGATGGGGGATGGGGGATGGGGGATTGGGGATTGGGGATTGGGGATTGGAACGATTGTAAATTCACATCTCGCCCCTCGCAACTCGCAACTCGCCCCTCACAACTCGCCCCTCACAACTCGCCCCTCACAACTCGCCCCTCACAACTCGCAACTCGCAACTCGCAACTCAAAAAAACTATGCGAAAATTTCCACATTGGCCCTTGGCGCTGCTGTTGACGGTGGCGCTTTTCCTCTATATTGCCACCCTGGACACGGGCTTCATGCCCCAGGAGTTGGAGGGCGGGGATCTGATCACCCATCAGTATGCCCAGGTGCAGGCCCGGCCCGGCAATGCGCCGGGCTACCCCCTGTACACAATGGGCGGCTGGCTCTGGTTCCACGGTCTGCGGGGGGCGGTCCGGCTGCTGGGCAATCCCCTGCCCAACCCCATCCCCCTGTTGAGCAGCTACAGCATCCTGTGGGCGCTGCTCTCCCTGGGCCTGTTCTACGCCATCATCATCCGCCTGACCCGGCAGGCAGAGCGGCCCCACGGAGATCGCCTGTTCGCCACCCTCCTCGCCGCCTTCTACGCCGTCACCTACTTCTTCTGGTACTACGCCACCACCACCGAACAATACAGCAGCGCCATCGCCCAGACCCTGGGGATTGTGTATGTCTATTTGGTCAATGCACAATGGACAATGGACAATGCACAATGGGGGAATCGCCCAATTGCCCAATCGCCCAATCGCCCAATCCCCAATCCCCAATCCCGCCATTCGCCATTCGCCATTCGCCATTTGCTCCTCCTCGCCTTCCTGTGCGGCTTGAGTTTGGCCCATATGGTGACTGTGGCCTTTATTGTGCCCGCCGTGGTGATTCTGGTGCTGGTGGATCGCCCGGAACTGCTGCGCCGTCCGCTGACCGTGGTGGGCGCGGTGGCCTCGGCTGCTTTACCCCTGACAAGCTATCTTTATGTCTACATTCGAGGGGGCGCGCATCCCGAATGGTGGGGACAGGGGACGTGGCAGAGCCCGGGCGAGTGGTTCTGGGCCTTCGTCTCCACGGCCCAGGGGCGGGATGAGCTGAGTTGGGGGCTGGACCCGGCCCGGGGTTTCTGGGAAGGGGTCGGTTTCCCTTCGTTGATCTGGCAGGAACTGAGCATCCCGCTGATCATCCTGGGGCTGGTGGGCATCTGGTTTTTGGGTCGGCGCATGGCCTTTCTGCTCTACACCACCCTGCTGATCTATTTCGCCTTCTGCTGGGTGGACCGTTTTGGCAACTGGTATCAGGTGATCTTGCCGGCGTATCCGTTGCTGCTGTTGGGGTTGGTCGGGATCAATGCACGGATCAATGCACGGGTCAATGCACAATGGACAATGCACAATGCACAATGGGCGGCGCGGAGCCGAAGTGGCGCGCAGAGATCACCCCTTCACCCCTTCACCCCTTCACCCGCTCACCTTGTCACCGCGATCCTGATTATCGCCATCATCTGGCGGGTGATAGGGTCCATCCCCGCCGCGGACAGCCGCAACCGGCCCGAGGACACGGCGTTGGACCGGGCGGCGGTCTTGCTGGCCCAGCCCTTGCCCGCGGATGTGGGTCTCTTCGCCCCGGTGGGGGATGCGTTGGGATTGACCTATTTGAGCGAAATTTGGGGCATCCGGCCCGATGTGGAAATTCTCGACCGAGGGCAGGTGGCCCAGAGTTTGGCAGAGGGACACACGATCTTGGCCGAGGCTGGGGTGGTACCCCTGCTGCTTTCGGAGTTGAGGGACGGGGGCGGATCGGTCACGCTCACCGCCCGCAGCCCGGATTGGGTGGCCCTAAACATGGCTGGCGGAGAAGCTGCGCCCGTGCCGGAAACCGTCCTCAACCAAGCCGTGGGGGACGGCATCACCCTGGTCGGCTACACCGTGCGGCCCGGCCCGGACGGCGCGCCGGTCTTCGCCGCCCCGCCCAGCCTGGACTTGACCTTGGTCTGGCAGATCGACTCGAATGCCCAGCCCAGTGATTGGTCCATCAGCGTGCGGCCCACGGTCGGCGGTGGCTTCATCCCCGATCCGGCGGGGGAAAGTGGGGCCATTCTGCAACAGGATCGGCCTGGGCCGGTGGCGGGGCTACTTACCTTCAGCCATTTGCCCACGGCGGTCCCCGTGGCCGATGCCTATCGATTGCCAAACCCTTCCGGCGCGGACGGGATCATGGTCATCCTCTACCGGGCGGTGGATGGGGGCTTTGAGAATTTGGCCGAGGTGCGGCTTGCGATTTCTGAGTAAACGGGAGCGAACCCATGGACAACATGACCTATCGAGACTTTTCAGCACAGATCGAATACAGCGAGGACAACGGCTGCTTTGTGGGACACCTGGCGGGGATCGCCGATATAGTCGGCTTTCATGGCGAATCGGCGGTTGAGCTACGGGCGGCGTTCGAGGAGGCGGTTGACGATTATCTGGAAACCTGTGAGCGATTGGCGCGAACGTTCAAGCAGCAATAACCCTGATTGCCACCTCACCACCGAACAACTATAATAGAACCATGCAAAACCCAAACGACCCGCCAAAACAACCCTTTGTTGTGACCGATCTCATGCGCAGACAGATTGCCGGCGCGATCGCGGAGCTTGACCCCAAGCAGCTTGCCATCACAAAACTGCTCACCCCCGCCGAGCGGGTGCAGCAGGCGGCGTCGATGATCGACGCGGCTGAACGGGCTGGCGTCCATCAATTGCGCTTACGCGAACCCGATCTGGATGAGATGGAAGCGCTGCGCATCGTGCGCGGCGGATTGATTGAGTACTATAAAAGCAAGTTACGGCAGGCAGAGGCACTTCCCCATGTCGAGTGAGCGCATCTCGTTTCTGGCATTTGCCAGGCTGGTTCTCGATGCCATTGAGGCCACCCAGTTGGACTATTGCATCGGTGGGGCAATGGCCCTGTGGGCCTGGGGCGAACCACGCACCACCCAAGATTTCGACCTGGTTGTCCACCTGCCGGGAAATCGAATCCGATTGTTGTCCCAAGAGTTGGAGAAGCGACGGATGTTGGTGCCGCCGGACATTCTCCTCGATCTACTTATTCAGCCCGAAGGCGACTTGGCCGTCAATGCCATCCATCTGGACAGCGGCTACAAGGCGGAACTCTTTCTGCTTCGCCCGAACGATCCTTTCCGGGCTGCGGCGCTGGAACGTCGGCGTCTTGTCGACTTGGGTGATCCACTCGATCAAGTGTATGTCCATGCGCCGGAAGACTTAATCCTGAACAAGATCGTATATTACGAATTGAGCAAACAAACTAAGCATATCCGAGACATCGGCAGCATCCTGTTGATGTCCGACGATCAGATTGATTGGCGCTATTTTGATTCTTGGCTGGATCGGCTTGATCTGCGTCGTGTGTGGGGTGAAGTAAAAACAGAAGTGGACACTCTGCTAGGCTGAACAGGGCCATTGGATTTGTGTGTGCGTAAAACGAGTTGAGGTGTAGACCCGTTCGCACCAGGGGGTGTGAACTGCTCTATCTCATTTTGATTGCAAGAACGCGAGAGGGCGGCCCGATTTTGTCGGGCGACCCTTTTGCGTTCTTGTTTGATGAAGTAAAAAGCCACTCCCTACCGCGGCGGCAGATAGGCCAGGGGATTTTGGCGCACGCCGTTGAGGCGGATCTCGAAGTGGACGTGGGGGCCGGTGCTGTTGCCCGTGGAGCCGATGGCCCCGATCAGGTCGCCTTGGTTGACCCATTGGCCGGCTTCCACCCAGTGGCCTTTGAGGTGGCTGTAGTAGGTGACAAAACCGCCGGCGTGTTGCAGGATGACCAGATAGCCGTAGCCGGTTTCGGCCCAGCCGGTGTGGATGACGGTGCCGCCCCGGCTGGCGTAGACCGAGGAGGCGTAGGGGCCGGAAAGGTCAACCGCCCGGTGGCCGCCGCCGTAGCCCTGGCTGATGGGGCCAGAGATAGGCCAGGCAAAGGCATAGCCGGCCGTGGCACCGGGATGGGGCAGGGCGACCTCCAGGGTGCCGTGGGGCACGACCACCACGGAGCCGGGCATAGGTTGACTCGCTCCGGCCAGGCCGTTGGGCACGAAGCCCCGGATCTCGGCCGGGGTGACGTTCCAGCGGGCGGCGATGCTCTCCACAGTATCCCCGGCCACCACGTCGTGGAGGGCGCCGTCCAGGGGCGGGATGCGCAGGTGTTGGCCGATGCTGAGGACGTCCGGGTTGCGGCGAAAGTCCGGGTTGGCAAAGCGGATGGTGTCCAAAGTCAGGTCATGGTCGGCGGCGATGCTCCACAGGGTATCCCCGTCCTGCACGGTGTAGACGGGGATCTCGATGTGGCTGCTGAAACGGGGCAGTTCGCCGTGGGTGAGGGCGTCTACGCTGCTGCTGTTACTGAGTTGGGGGATGGAGAGGGGCATGCTGGCCGCCGCGTAGGCACCCGTCGGCACCCCGACCGAAAGTAAAAACCAGGCTCCCGCCGCCCCCAAGATCGCCACAAGACCCCTCCGCACCTTTTTCCCAAAAGAAAGCATCGTCACCCCTCGTCTCCCATCTCCCCGCTTGCCATTTCCTCACCGTTGGCCTCGCCAAACGCCACTTTCAGGGCTTGGGCGGTGACCCGGCGATAGATCTGGGCCAGGGCTTCGTAGCTTTCCATGCTTTGGCTGGAGAAGGGGGGATAGCCCAGGCGACGCAGGAGGGTCAGCTCGATGATTGGGGGGCTGATCTGGTGCTGGATGGCTTCTAGCTGCTGGGCATTGCCCCAAAAGCGGTCTGTGTCCCCGTCCAGGTCGTCGGACTGGTGGTCGAACCAGCGGGGTCCTTCGGGTTCTGGGTTGAGCCGGAAGAAGGCGTGGGATTCTGGGGTGGCCGGGCCCAGGGGCTGGGTGGGCAGGGGACTACGCTCCTGGGGCTGACGGCTCAGACGCCGCTCCCGCAGGGCTTGCAGGATCTGGGGCCGCTCCATGCCCCGCAACTGGAAGAGCAGCCACGGGTCGTCGGCCAACATCTCCCCCATCTGCTGAAAAACCTGCTCCACGTGCAGGCAGACGGCCTGGTTTGCCCCCCGGCCCCCAATTCTGGGGGAGTCTGTGGACAGTTCCCCCCAAGGTTGGGGGGCTAGGGGGGCAGGAGGCATTCCGCCGGCATCGCCACATTCGGAACAGGTGACCCGCAGGTCCCCGGCGGAGGCGGGCAGCAGGGAGACCCCGGCCTGGTCAAAGACCTGCTCGACCTCCACAGGCAGATCCCCGGCCAGGAGTTGGGCGGCAAAGATGGCTTGGTCGGCCAGACCGTCGATCACCTGTTGCCACTGGGCGGGGGTCAACGGGGTGACCTGGATATCCACATGGCAGATGCCCCGCTCCCGGTCCCGGACCTGGGCGTGGAGGTGGCCGGGCAGCACGTCCAGGCGCTGCACCCGGCTGCGCCGAGAGCCCCCCCGTCCGCTGCCTGGGCCGTGGCTGGGCTGATAGGCGGGGTCGATCTCGTAGAGCAGGGCCTGCCATTGGTCCGCCCACCAACTGTTGCGGCCTCGATTGTTACGCAAAGTGGACTCTACCACGATGGACCTCCCATTTTGCTCAAGGTTTGGGGCGCGTCGGTTGCGTCGTTTTCATTGGCTGCGTCGTCTTCCCCAAACTCCCCGGCTGTCTCCAGCTCGTCCTCCTCGGCCACCATCTCCTCGTCCCGGCGCAGGGTGAGCAGCTCTCGCAGTTGGGCCGTATCCAGTTCGGTCAGCCACTCCTCGCCGCCGCCGATGATGTTCTCGGCCAGGGCCATTTTGCCCATGATCATCTCGTGGATGCGCTCTTCCAGGGTGCCGGCGGTGACAAATTTATAGACATGCACGTTCCGGGTCTGGCCGATGCGGAAGGCCCGGTCTGTGGCCTGGTTTTCCACCGCCGGGTTCCACCAGCGGTCAAAGTGGAAGACATGGTTGGCGTTGGTCAGGTTCAGCCCCACCCCCCCGGCCCGCAGGCTGAGGATGAAGATGGCCGGGCCGCCGCTCTCCTGTTGAAAGGTCTGCACCATCTCGTCCCGTTTGAGGGCGGGGGTGCCGCCGTGGAGGAAGAGTACGTCCGCGCCCAAGGTCTTGGTCAGATGGCTCTTGAGCAGATGGCCCATCTCCACAAACTGGGTGAAGATCAGCGCCCGATCCCCCACGCTCAACGCCTCTTCCAACATCTCGGTCAGGCGGCTGAGTTTGCCGCTGCGCCCCACCAGGGGGCTCTCCTGTTTGAGGAAGTGGGCGGGATGGTTGCAGACCTGCTTCAATTTGGTGAGCAGTTTCAGCACCAATCCCCGGCGCTGGATGCCCTGGCTGGCGTCCAACTGGCCCAGGATCTCCCCGACCACCACCTGATAGAGGGCGCTCTGTTCCGGGGTCAGGGGACAGTAGACCACCATTTCGTTCTTCTCCGGCAGGTCCGGGATGATGGTGGGGTCGGTCTTGACCCGGCGCAGGAGGAAGGGCTGGACCAGGCGGCGCAGTTGGGCCAACTGGATCGGGTCGTTATAGCGTTCGATGGGCAGGATAAAGTTGCGGCGAAAGCGCTCCCTTGGCCCCAAATAGCCGGGGTTGAGGAACTCCATGATGCTCCACAGCTCCAACAGCCGGTTCTCCACCGGCGTACCCGTGAGGGCGATACGGTTGCCGGCGGAGATGCGGCGCACGGCCTGGGACTGTTTGGCCGCCGGATTTTTGATATTCTGGGCCTCGTCCAGGATCAGGTCGGTCCACTCCACGCCGCGCAGCAGCTCGATGTCCCGGCGGGCCGTGCCATAGCTGGTGATGATCAGGTCGTGGCTCTGCACCGCCCGCTCAAACTCCTGGCCGGTCAGCCGCCCGCTGCCGTGGTGGACCAGAGAACGCAGGCTGGGCGCAAAGCGTTCCATCTCCCGCCGCCAGTTGCTGACCACGCTGGTGGGGCAGATCAGCAGGACCGGTCCGGCGTCCAGGTCGGGGTCGTTCCCGCCACCGTTTTCGGTCCCGTTGCCCGCGGCAGCTTGCTTGGCGGTCTGCCGGGCGTGCAAAAAGAGGGCGATGGTCTGGATGGTTTTTCCTAAACCCATGTCATCGGCCAGACAGGCCCCCAGGCCAAGCTGGCGCAAATACCACAGCCAGCCCAATCCCCGCTGCTGATAGGGGCGCAGCTCCCCGGTGAAGCCGTCCGGCTCGGCCAGGGCGGTCATGGAGTCCACCTGGTGCAGGCGGTTGAGGGCCTCGTCCACCCAGCCCTCCAAGGCCACGGCGTCCAGGGGCAGGCCGGGCAGTTGCATCGCGCTGGGGGGCAGGGATTGGGTCTCCCCGGCAATGCGCAGTTGATCTTCCAAACTGCCCTGGGCCATGCGCACCGCCTGAAGCAGATTGACCGTGCCGCCCTCGGCGTGGTCGGCCAAGAAGCGCCGGGCCGCGGCCACCTGCTCCGGGTCCAGCTCGATCCAGCGGTTCTGAATGCGGATCAGCGGCGAGTGCAGATCGACCAGCTCATCAAAAGAGGTCGAATCCAGGGGGTTGGCCCCCAAGGTCAGATCCCAGCCATAGCGCACCTTGCCGCCGCCTCGTTTGGTCCGGGGCTTGGCCGGGGAACTGACCGGGGAGCCACCCTTGCCCTCCCCTGGCGCGCTGAGACGCAGACGCAGCCCCAGGCTGGCCCGGTTGCGGGGGTCCCACCACTCCGGGGTGATGACGCCAAAGCCGCTGCTCTGGAGCAGGGGACCGATCTCACGCAGAAAGAAATGGGCCTCTTCGGTGGAAAGCTGGGCGTGTTCCGGCTGGGTGGAGCGCAGGCTGCGCTTGATGGGGGCAAAGAGGCGGCTGGCAATGCCCAGACCGGTCAGCAGGCGCTCTTGGGGCTGGTCGAAGCGGCGGTTGCGGAAACGCAGGGTGCTGCTGCGCTCCTGCCACACATAGGCGGCGGGAATCTGCAGGGCGGCGTCATCCCTGGCCTGCAGCAGATAGCGCAGGGTCCAGGGCCGCTCGCCCCCATCCCCGCCCACGGGTTCCTCCAACTTGAGGCAGATGCGGAAGTTGGCATCGTTGGTGGCATAGAGTTGGTCGGTCCACGCCCGCCACTCTTGATAGAGCTGATGGGCGGGCTGGGGCGGCAAGGGCAGTTGGGGATGCTCGTCGGTCAAGGCCCGCACCCACTCTTCCCCGGAGGAGACCGGCGGCGGCAATGCTGCCCCCGGTTCCCCGCCCCAGGCCCGCACAGTGGCATCCAACAGGCTGGTGATGAAATGATCGGCCAGATCGGCCCGAGACACGGCGTCTGTGGGCTGGGCCAGATCATAGGCCCGACACAGACCGGGCATGATGCGAATCCACCGGGATACCCGGTGATAGATGGTAGACTCCATCAGGCTGGGCCGCCAGATCGCCTCGAAGCGGGCAGGCCCCACGGCCAACAACCCGGGCAAAAAGTGCTGCCCCGCCAGGATCTCCAACACCAATTTGGCCCCATTGCTCCAAAAAAGCAGATCCGTGCCCAAACGCACATGGCGCAAGGTGGGGGAAAGCTGGGCACTGGTTGTGGCCGCGTGGGTGTCCAGGCTGTTGAGCAGGCCCAGGGCGGCCACGGGCGGCAGGGTGAGGCCAGCGATCTGCCAGGGGGTGAGGGGGGGGGCCGGGTTGGCCATGGGGTCCGTGCTGGCGGCCGGTCCGTTCACCGGCCCATTTTTCTGCCCAGTACGGCGTTGAAAGTGGCCTTGGCGGGCCAGGGGACCCGACTCCTGGCTGGGCAGCCAGACCGTGGTGCTGGCCGGCGTGCCCAGCTTCACCGCCAGGTCGGGGAGCAATTCGGCCAACAGGGTACGCAGCGCGCCGATGGGCACCTGCACCGGGTGGGACGGGATCTTGGCCGAGCGGGTGCGCCCATTGCCCGCTTCGGGCGAACCCAAGGCGGCAGGATCGACATCCCCGGCGGACGGGGCGCCGTTGGACACTGACCCGATAGAGAGATCAGGAACTGTATCTTCGGCCCAAATAAAGAGCTGGCCGGAGGGAAAAGGCTGGTTTTTGCGCAGCCAGGCTGCATGAATGGTCAAAGGCATAAAGAGTATTGTAGCCTGAGACCGGGTTAACACAAAATAACAAAAGGCAAAAGGCAAAGTGCAAAAGGCAAAAGTTGAACGTGGTTGACTAGATTCGTGGACTTCGTGGACGGTCATGCTTGCCGTTTTTGCAGAGTGCTCACAACGCCGATCAAAACTAAACCACGTTCAACCTTTTGCCTTTTGCACTTTACCTTTTGCCTTGCTTTCCCCCCTACTCCCCAGCCACCTTGCAAACCTCCTCCTGGCCAACCTGGGGATTGTTGCGGCAGACCGCGGCCAGGAGATCGTCCATATAGACGTAATAGCGGCGCACCATGCCGTCTTCCCCCCAGACCATGACCTGGTCGCCGGCATCGTTGAGGGTGGCTCCGTTGACGGGTCCGCTCTTGCTGTCCAAGACGGCGTAGACCTCCGCTGCTTGGGTTTCTGGGTCGATACGCCACAGGCGCACGCTGCCATCCCGACTCCAGGACAAGACCATATCCCAGATTTGGTCCGAATCCGGGTCGGTGAGCGCTTGGTTGTGATAGGTGGCACCGGCCACCCAATCCGTATGACCCGCCAGGGTGACAAGAACTCGACCATTGTGTGCGTTCGAAATACGGATCAGACCATCATAGCTGGCGGTGAGAATCTGGGTATCATCTTTGATCCAGGCTGCGGTGGTGATGCGACTTTCATGAACGGCTTCCAAGTGTACCCGCAGTTTGCCCGTGCGAGCGTCAAACACCCGCACAATGTTGTCGCTACCCGCGGCCAGCACCGCGGACTCGTCTGCGTTCCACGCCGCGCTGACTGCGGCGATGTCCGGAGCTTGATCGTCCACCAAGCGGGCCACCACCGTCTTCTTCTCCGCATCCCAGATCAGCGGTGCATCGCCGTTGCCATAGGTCAAGATCTGGGTGTGTGCATTGTTCCAGACAGCCTCGTAGGCGGTTCGAAAGTCGGTGGGCAGATTGTACAACCTGTCACAGGTCAGGGAATCCCACATGGTGACATGGCCGTTGTTGCTACTGGTTACCACCGTTCCGTCGGCCTTCTGGAAACGAACCTTGTTGACAATCTGTGATTTATCCGCCGGAGCTTCGGGATCCGCGGCCTGGATCCAGCAACGCAATTCATAGGTGGTGGGATCCCAAAGGCCCACCGTGCCACCGGTGTCTCCGGTCACGATCACACTGCCGTCATTGTCCCAGCGCGCGTAGAGTACATCGAAATTGTCGGGATGGGTCAAGGTGGCGATCTCTTCGCCGCTTTCGATATCCCAGATGTGGGCATGGCCGTGTTCGGATGCGGCCATGAGCAGACGCCCATTGTCGTGCAGACGTACGCCCCAGATCCCTTCATCGTGGGACGGCATGAAGATCGGTTCGCCGGTTTGGGCATTCCAGATAGCGGCGACATTGCCCCCGGCGGTGAAAATTTGGGACCCATCATTGATCCACCTGGCCGACAGCACCCGCTCCTCGGCAGCTTGGATGGCCGGGATTTCCAGATCGGCGGCGGTGGTGTAGAGGCGCATCACCCCGTCCCAGCCCACTGAAAGAAAATCGTTCTGATCTTGGCCCCATGTCACATCGGCAATTTCGCCCGTGTGATCCTTTAAGATCTGGATCTCCCTGGCCCGGCCCACATCCCACAGGCGCACACTGCCGGGGCGGTCGGTGTCGGTCTCTTTGCCCGCGCTGAGGAAGCGATCTTCTCCGTCGTAGACCAATACTTTCTGAACGGCGGCAGTATGACCGACCAAGAAGTTGAGAATGGCCCCGCTCTCCAAATCCCAGGTGCGTATACGACCGTCATGGTCGCCGGTGAGCAGGCGCGCCCCGTCTTGAAGCCAGGCAACCGTCTCCATGCGCTCCCGTTCCCCGCCCAACACATAGCGTACCAGCGGCTCGGAGTCGTCATCTCCCCACAGGCTGGCCGCGCTGTTCTTGCCCACCATCAGCAGCCGTTGACCGTCGGGATGCCAATTCACAAAGATGATGCTGCCCACATCGCTTTGGATCACCCGCGGGGCCTGCAAACCAGCCAGATCCCAGACGATCACGGTCTGGTCCAGCCCGCCGGTGAGCAGTCGGTCTTGTTCTGGCAACCAGTCCACGTCCCTGATGGCTTTTGTGTGCCCCACAAACCGGCGGATCAG
>CAZKEX010000129.1:0-11205 GCA_964551895.1 uncultured Caldilineaceae bacterium | reverse complement strand
CTGCGTTCTCTGCGAAACCTCTGTGTCCTCGGCGGTTAAATGGCTTTTTGCAGCAAAGCCAGTAATTCACTCAGCGCTACAGCCCCGTAGCGTCTCATCTCTCTACTTCTTTTGACAGAGCAGGCGATCCCATAATTCGGGGTCGTCTGCTCTGTTGTTTTTGTGTAGCGGAGTGGGTATAATGTGAACACAGATTGTGCAAATGACCGCGGATTTATGCAAACGGAGAAACCCATGACCTCAACCCTGTTGTCCCAAACCCAAGAGTTTCCGAACCGTACACTCGTCGAAATTGTGGAATCCCTGCGTCAGCTTCCACCCAAAAACCTTGACGATGTATTGCAATTTGTTCACTTTCTTGAATACCAAATCGCCACTGCCGATGCCGATGCGGAGGATGAATCTCTCTGGTATGCGGTCGAGGCGAACAAGGCGTACAAAAATCAACATTTGCACGAACCGATGGAACGTTACGAGTCCGGTGAAGCATTTCTGAAGGCCCTGGCGGATCTCTAGTGGCTTACGCGATTTCCTTCACAAAAGAGGTCGGCAGACAGATAGGACGACTGCCCGGTAAGGTGAGGGCAACGGCGAAGCAGGCGATCGCCGCCCTCAGCGATGAACCGCGTCCATCGAATAGCAGGGAACTGTTCGGCCATCCGACCTATTTTCGCTCATGGATCGACGGGACATATAGGCTGGTTTGGCGCGTGGATGACGAAAATGAAGTGGTAGAAATCGAGTATGTTGGTCCGAAGACGCCCGGGCTCTATGTTTTTCTTGGACTGAGGCGACCTTCGGATGGTGAATGACTGACCAGATTGGACCGCTCAGAATAATCTTTTTGACAGTTTACGTAAAAAACATCTTATGTTAGAATGCTGAACAGCTTGACTTCGCTGTTTGAAACATTCTTGGAGAGATACCCTATGAACCTTTTTTCTGCCTCGCCGAACCCTCGTGCCGTACCCCTGCCCAGGATGGATTCGTCTCGTTGGCTGCGCTTGCTCTTGATCGGCGGGCTGCTTCTGTCCAGCCTGGCCCTGGCCATCCCTGTCCATGCCACCCCCCAAGCAGAAGAGGGCGTTCACGTGGTGCGGGCCGGGGACACCCTCTCCACCATCGCCCAATCCTATGGGGTCAGCGCCAACGACCTGGCCGCCAGCAACGGGGTGAGCAATCAAAATGTGATCTTCACCGGCCAACGTCTGGTGATCCCCGGCTCCGCGGCGGACCAACCCACGGCCACTGTGGCCGGCACAACCCTGCCCGCGGGGGACGGCTATTATACCGTGCAGCGGGGAGACATGCTCTCCAGCGTGGCCAAGGCCAACGGCATGACCCTGACCGATGTCATGCGGCTGAACGGGCTGACGGATCCCAACTTTATTTGGGTAGGGCAGAAATTGCGGGTGTCGGCCCGGGTCTCCTTGGCCGAGGCCCCGGACACCAAGCCGGAGGTGGCGGACACCATCTATGTGGTCCAGGTCGGCGACAGCCTGAGCCAGATCGCCAAGGATCACAACACCACCACCTATGCGTTGATGGCGGCCAACGGGCTGCCCAACGCCAACTTTGTCTGGGTGGGCCAGCGTCTGCGCATCCAAGAGGGCAGCGTCGGGGGCGGATTCAACCCAGGCGCGGCCCCGGCAAACGGCTACCGTTGGATCGAGGTCAACCTGAGCGCCCAGACCCTGACCGCCTGGCAGGGAGATGTGGCCGTGTTGCACACCAACATCAGCAGCGGCCTGAGCAGTACCCCAACCGTCACCGGGCGCTATACCATCAACGTCAAGCTGGGCGCCCAACGCATGACCGGCCCTGGCTATGACCTGCCCAACGTGCCCTGGGTGATGTATTTCTACGGCGGCTATGCCATCCACGGGGCCTATTGGCACAACAACTTCGGATCGCCCATGAGCCACGGCTGTGTCAACATGCGCCCCGGCGAGGCCCAAATACTCTACAATTGGGCGCCTATGGGCACGGAAGTGTATGTCCACTATTAAAAAATAGACCACTAAAAATAGGCCACGGATGATACGGATCAAACGGATCAAACGGATCAAACGGATTTTCTTAGATGTTAGAAAAAATCCGTTTTGATCCGTCAAATCCGTGACATCCGTGGCCTATTTGTCAGGAACTTATGCAGACTTACTCTCATTTTTTGATCACCGCCCTGGCCGCGGACGGCTTGAAACAGCGCGAGGTTGCTGTCCGGTCCAAGGCGTTTTTGTGGGGATCTGTGTTGCCGGACATTCCTTTGGGGCTGTTGGGTCTTGGCGCTCTGGCCTACTATCGCTGGGTTGCGCCCCTGCCCGACGGCGTTTCCATGATGGACCATTTCGATGCCCTCTACTTCACGAATCCTGTGTGGAAGGCGGGGCATAATTTTTTTCATGCCCCGTTGATCATCCTGGCCATGGTGATGGTGGGCGTCTATGCTGGCCGCCGAGGGATGGGGTGGGGAGCCGCGTTGCTCTGGTTTGCCCTGGGCTGTGGATTGCATTTGTTCTTCGACATCTTCAGCCACCACAGCGACGGTCCCCTGCTGCTCTTTCCGCTCAACTGGAACTGGCGCTTTGCTTCTCCAGTCAGCTATTGGGAGTCGGACTATTACGGCAATATCTTTGCCCCTGTGGAACACCTGTTGGATCTGGGCATACTGATCTACTTTGGCCGAAAGTGGCTGCTCAAGCGGCGGGTTGCCCAGCCTGCCCACTCTACGTCGTCTCATCTTTGATGCAAGGAGCTTTTTTGTGATAAACCCCTCGTTCGCCCGGCCCATCCGCTTTGTGCTGACGGCCATTGTGTTGATTGTCGGTTTCGCCGTCCCTGTGCTGGCCGCGGAGCCGGATGCCGCCACACCTGTCACCAAGGCCGCCCCGCCCCTGACCTTGGCCAAGGCCCGCTTGGATCCTATCGACCAGTCCATCGTCTATGCATCGGCCAATGCCCCGGAGGGGGAGGCCAAGTGGATCGAGGTGGATCTCAGCGACCAGATGGTGGTGGCCTATGAGAACGGGGTGCCTGTGCGGGCCTTTGTGATCTCGTCTGGCCTGCCCCAGTGGCCCACGGTGGAGGGCACCTTCCGCATCTGGGCCAAGACCGCGGCCCAGACCATGTCCGGGGGCAGTCGGGTGGCGGGGGACTATTACAGCCTGCCCAACGTGCAGTGGGTCTCCTATTTCTACGAAGACTACGGTCTTCACGGCGCCTATTGGCATAACAATTTTGGCCAGCCCATGAGCCACGGCTGTGTGAACATGACCAACGACGACGCCGAGTGGCTCTTCTTCTAGTCTGGTCCGGTGTGGAATGGGGAGCCCTGGGTGCGCAGCAGCCCAGACAACCCCGGCACGGTGGTGATCGTCCACGACTGAGGCGGGGCAGAACAGAAAACAGAGTGCGAAGACGCGAAGGGCGCAAAGATTTCAATAATCTTTGCGCCCTTCGCGTCTTCGCTTTGAATTCGTAATATTTCCTACTTGACGCGCCTATGTCATCGGGTGTAAACTATGACCTATACCCCCCCTCCCCCCAGGGGGTGGGGTCACAGGAAGGCCATCACTACGATTGCCAGCAACAGCCCAAAGATCGCCAGCACAGGCGTGAAGAGGCAGACCAAGTAGCAGATCCAGCCGCCTTTGCCGATGCAGTTACAAAGTTGTTCGTTTTGAATTTGCATGGGTATCCCCTTTTCTGGTGTTGGCAAGCGCGATAGATACTTTGTCAACACCATACCAGAAAAAGGAACCCCTGTCTTTGCGGAAGCGCAATTTGGGCAGAGGCAATTTGAATCAAGATGGCACAGCCGCGGCCAGGGCCTCGAATTCCTCCATTTTGAGGATCACCACCCGGCCCCGGCCCGACTCGATCAGCCCGGCTTGTTCCCAAAAGCTGAGGGTGCGGCTGACCGTGTAGAGGGTGGTGCCGGCCATTTGGGCCAGATCTTCCCGGCTGAGGGGCAGATCGATGAGGGTGCCCTGGGCCAATTGGCGGCCTGCTTGACCCACCAGGCGCAGCAGGGTGATGGCCAGACGCTGGGCCACGCAGTCGGTGAGCAGCTCTTGATAGCGCTGTTGCAACTCCTCGTTGCGCAACGTCATCAGGCGCAGGGCATTCATGGCAATGGCCGGGTGGGTTTGGGCGAGGCTGGCCAGGGCGGCCCCGGGCCAACGCAGATGCCAGCCGGGGTCCATCGCCTGGGCGGTCAACTTGTTGACCGAATGGGGCAACATGGAAACGATGCCGCACTCCTTGCCAGGGCCGATGTAACGCACGAGGATCTGGGTGCCGTCCGGGGTCACTTGCAGCAGTTTGGCCCGGCCCTCCACCAGCATGACGAAGGTGGTGGCCTCATCCCCCTGGCGCAGAAGTATCTCGTCAGCAGAAAAGGCGATCAGGGAGGCGGCGGCCAACACCTCCTGCAAGACGGCCCGATCCAGACCGGCAAAGGTGATGTTTTCGGCCAAACGGTCCAACAATGCTTGTTCAGAGAAGGGTGCAGACATGGCGTTTCTTTCAGTTGAAGGATACGGATAAGACCTTTTGATTGTACCTACCTCATGTTCTGAATCAATGGTCAGATCTGTGGCCGGGCCAAGCAGAAAAAATGGAGAAGACTTGTGGATACAGACCATAAACAATCGATCACCAACCGGCTCAAGAGCATCGAGGGCCACATCCGGGGCATCCAGCGCATGGTGGACGAGGACGCCTACTGCATCGACATCATGAAACAGATCAAGGCCGTGCAGAGCGCCCTGGAACGGGTCAACGCCCTCACCCTGGAGAACCACCTCAACACCTGCGTCATCACCTCCATCCGCAGCGAAGATGAGGCCGAACGCGAGCGCACCGTGAACGAGATCCTGGACGTCTTCATCGCAACGGGGAAGTTGTGAGGGGGTGAAGGGGTGAAAAAACGCCCAGTCACCCAATCGCCCAATCTCACCAAATCAACCAATGACTCTGCTGCAAAAAGCCATTTAACCGCCGAGGACACAAAGATTTCGCAGAGAACGCAGAGGGAAAAATCTTGCTTTTCTTTGCGTTCTTGGCGTCTTTGCGGTGAATTTGACCTTTTTTCAGCAGAGTCACCAATCAACCAATCAACCAATCAACCAATCAAGGAGAAAACCCATGACCACCAAAACCTATTCCGTCCCTAACATTTCCTGCGGCCATTGTGTGATGACCATCGAGCGGGAACTGAAGTTCGTGGAGGGCCTGCAAAGCGTCAAGGCCGAGCAGACCAGCCAGAACGTCACCGTGGAAGTGGCCAGCCCTGACGTGCTTCAGCAGGTCGAGGCTATGCTGGTCGAGATCGGCTATCCGGCGGCGGCGTAGGAGGGCAATGGGTAAGGAGTAACGAGTAAACGGGGATGCTACGTCCACCCGTTTACTCATTACTCCTTACTCATTCACCGACCAAGGAGATCCCTATGTCAGTCCAAGTCATCCACCTTGCCGGCACGCCGTATCAGATGGGTGTGGCGCATGGTCGTCTGTTGAAGGACGAGATCCATGGATTTTATCGTACTCGGCTGGCCCATTCCATCAACGAGGCGGCGCTGGTGGGGGTGAATCATACCGAGGCGTCGATCTTGGCCACGGCCCGGCAGCATTTGGTCCATTTTGAGCGGGACCTGCCCCAGGTGTGGGCGGAGTTTGTGGGCATCGCCGAGGGGGCGGACATGGACCCCGCCCGGCTCTACGTTACCAACGGCCAGACGGATCTGGTGGACCATCTGCGCATCCCCAGCGCCGGGGCCGCGGCGGATCGGGGCTGTACGGCCATCCTCGTGGGGGGCGGGCGCAGCGCCACGGGCCACGCATTGTTGGCCCAGACCTGGGATATGCACCCGGACGCGGAGCAATTTGTGCGGGTCTTTCACCGCCGCCCACTGGCTGAAGACGGAACTCGCCCCTTGCCCGAAAGCTTGGTCCTCTCCACGGCGGGCTGCCTTTCTTTAACTGGGATCAGTGCATCCGGCGTGGGGATCGGCACCAACGATCTCAAGCCTGATGACGCCCGGGATGGGCTGATGTACTTGGCCTTGATCCACCACGCTTTGGCCCAGCCGGACTTGGTCGGCGCGGTGGCGGCCATACGGGACGCACGCCGGGCGTCTGGCCACAACTATCTCTTCGCCGGGGATCGGTCGATTGTCAACCTGGAAGCCACCGCCGCCGAGCACGAGCTTTTTCAAAGCGAAACCGAAATCTACGCCCACGGCAACCACTATTTGACCCCCCGCTTTGCCGTGCGGGATCAGCTCGACATGAGCCAGTCCACCTCCCCCACCCGCTGTGCCAGGGTGGATGCGCTGCTGGAAACCAAGGGCGACGCCCCCATCAGCCCGGCGGATCTATGGGCCTATCTGGCCAACCGGGAGGACGGGGAGCAGTCCATCTGCCGCATCGACCACCCGGATGTCACCACCTGCGCCGCGGTCGTCCTCTCCCCGGCCACGGGCGAGATGTGGGCCACGGCGGGGGATGCGTTGCATAACGAAGCGACACTTTTGAGTATTGGTTGATTTGTTGATTTGTTGATTGGTTGATTGGGGCAGGGAAGTCCCGCCGCAAAATCAACCAATCAACCAATCAACAAATCAACAAACTGAAAGAACCGAGAAAATCCTATGACAACCGAAACTGCTGTAAAGACCAAAGAACTTGTCATCCCCGTCACCGGGATGCATTGTGCCAACTGTTCGACGACGGTGGCGCGCAATTTGAAGCGTATGAAGGGCGTGAGCGACGCCAGCGCTAGCTATGCCAGTGAGCGGGCTCAGGTCGTCTATGACCCGGAACTGGTCTCGCCCCAGGAGATGGAAACCTTGCTCCACGAGATCGGCTATGGCATGACCAAGGCCGAGGTGGACCTGGCCATCTCTGGCATGACCTGCAACAACTGCGCCGCCACCATCACCCGCAGCCTCAAACGGCTGGACGGGGTGATCGAGGCCGACGCCAGCTATGCCAGCGAGCGGGCCAAGATCACCTATCTGCCCAGCATGGTGGATCTGAGCGACATCAAGCGGGCCGTGCGGGATGCGGGCTACAAAGTGATCGAGACCGAGGGCATGGACAAAGCCGCCCAGGTGGACGCGGAGCAGGCCGCCCGCGAGGCCGATATCCGGGACAAGCGCGACAAGCTGATCGTGGGCGCGCTCCTCAGCACGCTGATCATGATCCTGAGCATGGGTCACATGGTCGGGCTGAACATCCACTTCCCCGGCCAGTTGTGGGTGGTGGCGGCCCTCACCGTGCCCGTGCAGTTCTGGGTGGGCCGGGACTACTACATCAGCGCCTGGAAAGCGGCCAAGAACCGCACATCCAACATGGACACCTTGGTCGCCCTGGGGTCCAGTGTAGCCTTTTTCTACAGCCTTGGGGTCTTGATTCTTGGGCTGGATCCCATGCGCTATCCGGTCTACTTCGAGTCCGCGGCCATGATCATCACCTTCATCATCGTGGGTAAATATCTGGAAGCCCGGGCCAAGGCCCAGGCCGGCGCGGCCATTCGTTCTCTGCTGGATCTACGGGCCAAGACGGCGCGCATTGTGCGGGGTGGGGAAGAGGTGGAGATCCCGGTGGATGAGGTGCTGGTTGGCGACATCATCGTCGTGCGGCCAGGGGAAAAGGTGGCCGTTGACGGTGCAGTGGTCGAGGGCAGCAGCGCCATCGACGAGAGCATGATCACCGGCGAGAGTCTGCCCGTCACCAAGCAGGCCGGGGACTCGGTGATCGGCGGCACCATCAACAAGACCGGCAGCTTCCGCTTCCGGGCCACCGCCGTGGGCAAAGAGACTGCCCTGGCCCAGATCGTCAAGATGGTCCAGGATGCCCAGGCCAGCCGCGCGCCTATCCAGGCCCTGGCCGACCAGGTGTCCGCGGTCTTTGTGCCCGTGGTGATCGCCCTGGCTGCGATCGTGGGCGTGGCGTGGTACTTCTGGGGCGCGCCCCTCTACTTCCCCGAGCTGAGCCGGGTGGGGACCAGCCTGATCTTCATGGCCGCGGTGCTGCTGATCAGTTGTCCGTGCGCGCTGGGCCTGGCCACCCCCACAGCCATCATGGCCGGGACCGGCGTGGGGGCCAACAAGGGCATCCTGATCAAAAATGCCGAATCCCTGCAGCGGGCCGGGGACATCACCACGGTGATCCTGGACAAGACCGGCACCCTCACCCAGGGCAAGCCCGTTGTCACCGATGTCGTGGTGCGCGGTGCGTGGGTGGATTCGCAACTTCTGGCCCTCGCCGCTTCCGCCGAGAAGAACTCTGAGCATCCCTTGGGCGAAGCCATCGTCGAGCGGGCCAAGGCCGACGGCTTGGCTTTGAGCGAACCCAGCTTCTTCGATTCGGTCACAGGCAAGGGCGTGGCCGCGGTGGTGGACGGCCAGGAGGTCCTCTTGGGCAATGTGGCCATGATGCGGGATCGAGGGGTCAATCTGGATGACGTCACCGGGGATCTGCAACGGCTGCAGGACGAGGGCAAGACGGCCATGATCGTGGCCGTCCTGGGCCAGGTGGCCGGGCTGATCGCCGTGGCCGACACGGTGAAGGAGAGCAGCGCGGCCGCGGTGGCCGCCATGCACAAGGCCGGCCTGAAGGTCGTCATGCTGACCGGGGACAACCGGCGCACGGCCCAGGCCATCGCCCGCCAGGTGGGGCTGGACCCGGAGAGCGAAGTGGTGGCCGAGGTCCTGCCCGGGGACAAGGCGGAGGTGGTGCGTCAACGCCAGGCCGCCGGCGAAGTCGTGGCCATGGTCGGCGACGGCATCAACGACGCCCCGGCCCTGGCCCAATCCGACGTGGGCATGGCCATCGGCACAGGCACGGACGTGGCCATCGAAGCCGCGGACATCACCCTGATGCGGGGGGACCTGCGCAGCGTGCCCCAGGCCATCACCCTGAGCCGCCGTACCTTGCGCACCATCAAAGAGAACCTGTTTTGGGCCTTCTTCTACAACGTCGCCGCCATCCCCGTGGCCGCCGGGCTGCTGGTCCCCTTCTTCGGGCCAGAATACCAGCTCAACCCCGCCATCGCCGCCTTGGCTATGGCGTTTAGCAGTGTGTTTGTGGTCAGCAACAGTCTGCGGTTGCGGGGGTTGAAGTTGGAGGGGTAGAGGGTGAGGGGGTGACAGGGTGACAGGGTGAGGGGGTGACAAGGTGAGAGGGGGAGTGGGTGGAGGTTTTTCTCTGCCCGCTCCCCTTTTTTGTGTGGTGGGGAGTTCGCACCCCCGTTCGGCTGAGCTCGCGTCAAAGCCTGGTGCGAACGGGTTAGCTATCACTCTTCGCCAAAAGTCCGGGTCCAGCCGGTTCTGCCCTCGGCGATCCGAGCGTCTATCTCCTCGGCTGTGGCCAACTCTGGATGATCCTCGTCTCGCCATGCGCCGTTTGCGGCCTGTATCGCGGCCACCAATCTCTTGTACCGCCATTCGTCGGCACGTATTTCGGTCAAGTCAATGTTGAGTCGTTCCGTTTTGTCGGGAATCGGCATGTTGTTCCTCCCTCCGCATAAATAGTGACGATCTGCTTCTTTTTACCACCCATTGGCGTCAACAGTCAATCCGAGACGTTGGATAAAATGGTCGAACGCAGACCGGCCAGCTCCACCAACAACCCTTGGGCCACGGCGATGCTGGGGCGATTGTCGGCGGCTTGGTGGATTTGCAGCCCCGCTTTGATCTGGCTTTCCGCCTCGTCCAGCCGCCCCAAACGGAGCAGCGCCCGCCCCAGGTTGACCCGCACCACGCCGGTCCCCACCTCGTCCCCGTAGGCCATGACCCCTTTCAGCGCCTCCTCAAAATGGGCCAATGCTCGTTCCCACTCATCCGCCGCCCCAAGGCTGTGACCCAAAAAGATGTGCGCCTTCACCTCAAAACGCCGATCCCTGGCGGTCTGGGTGATCGTCAACGCCTGGGCCAGCACGGTCTGGGCCAGATCCGGGCGGTGACGACCCAGGTAGGCGCGGCCCAGGTTGATCAGCGCGTCCGCCTGTTTGCGGGGATCGGCCAGGGGGCGGGCCAGATCAAAGGCCAGGCGGGCGTGTTGCTCGGCCAGATCGAACTGGTTGCGGTTGATGTGGATTTCGGCCAAGGCGTCGTGGAGGGCCGAGGCCCAGGCGGTGTCGGCCAAAATTTCGGCCATGCGCAGGTTTTCCTCGGTGACGGTAAGGGCGTCGTCCAGCTGGGCGGTGCGAAAATTGAGAAAAGATGATAGACATGTGATAGATCAGTGATAGGAAAATTGGTGTATAGTGGTCCAAGGGGAACAAATTTTATTTGGCTGCAAATACAGCAACAATTTGACCCTTTTTGTGGCAGTGTTGAGACGGTCACCTTCTGCCATAGCATACAGAAATAGCCTGCGCGCAGAGACTGCATGGCCAGGAGAAGACAAGTTAGTCCGTTGCGTCCATTCTATCCCCTTGGCGCTAATTGCATAAAGTGGTGTTCAAAGGAATGGGACATATGTCCCAGGATTATCGGGACATATGTCCTCAAATCGAGCAAGATCCAAAATTTCTGGGTTCAAATCATCAAAATTGGTGTATAGTATCGGAGACTGGTATGAATTCCTCACCTTCTGCAAATAGAGAAAAGCAATACGCTGAACTTACACCAGAAATCCTAGCCAACATCATGGGATGCTTGAAAGATGTCGGTCTCTTCGGCGAGGTGCATCTGGTCGTCAAGAACGGCCACATCCGTTTTGTGCGCACCGTTCGCAGTTCCACGGTGCATACGTCTCATGGCGGTCATGGCGCAGATAGCTCCTTCGCATTTTCCGACCCATAGGAGAAGTGGTTCAACACCGATCGGCAGACAGGTTGCCGGTCGAAAAGGGCCGAGTACAAGCAAGATGGGATAGACCGTTGCCCCAGCGCAACTTCCCATCGTTAAATCGGAATTTCCAGCCCTTGGCGGCTCTCCCGGAATCCACCCCGGAACCATCGATTCCGAGCGAAGGCCCATGCCAATTTAGACGGACCCATCCCGTCAGCGTTTGATAACAACCGGGGATGTATCGGCTGGAGAACCGATACATCCCCGGTTGTCTTTTTTTTTCGGCCAGCCCGGTCCGACTCGACTTTATCCAAATCTATCCGATGGTGTACCCATTCCCCCCCGGCCCCCAATTCTGGAGGAGGTTGTGGACAATTTCCCCAAAGTTAGGGGAGCGGGGGAG
>CAZKEX010000128.1:7334-11265 GCA_964551895.1 uncultured Caldilineaceae bacterium | reverse complement strand
GATCCTCGGCCATTGTGCCCATCTTGTTGGCCAATTCGCCCCAGCGCCGATTCATTTTCCGGCTCTCCTGGCGCATCTCATCTTTGAACATCCGCATCTCAAGGGATGTCTGATCAAGGTGGCGTTGGGTCTGTGCTTGGGCGCGTAGCACCTCGGCCAGCAGATCTTCCAGACGGTCCACCCGGTAGGTTAGCAATGCTTCAGCCATGATCGATCACCTCCTATGCCCCATCCAACCATGTCTCTGAGGGTTTTCAAAATGCACGCAGGTTTTCGCTGATTTTTCGACAAGATCAGAAGAGATCTGCGTGCATCAGGAGAATCTGCGTCCGATTCTTGCTGTTTTTGACGCCCACGATCGATTCGCTTCAGAATGTCTTGGGCATGAATCCGGGGGAATTCAACACTTCCATCACATTCTCGCCAAACCCCAGTACGATCAACCCCTGCTTTTCGGCGTGGCGGCGTAGACTCTCTTCCACGTAGAGGGAGGCGATGGCGCCAATCACCTGGCGGTCCGCATATTCGGGGAAATAGTCCCGCACGGTCGGCAGCAGGGCCACGAACGCCTTGATGTGGCCGGTGTTGAGGTTGCTCTTGGTCTCGTTGATCAGCAGATAGGGACCGCAGGCAACGACCACGTCGAACTCTTGGCGACGGCTGGGGTCGGTCTGCGCTCGGCGGCGTACCCGCACGGCAATGCTGTCGATCTGCTCGTCCGAGCAGTTCAGCACAGTGCGTACAATGCGGGGAATGCTGGGGGCAACCAGATCCTCGGCCATTGTGCCCATCTTGTTGGCCAATTCGCCCCAGCGCCGATTCATCTCCCGGCTCTCCTGGCGCATCTCGTCCTTGAATGCCCGCATCTCATCCTTGAATGCCTGAGTATCGTCGCTGGATGCCTGTATCTCAAGCGATGTCTGATCTAGGTGGCGTTGGGTCTGCGCTTGGGCACGCAACAACTCGGCCATCAGATCTTCCAGACGGTCCACCCGGTAGGTTAGTAATGCTTTGGCCATGATCGAACACCTCCTATACCACCTTCTATGCATCTCCCCGAGGGCTCTATTGTAACATCTTCCCTGTTCTCGATCAATCGATCCGTTCGCTACGGCCCAGGGATCTGATAGACCGCCACCCACTCAAAATCCGCCTCGCTGCCCGGCTCCTCTTGGGAACCGCCGACCAGGGCCAGATCCCCGGGCGGCAGGGCGATGTGGGCGATGTGGGCCACGGTGACGCCGTTGACGGTGAAGGTGAGGCTCTGCCCATCGTCGATCACCCCCAGCAGATTGGGTAGACCCGCCGCATACACCGGGGAGGGAACCAGGTCCTCGGAGAGCTTTGTGGAGGCGCCGTCCACCAGCAGGGTGACTTTGGCCTGGCCCAGACCATCGATCTGGAACAGATAGAAGGTGCGCCCATTCTGCACCCTGGCCATGATGCCCGCAAAGCCCGACGGCGTCTCCGCGGAGATGGTGACTTCGGTCTCCAGCCGATGGGGGTCCGGGGTATACAGCCCCAAGGTGGTATAGACCAGAGCCCCGCTGGTCACAGAGCGGATGCGATAGCGACCCTCCACAAAACCCATGGCCCAGGCCCCCGGCTCGTTGTGCTGGGCCATGGTAGGGATCGGCCTGTCAAACTCATAGCGCAGAAGCTGGGTCTCGCCGGCCACCCCACCGCCCAAAGTCGGGGGGGTGACACTGTTTTGGCCCATCCCCGCCGGCCAGGTTGGCTGGGTATAGAGGATAAACCAGACCGCAGCCGCCAACAACAGGACCGCCAAGATTACCGCCGCCCACCGCAACAAGGGCATCGGCGCGCTCTGGGCCGGGCGAGAAATCACCCGGCCCGCCGTGGCCCGCTCTGGCTCCAGCCCCAAGGCCGCCCGCTTCTGGGCCTTGAGCCGCTGGGCCACAATCTCCTCGCCTCGATTCGATCCCTCATTCCTCACCGCCATCGTTCCGCCTGTCATTAAAGAGATCCACGAATCTACACGAATCCACACGAATCTGCACGAATCAAAAAAGAAGATTCGTGCAGATTCGTGCAGATTCGTGGATCAAGAATACCTATCGAAGCAACCCAAACAACTGTAACACTGCGCCAAGGCAGCCCACAGGGGCAGGGGGAGGCGTTGGATCTGGCGTGGGATCTGGATCCGGATCCGGCACAGGATCCGGCGTGGGATCTGGCGTGGGGGGCGGCGGGGGGGCGCCTGGTTGGCCCGCCAGGATCGCGGCCAGGGCATCCACGCGCCCACTGCCCTGATCGTTGGCCCCGACGCCCAGATTCTTGGCCGTGGTCTTCAGCCGTTTTTTGACCTCATCGGGCAACAACCCCGGCTCTTGGTGCAACAACAGGGCGCAGAGACCGGCCACATGGGGCGTGGCCATGCTGGTGCCCTGGGCCGTGGTGTAGTTCTCGTCAACCACCTGGCCCATGCTGGTCCCCGTGGCCCGGGCCGCGGAGATCTTCACCCCAGGGGCGGTGACGTCGGGCTTGGTGCGGCCATCCGCCGTGGGACCCCGGCTGCTAAAGGAGGCCATGCGGTCGCTGTCGTCGGACGCGCCCACGGTGATCACCTTGGTGGCCGCGCCAGGGCTGCCCACGGTCCCCGAGCCGGGACCGGCATTGCCCGCGGCCACCACGACGACTTTGCCCAGGTCTACCGCCGCGTTGCAGATGGCGCTGAGGGCATCCTTGCCGTCGCTGTTGCCGTCGGACCCCAGGGAGAGGTTGATCACGTCGGCCCCGTTCTGGGCCGCCCACTCCACCCCGGCCATCACATCGCTCATGCGTCCGCCCCCATCGCTGCCCAAGACCCGGGCCGCCATGAGGCTGGCCCCCGGCGCCACCCCCACATATTTGCCCCCGCTGGCCTCCCCAGACCCAGCCACCGTAGACGCCACATGGGTGCCGTGGCCGTTGCCATCCTCCGCCGAGCCAGAGCCGGTGAAATCCTGGGTGAAGGTGATGCGACCGGCAAAGTCCGGGTGGTCGCTGTCGATGCCCGTGTCCACAATGGCCACGGTGACCCCCTCGCCCCGGTTGCCAAACTGGGCCCACACCTGGGGCACGCCGATCACCGGCACAGAGCTGTCCAGCATGGTGTGGACCGGCTCGTCATACCAGACTTCGGCCACATCTTCCCTGGCCAACAGGGCGTCGATCCCCTTGGCGTCCGTGGAGAGGGCGATGGCGGGCACGCTGGTATAGGTCCAATTGACGCTGTGGGCGCCGATGGCCTCGGCCTGCCGGGAAAAGTTGGCCGCCGACCGGACTTCGGTAAAGCGCACGATGACCCGGACGGACTCGCCGCCGACCCGGGCCGACTCAATGACATCTTGAGTACGGCTGTTCAATTTATCGGGAAAATCAGGCATGGTTTCCTCCTCTGGGTGGGCATAAATCTTCCAAGGTGCGATAAAAAAACAACGTCTAAACCGCAGGGATCTGCAGAGATTACAGCATAAATCGCTGTTTTTCTCTGTGCCCTTTGCGCCCTTTTCATCTTCGGGGCGAAAGGGGTCAATAGGTTTGAACCGGGCGATCCAGGTCAGCGTTGATAAGCCACGGCTGATCCAGCAGATCTAGCACGTTGGCGGCAGGACCGGTGACCGCAAAGACGGGCACAAGGGTCAGCTTGCGGTGGATCTGGAAACCGGCGGCCACAATGGCCGCTTCGGCTGGGGCGGAGATAGCCGTCACCCGCAACAGCAAGTGAACCAGGGCCGTGGGATCGGCCTGGATGCGGTGGGCCAACTCTGGGGAGATTTTGGGACCATGAATGCTTGCCATAAATGCCATTCTAGCACCGGAGGGGGGAGGGTGCAAGGTGGGGAAATCCCGTGGCTTTCCACCGCCCCGCCCCGGTTGCGTTGAAACCAATGGCAATGATACACTGACCGAGCGAGGGGCGAATGGC
>CAZKEX010000128.1:0-7234 GCA_964551895.1 uncultured Caldilineaceae bacterium | reverse complement strand
AATGGCGAGGGGTGTCTCCCGTACCTCATCACTTATCCCTCGTCATTCGCCACTCGCCACTCGCCATCCGCCATCCGCCATTCGCCATTTGTCATCCGCCATTCGCCATTCCCAAGGAGACCTTCCATGCAACAAAAAGAAATACGCAGCATCGTTACGGCTCAGTTTTACCAGTCTTTGGCCGAGAGCGGGGTGGAGGTAACCGCCATCCCCCAGGCCCAGATGCAGGCAATGGTCAACGCCCTGGCCGATGGATTGATCGCCGGGTTGGCCGCATTGGATGACGCGGAGGCCGCCCGCAGTCGGGGCGCAGGCGGACCGGCTGGCATGACGGTCGCCGCCGCCCTGTCTGCGGACGATGATGACGCCGAGAGTTTGCTCTGGTCGGGCCGCCCCTATCTCTCCATCGGCACCCGCTATGAGTTGACCAGCCAGCGCCTGCGCATCATCCGCGGCATCTTTGGCCGAGATTTTGAAGAGACCGAACTGGTGCGGGTGCGGGACACCTCGGTCAGCCAACACCTGGGCGAGCGGGCCTTGGACATCGGGGATGTGACCGTGGTCTCCAACGATCCCCAGCAGCCCCAGATCGTGCTGCGCAACATCAAAGACCCGGTGGAAGTGCGGGAGATCATCCGCAAGGCCACTCTGATCGAAAAAGAACGGCGCAACTTGGCCTATCGAGAAGAGATGTAGCCATGAGCGCACACGATCTTGCGGCCGTCATCGCCTTTGCCCAGGAGGGCGGACGGCTGGTGACGGAGATGCGCCGGGGCCAAGTTGGCGTGCAGACCAAATCCTCGGACATCGATCTGGTCACCGAGGCGGATGTGGCCTGCCAGACCCTGCTCTTCGAACGGCTGCACACCCTGGCCCCGGAAGTGGGTTTCTGGGGCGAAGAGAGCGACGCCGGGCGGCCCGACACAGACTATTTTTGGCTGGTCGATCCCATCGACGGCACGGTCAACTATGCCCACAACGTGCCCTGGTACGGGGTCAACATCGCCCTCAACCGGGGCGACGAGACCCTGCTGGGGGTGACCTTGGCCCTGCCCAGCGGCACCCTCTTTTGGGCAGAGCAGGGCAAAGGCGCGTTCAGCCAAGAGCCAGGCGAGGCCGCCCAGCGGTTGCGGGTCAGCACGGCCACAACCCTGGGCAACAGCCTGGTCAGCACCGGCTTCGGCTACCACCGGGGCAGACACCCAGACAACAATGGGGCCGAATTCGCCCGCATCATGCCCAAGTGTCAAGGGGTGCGGCGCATGGGCTCCTTTGTGCTGGACATGGCCCATGTGGCCGCCGGCCATCTGGATGCCCACTGGGAGGCCGGTTTCCACGCCTGGGACGCCGCGCCCGGCATGTTGATGATCCAGGAGGCCGGCGGCACAGTCACCACCTATGCCGGGGACCCCTGGCGCACGGCGGATCGCACCCTCCTGGCCAGCAACGGGCTGATCCATGCGGAAGCGCTGGGCGAAATTCAGGCGGCCCGGTCAACCTTGGCCAAAGTGATGTTCTAGAAAAAAGGGGATGTATATGGGCACAATTCGTGCCAATCAGATTGAAATTACAGATCGGGCCAAGGTAATGGCCTGGGGGGTCCATCTCTTCACGGCCAGCGGGGTCGTGTGGGGTATGTTGTCCCTCCTGGCCATCTTTGAACACAATTGGTCGTTGGCCTTTGTGTGGATGGGCGCGGCCCTGGTGGTGGATTCCTTGGACGGCTTTATGGCCCGCAAGGCCCATGTCAAAATTGTGCTCCCCAACTTTGACGGCGCGCTGTTGGACAACATGGTCGATTATCTCAACTATGTCTTTGTGCCCGCCCTTTTTCTCTATTACAGCAATGTACTGCCGGCCAATCTGATCTTGCTTGGGCCAACGGCCATCCTGTTGGCCTCGGCCTATCAGTTTTGCCAAACCAACGCCAAAACCGAGGATCACTTCTTCGTGGGCTTTCCCTCGTATTGGAATGTAGTGGTCTTCTATCTGCTCTTGGTGGATATCAACCCGTGGGTCAGTCTGGCCATCATCCTGGCCCTGTGTGTGCTGGTCTTTGTCCCCTTCAAATATATCTATCCTACCCGCACCGTGCGTTTTCAGCGGTTTACGTTGGTGGTTGTCGGGATTTGGGGTGGGGCCAACCTGGCTTTGTTGATCCAATACCCTGTGGTCAATCCTCAGATCGTCGCCGTTTCCCTGGCCTGCGGGGCCTACTATTGGGGCATGAGCGTATTCCTTATGATCGACAGCAAAAAGCGTAGCATCGCCTGATCCCCATGCCCAAACAATTTGCCCGTCTGCTGATCCTCACCCTGCTCCTTGTCCTGCCCCTTTTCTCGCTTCTGGCCGGGTGTACTGTCACCCCGTCCCAAGATTGGGAACAGACCTGGGCAGACGGGTGGGATCAGGCCATCATCCTCCTGCGCGGGGAACCTGCCCCCCTCCCTGTGGACGCGGACGGCCAGGCCATCTTCGACTTTCCTGTTGAAATTGTGCAGGTGGAGCGGGTGGTGGACGGGGATACCATCGTGGTGGCTGGCGGAGAACGGGTGCGCTACATCGGCATGGACACCCCGGAGATGGGCACAAAGCCCCGGGAGTGTTTTGCCGAGCAGGCCAAGGCCAAGAATGTTGAACTGGTGGGGGGCCAAACCGTGGCCCTGCGCATGGATGTCAGCGAACGGGACCGCTACAAGCGGCTGCTGCGCTACGTCTACCGGCTGGACGGCGCCTTCGTCAACGCCGTCCTGGTCCAACAGGGCTACGCCACCGCCGCCACCTTCCCCCCGGACGTTCTCTTCAGCGCCTACTTCACCGCCCTGGAGCGGGAAGCCCGCACCGCCGGGGTCGGCCTCTGGGGATCGTGTACGCCCTGACAATCGCCCAATCTCCCAATCTCCTAATCTCTTGCGATTGGGAGATTGGGAGATTGGGAGATTGGGCGATTTTTTAACTCCGCCACGCCACCACGGCCAGCAAGATCCACCCGGCGACGAAGGCCACGCCGCCGATGGGGGTGATGGCCCCCAGCCAGCGCAGACCGGTCCCCACCAGCGCGTAGAGGCTGCCGGAGAAGATCACCGTCCCGGCCACGAAGAGCCAGCCGGCGATTACAGGCAGGTTGGAGTTGGGCCAGCGGTTGATGGCATAGGCCACGGCCAACAGGGCGAAGGCGTGGTAGAACTGATAGCGCACCCCGGTCTCGAAGATCTGCAAATCCTTGGCAGAGAGACGGTCGGCCAGGGCATGGGCCCCAAAGGCCCCCAAGGCCACCGCAATCCCGCCGGACAGACTGCCCAGGGCAAAGAATAGATTTTCCACGGAAGGCTCGCTTTCTAAAAGGGTTGATTTGTTGGTTAGTTTGTTGGTTAGTTTGTTGGTTGGTTGGGCAAGTATGCAGTCTATTTTACTCCTGTCGTCCGGCTTGACCAATTTTTGCCTATCCCTCGTTATCCCACACTATCCCACATTTATCCCACACAATCCCACATCCTATCCCACATCCTATCCCACATG
Organism: uncultured Caldilineaceae bacterium; assembly: GCA_964551895.1. GTDB lineage: Bacteria > Chloroflexota > Anaerolineae > Caldilineales > Caldilineaceae > JAGNDO01. The sequence goes on along the minus strand of CAZKEX010000128.1, from coordinate 3,715 downwards.
ATGTGCCACCGCTAATGATCAAAAAGGAATAGAACGCGGATGACACGGATTTGACGGATAAAAACGGATCTTTTTCTAATCAAGAAAAATCCGTGAAAATCCGCCCAATCAGCGTCATCCGCGTTCTATTCCTCTCTCTCATCCCGGCTCCGATCCGACCGCCACAGGCCGATCTGGCTGGGAACTCCACAGGCTCCACGAGCCGACGAAGAGCTTGGCCTCCCCCAGCCCGGCGTGCTGAATGGCCAGGATGTTGTGGGCGCCTGTGACCCCGGAGCCGCAATGGACGACCCCTTGTGCCGCGGGGACGCCGTCCAACACCTTCGCATAGTGGGCAGCCAGGGCATCCGGGGCCAGAAAGCGGCCATCGCTGCCCAAATTCATGGCAAAGGGCGCGCTCAACGCGCCGGGGATGTGACCGGCCTTGGGGTCCAGGGTCTCGTTCTCGCCCCGATAGCGGTCGGCGCTGCGGGCATCCAGCACCCGCCAGGCCGGGTCCCGGCGCAGCAGATCCACCTCATCAATGGTCACGATCAGCTCCGGTCGGGGCGCGGGGACAAAGGTGCGGGCCGGGCGAGAACCATCCCCACCCGCCACGGGCCGCCCGGCCTGCTGCCATGCCTGCCATCCCCCATCCAACACCGCCACGGCCTCGTGCCCCAACCACCTCAACATCCACCACAATCGGGCGGCGATGGCCCCGCCCCAATCATCGTAGACCACCACTTGCACCCCTTCATCGATCCCCCAAGCCGAGAGCGTCGCCGCCATTTTCTCCACCGTGGGCAGGGGATGCCGCCCGGTCTGCCCGACCACGATGGGGCTGGACAGGTCCGCGTCCAAATGGGCATAGACCGCGCCGGGAATGTGGGCGGCCCGATAGGCCCGGCGGCCAAGCTCCGTGTCCGCCAGGGAGAAGCGGCAATCGATGGTCGCCCAGTTGGGATCGTCCAGGTGGGCGGCCAGGGTTGTTGGGTTGAGAAGGGTGGTAAATGTCATGAAATGTACCTTTCAGGGCAATCCCCATGATCCACAGCGTCGTGGTGAACAGTTGGGCAAAGTCAAAACCGGCCTGGTTGGGTGTCATCAAATAGCCTCTATGGGCGAGAATGGGCAAGGGTGTATCCATAGGTGCAGTTGAAAACCGCACAATCACGGCCACCCATCCCCTTCTATTATAACGGCACTGCTCAAAATGACAACCGCTCGGCATGGGCGGTAGCAGCGAATTCTTGTTCTTCTTTGCGTTCTCCGCGCCTTTGCGGTGTATTTCTACTTTTCCCAGTGGCGTCATTCCACCAAATTGATCGCTGCTGTCAGATCAAAATGGTGATTGGACAGAGCCAGAGATGTTCTGTTATAATCGAAAACAGAACAAACGTTCTAGATTTGATCTATTGTCAACAAAGGGGGAACCATGTCACCTGGCAAAAAGATGCTCGACTATCAGGCGGATGCCATTGAAGGCGTCCTGCTGCAATACAAGATGGGCGGCCGCGTGCGCGGCGGCACGGTGACCCCCCGCTTCGTCCAATTCAAGCTGGCCCCCCAGATCGGCACACGGGTCAGCAAAGTGGCCTCCCTGGCCGAGGAGATCGCCCTGGCCCTGGGCGTGCGGGAGGCCCGCGTCTATCGCAGCGGCGGCGACATCAATGTGGAGGTGCCCAGGGATGAATCCGAACCGGTCCGCCTCCTGGCCCTGGCCGAGCAGATCGCCGCGCCGCCCGCCGCCACCGCGCTCTTGGGGCTGGACCAGAGCGGCACACCCCTGCTCTTGCGCTTGCCTTCGCCAGATGTGGCGCATGTCCTAATTGCTGGCACAACCGGCAGCGGCAAGACCGCCCTGGCCCGCACCATGCTCACTTCCCTGGCCCTATTCAACAGCCAACGCCAGGTGCAGATCGTGCTGATCGACCCCAAACGGGGCCGAGGCTTTGGCCCGTTGGCCAAACTGCCCCACGTCCTGGGCGATGTGGCCGGGGACATGGACACGGCCCTGGGCCGTCTCTCCTGGCTGGTGGAGGAGATGGAGCGGCGAGATCAGGCCAAGATCAGCGAACCCCGGCTGGTTGTGGCCGTGGACGAACTGGCGGATCTGCTCCAAGTGGGCGGGGCGCGCATGGAGGCCCTGCTCACCCGCCTGGCCCAGCGAGGCCGGGAAGCGGGCATCCACCTGATCGCCTGCACCCAAAAGCCCTCGGCGGCCCTGATCGGCCACATGAAAGCCAACTTCCCCGTGCGTCTGGTGGGCATGGTGGCCAGCAGCGACGAAGCCCGCTATGCCACGGGCATCGCCGGCAGCGGGGCGGAGAAGCTGGAAGGCAAGGGCGATTTCCTCCTGGTGGTGAAGGGCGAAACCGTCCGCTTCCAAGCCGCCTGGGTGGGGCCGGAGGATGTGAAAGGGTTGGTTGGTTGATTGGTTGGTTGGTTGGTTTGTTGGTTGGTTGCGTAGGGAGCGATTGGGAGATTGGGCGATTAGGAGATTAGGAGATTGGGCGATTGGATGCCGTATCATCAATCTCCCAATCTCCTAATCACCTTTGATTTGGAGAGATCTCATGAAAAAACTTGTCGCACTTCTATTGGTCATCTTCGTCGCCGCGGCGGGGTGGAGCATTGGCAGCCGTCTTAGCTCGGATGCCCTGGGCATGAGCGTGGGCATCCTGCTGGGGGTGATGGCGGGGCTGCCTGTGGCTCTGCTCGTCCTGGCCGCGGGCCGGGGTGGACGACGGGAGGAGGAGCCGGACTATCCTATGGACTACGGTGGCGGGCGGGGCAATCCCTATGGCGGCTACGGCCAACCCCAGCCCCCAGTGATCATCCTGGCCGGGCCGGGGATGGGTCAACAGCAACAGCCACCCGGCTATCCCCAGGGCGGCTACATGGCCGGGGGCTATCCCGCCCTCCCCAACCCGAACGCCCAAATGCCCCCCGCCTCCGGTCGCCGCTTCAAAGTCGTGGGCGAAAAGGAGGAGTGGGTGGATGAGTGGACATAAAAACAGAACGCGGATGGCGCGGATTGGGCGGATCTGCGCGGATTTTTATTAGCGATTGGATCTCGTTCCCACGCTCTGCGTGGGAATGCTCATTCGGCGCTCCTGCGCCGAGGGGCGCAGAGCGCCCAAATATGTTCCCACGCTCTGCGTGGGAACAAGAATAAAATCCGCGCAAATCCGCCCAATTCGCGTCATCCGTGTCCTATCCCAATTTGAGTATCCATCAAAATCAAGGTACGCTTTCCTCACCCTGTCACCCTGTCACCCTGTCACCCTGTCACCCCTTCCCCCCTCACCCAAACTCGGAGCGATACAATGGACCCCATCACCCTGGAACTCTACCGCCACCGCTTTGCCTCCGTCTCCGAGGAGATGGGCATCACTTTGCGGCGCACGGCCTATTCGCCCAACATCAAAGAGCGGCTGGACTTTTCCTGCGCCCTCTTTGACGCGGACGGCAAGATGGTGGCCCAGGCCGCCCACATCCCCGCCCACCTGGGGGCCATGCCGGCCAGCGTCGCCACGGTCCTCCCCCTCTTCCCCGACTGGCAGCCCGGCGACGTGGTGATCGTCAACGACCCCTTCCAAGGCGGCAACCACCTGCCCGACATCACCATGATTTCGCCGGTCTTCCTGACGGAAGAAATGCACAATGCACAATGCACAATGCACAATGCCCCCCACTCCCCGCTCCCAAATCAACCAATCCCCAATCCCCA
>CAZKEX010000127.1:2323-11449 GCA_964551895.1 uncultured Caldilineaceae bacterium | reverse complement strand
CACCGAGGGACGCAGAGCGTCCGTTTGCGTTCCCACGCAGAGCGTAGGAACGAGAGAGACTTGCCAACACCCCCCACGCCCACACTTAATCGATCTACGCCGAGGCCCATGCTATGCCACACATCCGCACCCGCTTGCGTTCCCTTTTGCCCGCGTTGACCATTGCCCTGCTGGGCCTGGTCTTGTTGCTGTGGCCCCAAATCGGCCAGGCCCAGCGCATTGCGCCCCAGGATGCGCCGCCCCCCCTTTCCGCCACCCAAGCTGATCTTTTGATCAAAAACGCGGCCCGGCTGCATCCCCAACTGCTGCGCCAGCTTTTGGAGAACCCGGACACAGTCGATCTGTTGCCCATTGTGGTGGAGTGGAAGCGGGACACGGCGCGGCTGTTGGCCCCGGCCACCCGCATCGCGGACCTGGCCGACCGGCGGGTGCAGGTGGTGCAGATGTTGCAGGCCGATGCCGCGGCCCAGAGCGGGGCCTTGCAGCGCGCGGTGGCCCAGGCGGTTGACCAGGGACTGGCCACGGAGGCGCGCAGCTTTTGGGCCAGCCCCATCATGGCCATGAACGCCCGGCCCGCCCTGATCCAGAGCCTGGCCCAGCGGGCCGATGTGGTGCAGGTGCGGCTGGACCGCCGGATCGAGCTGAACGCCGGACCGTTCCGCCAGGCGGATGACACAGAGGTGGCCGCCACCGGCCAGGCCACCTTGTGGAATTTGCAGATGCTCCAGGTGGATCTGGCCGAGACGGCTTTGGGGCTGGACGGGACCGGGACGGTGGTGGCCATCATGGACACAGGGGTGGATTGGCAGCACCCGGTCCTGATCAACCAGTATCGGGGCTACGATCCCAAGGGCCCGGCCATCCACGCTGGCAACTGGCATGTGTCCACGGATGAACCCTATCTCTATCCCGGCGACGGATATGGCCACGGCACCCACGTGGCCGGCACCATCGTGGGGGATGACCACAACGGCATCCGCACAGGGGTGGCCCCGGGGGCCAAGTGGATCGCGGTCAAGATCTTCAACAACACGGGCTTCACCTATGAAAGCTGGATCCACGACGGCTTTCAATGGCTGATGGCCCCCAACGGCGACCCCACCCTGGCCCCGGACGTGGTCAACAGCTCCTGGGGCAGCAGCGATAGCTACGACGAGACCTTCCGCCCGGATGTCCAGGCCATGCGGGCCGCGGGCATCTTGCCGGTCTTCTCCGCCGGGAACGAAGGCCCCACCAAGGGCAGCATTTCCACACCGGCCGGCTTCCCCGAGGCCCTGGCCGTGGCCGCGGTGGACCAGGATCGTCTGCCCGCCAGCTTTTCGTCCCGGGGCCCCAGCCCCTGGGATGAGACCAAACCCGAAGTGGCCGCGCCGGGGGTCAACATCTTTTCTTCCTATTTGGGCGGCTTTGCCCTCTCCGACGGCACCAGCATGGCCGCGCCCCATGTGACCGGATTGGCGGCCCTGATCTATCAGGCCAACCCCCAGTTGACCCCGGACCAGATGGAGGAGATCCTGGCCCAGACCGCCACGCCCTTGGGCAGCAAGGTGCCCAACAACGACACCGGCGTGGGGCTGGTCAACGCCTATGCGGCCGGGCTGCGGGTGACCCAGAGCGGCGAGCTGCGGGGCGAGGTCATGCGCTCTGTGGGGGGCAGTGTGGCCTATCCCCACATTACAGCCACCCCCCGGGGCGGTGAGGCCCCGGTCACCATCTTGGGGGACGCCAACGGAGCCTTCACCGTGGCCCTGCGCCCGGGCATGTATGATGTCACCGGCAGGGCCTTTGGCTTCAACGACGCCGTGATCTACGGCCAGATCGTCGAAACCGGCAAGAAGACCTATGTGCCCGTCCCCCTGGCCCTGCAGCCGGTTGGCACCATCTTTGGCCGGGTCACGGATGCCGTCACCGGTGTGCCCCTGGCCGCCACCATCACGGTCAGCGGCACGCCGGTGACCGTGGGCAGCAATGCCAACAACGGCACCTTTAGCGTGGCCCTGCCCCAAGGGGCCTGGGATCTACAAATTGAAGCCAGGGGCCATCGCATCCAGCAGATCACCCAACCGGTGACCATCGGCGTGGGCAGCGAGATCAGCCCGGCGCTGACCCCTGCCCCCACCATCCTGCTGGTGGACACCGGGCGCTGGTACTATCGCAGCCAGGTGCAGCCTATTTTGGAGAGCCTGGAAAAGCTCAACTACCCGGTGGAACTCCACACGGTCCGCAACCCCTTTGGCATTCTGGAGATGCCCATCGATCTGCCCACGACGGATCAGATGCGGGCCTATGATCTGGTGATCTGGTCCGCGCCTCTGGATTCGCCCTCGTATATTGGGGCGGATCCCGCGGTGCAGGGCTTTTTGGACCAGGGCGGACGGATCATCTTGACCGGCCAGGATATCGCCTATTGGGACGGCGGCGGCTCGATTGTGAACATCTCCCAATACTTCCCCTATTCCCTGGGGGCCTGGTTCAAGACCGAAGAGACCATTGAGCAGATGACCGGTACCCTGGCCTCACCTTTGGCTGGCCTCACCGTGACCTTGAATACCAAACAGCCGCCCTATAGCCAAAGGGGGCCAGATTCGGTGGAGGTCAACAATGGCAAGACTGCCCAGCCCCTGTTGACCTGGCCCGACGGCAGTGTGGGGGCCATGACCAGCGGCACCTGCCAGGCCTTCCGGGCCGCCTGGATAGGCTTTGGTCTACAGGGAACCCAGACCGAGACCCAGCGCCGAGAGATATTGGATCGGCTGATCCCGTGGAGCCAGACCGCCCCGGCATCCCAGGGGATCTTGCTGGCCGGCCCCGGCGGCCCGGCTGTGGGCCACAGCGGCGAGACGGTCACCCACACCATCAGCGTGGACAGCCTGGGGGTTGACCCAGGCCGCTACGATGTGCAGATCCAGGGCAGCGGCGAGGGCGCGTCCTGGCCCATCAGCCTGAAGGTGGATGGCGCGCCCCTGGGCCACGAGATGATCCTGGACCTGGGTCCCTGTGCAACCCGCTCCTTGGTGGCCAGTGTGACCCTGCCCCCAAATCTGACCCGGGATCAAAAGGGCATCCACACCGTCCGCCTGGTCAACCGGGCCAACCCAGGGGTCAGCGCCCAGGTCACCTTGACCAGCAAAACCCCGGCCCCGATCTTGCTGGTGGACGATGAGCGTTTCTACAACCACGAAGATCGCTATCAACAGGCCCTGGACAACGCTGCCCTGGGCTATGACACCTTTGTCGCCACCAACGATCGCTCCCCATCCCTGGAGACCCTCTATAAATACCCCACGGTGATCTGGTTCACCGGCTACGATTGGTTCCAGCCCGTCTCCGAGTTGGAGCAGAGCCAACTGGCCACCTATTTGGACACAGGCGGACGGCTGCTTCTCAGCAGCCAGGATCTGCTGGATCTGCATGGGGCCAATCCCTTTGTCAAGACCTATTTGGGGGTTCAGCGCCCCCTGTGGACCATCACCAGCACGGATGTGGCCCCCATCACCGGCAGCCCCTTGGGCCAGGATATCGGCCCCTTTCTGCTGGACTACCCCATCCCCAACTGGAGCGACGGCCTGAAGTTGACGGCCCAAGCCCAGGCCGGGCTGGAGGACGAACACGGCTATACCGTGGCCGCCCTGACCCAGGGGGATCGCTGGCGCACCGCCTTCTTCCCCTTTCCCTTGGAGAGCATGGCCCCGGCGGATCTGAGCCTGCTCATGGGGCGCGCCCTGACCTGGTTGGGGCCTTTCGGGGGCAGCCAGTTGACCGTGCCCGCCCACGCCGCCCCGGGGGAGCGCATCCCCCTCACCCTGACCTTGACCACCCAGGCGACCACGCCTCAGCCCGGCGCGTCGGTCTCCCTGCCCCTGCCCGCAGAGGTGACGGTGGTCGACGGCTCTGTACAGGGGGGATGGCGCTATGCCAGCGCCAGCCACACCCTGACCTGGACGGGGACCCTGTTGCCGGAGACGCCCCACACCCTGCATGTCCGGTTGACCGTTGGGCCAGGGGTGGCCGAGCGCACCCGGCTGCCCTTTGACGCCCGCCTGAAGACCCAGGACAACTACGCCAGCGTCTACCAGTCGGCCATGTGGGTGAACAGCCCGTGGCTGGTGTTGGACAAGATCGTGGGGCCGGAGAACGCCCACCCCGGCGAGACCGTGGGCTTCACCCTGACCTTGGGCAACCAAGGCGATATTCCGGCCCAGGCTGTCTTGGTCGATCCCCTGCCCGCAGAGATCTCCCTGCTGCCCAACACAGTGCAGATCAGCCTGGGCAGCGTGGATGTGGTCAGGGATGTGGACGGCACGGTGATCACCTGGCGCAGCAGTTTGACCCCGACCGCCCAGGCCCAGCTCACCTTCCAGGCCGTCATCTCCCCCACGGTCATCGGCGGCCCCGTACGCAACCGGGCTGTGGTTGCGGACATCAACGTCCGCCGCTGGGCCGCCTACGCCGACTTCCTGCTGCCGACGGAGATCTATATGCCGTGGGTTAGCAAATAGCCGTTAACGGCTATCCGCTGCCCGCTTTGACATTCACCCGTACCCAGGCTAGAATTTCGATTATGAGTACATCACAGATACCCTCAACCCAAAATCTGAAGACGGACTTGGCCTTTTGCATCAGCCCGGACAACAGCCGCTATTCGAGCATCCGCATTGTGGAGCCCCGGCCAGAGGATGCCCACGCCAACCGGGGCAATCTCTATGTGCTGGTGGACCTGTTGAGCGAGGGGCCAGGCCAGGGCGGGGTGTTGCGCCAGATGCTCAACACCATCCAACAGGTCTACTACACGGCCAGCGGATCCCAGAGCAGCGTGCTGACCCAGGCCATCACCGCGGCCAACAGCCAGATCCGCCAGGAGAACATGGCCCAGCGCCAGCGTGAACAGGGGGTGGAGCTGCGGGCCGGGATCGTCTGTGTGGCCCTGCTGCGCAACCAGTTGACCGTGGCCAGCGCCGGGCCAGGGCTGGTGGTCTTGGCCGCTGGCAACTCTGTGGACCAGGTTTCCCCGGACCCGGAAGATTTCAGCCCCCCCCTGGGCGGCATCAGCGACCCGGAGGTCAGCATCAGCCGCCACACGGTGGGGGTGGGGGATGTGATCTTCATCGGCGAGAGCGACTGGCTCATGCGCCTCCCCCTGGAAGTCTTGGCCAAAGTCTTGGCCCGCACCGACGCGGGCAACCGCTTCGACGTGGTCGATTATCTGCGCCAGCAAAGCAGCCCCGCCGAAATCCTGGGCCTGCTCATCACCCTCTCCGACCCCGTTGCAATCGCCCAATCCCCAATCCCAAATCCCCAATCCCCAATCCCCCTAACCCCCAGCCGCAGACCCACCCGCAGCCTGCCCACCTCCTCCGTCGGGGCCTCGCCCCCGGTTCGGGATGTGCCCCCTGCCCCCAGCCCGCGCCGAGATCCCCCCCTCTCCTTGGCCGATGCGGCCCGACGGGCCGCCACCCGTCCCCAGGCGGATCCCGGCCCCAGGGAAGGATATGGGGCGCGGATGGCCGCGCCGTCCGATCGGCCCACCCCGGCGGAGCAGGCCGCCGGACAGGGCGCAGACTCGTCCCGATCCCCGAGGGCTGCCGGGGCGACCTTGGCCGGCGCGGCCCAGCAGGGCGGACGCTGGCTGAAGGGGCTGGTCACCCGCATGTTGCCGGACAAGGAGCGCGCGCCCGCGCCCCGCAGCGGCCAGGGGAGCTTCATCCCCAGCCGTCCGCCGCGCCCCCAACTGTCTCAACCGAATGAGGGGGTCGATCTGCCCGCTCAGACCCCAGACCAACCCCTTCGTCCTTCCCCGGTGGAGATGGCCGCGGAGGCCGTGGCCCAGTTTGAGCCGCCGCCCAAGGCCAGGGGAGGCCGGGCCAGGCTCTTTGTCAGTCTGGCCGTGCTGGTTTTGGTGCTGACCGTGATCGGCGTGGCCACCATCTATCTGCGCGGGGCCTCTAACCGGGTGGATGCCGAAAATCTGGTGGTGCTGGTGGAGGCCAATTTGGTCCAGGCCCAGGGGTTGATCGACGCCGGACAGGATGCTGCGGCCCGGGATCTGCTCACGGATGCCCAGGGCTATCTGCAACAGGCCGCCCTGATTGTGGGCAACACGGCCCAGATCTCCGACCTGGGGGCCGAGTTGGAAAAGGAGTTACAGTCGGTGATGCAGATCTATCTGCTCTACGGCCTGGACATTCCCCTGGAGCGCTTTGCCAGCGGAGATCCCCAGGAGGTGGTGGTGGCGGACCAGGATGTGTATATTTTGGACACAGGCCGCCAGGTCATCGAGCATCTGCGCCTGGATGCCCAGCGGGCGGTTGTGGAGGAGCGCACGGGGGTGATCTTGCGGGAAGGGGACAACGTGGGTGGCGTCACCGTGGGCCGGCTGGTGGATGTGACCTGGCAGCCCCGGATCACTGGTTTTGCCGACAAGCCCAGCCTGCTGATCCTGGACCGCAACAACCATGTCTTCCGCTATAACCGGGTGGATGGGGCCTCCCTGCTCACCTTTGCCGGGCAGAACGAGTGGCAGGCGCCCGTGCAGATTGCGGTCTATGGGGATGGCTGGGTCTATGCCGCCGACCAGGGCAGCCAGCAGATCTACAAGTATTCGCCCTCTGGGAACGGCTATGAAGCCCCGCCCACCCTCTGGTTTGCGCCGGGGTCCACGGTCAACCTGACCGGGCTGCGCACCATGCGCATCGACGGCGACGTCTGGCTGCTCTACGAGAACGGCCAGATCCTGCGCTATTTTGGCGGGGAGCAGGTGGCCTTTGCCCTGGAAAGCAACGTGGGCCAGGTGGAAGATCCCCGGGAGATGATCGTCACCAGCACCCGGCTCTATCTGGCAGACGCGGCAGGGGCCAGGGTGCTGGTCTATAGCCGGGAAAACGGTTCCTATCTGCACCAGTTCCAGGCCGTCGACACCGGCCTGTTGCGGGGTCTGCGCAGCATCTATGTAGACGAAGGCACGGGCAAGATCTTCTTGCTGACCCAGACCGGGCTGTATCAACAGACGTTGCCACGCTAGTCCATCCCACGTAGGGACTTCGAATACAGACCAAACCCCTACGATCTGCCACCAACTTGGGTAAACTACGCTTGGGATAGCAAAAACCGAGCCAATACCCTGCTTATCGCCTTCAGCAGAGACCGAAAAATTTGCGTGGCCCGCTGCTCTATGCCATAATTTCCAGGCTATGACAACACAGAACCATCGCAACACGCAACTGAATCATTCGCCTTTGCCCAAGCCATCGGCCCGAACCCGTCGAAATCCTTTCACGGCTCTGGTTGCTGGCTTTTATGTTTTGACTATCGTGGCCGCGGCCATTTTTGGCGGCAGCTTGCTCTACAATTGGGCCTTTGATCGCAGCTATGGCGACGGCATCCAGTTCACCCAGATCCAGTCCACCATCGCCCAAAGCAGTGGGGCGGCCCCCTTGCTGACTGCGAGCGGCCAGTCTGTCCCGGTCAACCCCCAAGATACCAGGACCGTGGCGGCCAGCATCGAGGATCTGCCCAGCAGCCGGATCAACATCCTGCTGCTGGGGGTGGACTCACGCCCGGGCGAGACCGATGCCCCTCGCACGGACACCATGATGTTGATGACCCTGGACCCCAACACAGGCGTGGCCGGGATGCTCTCCCTGCCCCGGGATCTGTGGGTGCCCATCCCCGGCTATGACCTGACCTGGAAGATCAACAGCGCCTATACCATCGGCGAAAACCGTCGCTATCCGGGCGGAGGCTCTCAACTGGCCAAAGACACGGTCAGCGCCTTCATCGGCCAGCCCATCCAGTATTCCGTGCGGGTGGATTTTGACGGCTTTGTGAAGATGGTGGACCTGATCGGCGGCATCGATCTGGTGGTGGCCAAGACCATCCACGACGAGCAATATCCCACTGTGGACTACGGCTACATGACCTTCCACATCGACGCCGGTCCCCAACATTTGGACGGGGCCACGGCGCTGATGTATGCCCGCACCCGCAACACGGACGACGACTACAACCGGGCCGGACGCCAGCAACAGGTGATCCAGGCCGTGTTGGACAAGGTGCTGCGGGCCTCCATGATCCCCACCCTGATCGCCAAGGCCCCCCAACTCTTCGCCACCCTGCGGGGCAGCATCGACACGGACATGCCCCTCACCGAGGCCATCGGCGTCGCCCGCTTTGTGGGCCAGGACGCCCTGACCGAGGTACGCCAACTGGTGCTGGACAACCGCTTCGGCACCGAAACCTACACCGACGACGGGGCCTGGATCCTGCTGCCCAACCGGGAACGCATCCGCCTGGCCATGCGTGACTTCTTCGCCGCCCCCACAGAGATCATAACCGTGGACGCGGCCATCACCACCACATCCGCCACGGCCGCCGGGTTGGTCGAAGGGGTCTCCCAGCTTGATGCAAAAGACATCCGGGTCGAGATCCTCAACGGGGCCGGCTATCCCGGCGCCGCGGCCCTGACCCAGGAGATCCTGGAAGCTCGGGGCTGGAACGTGGTCTCCATCGGCGACGCTGACCGGCTGGACTATCGGCGCACCCTGGTGGTCAACTATCACACCCCGGCCACCCTGATCGAAAAGGTCAGCGCCGACCTGGCCATCCAGCCCACGGTCTCCAAGCTGACCGGGCTGGCCAACGAACAGAACATCGACCTGCGCATCATCATCGGCCAGGACTACATCAAGAACGTACTCAACCAAGAGATCCCCTAACCCCATAGATTCGATCAACGCCGATCGCCATCCACACAAGGGAGCGCGCCATGACGGTTCGGATCGAAGTACGCGGCGGCAGGCAGGCGGACGCCAGACAGATTGTGCGCCAGGCCGCGGATTTGGGCCATCGGCTCCAGGCCTGTCGGATCATCACAATCTACTACTTGTCAGACAACCCCGGCGCAGAGGCCCTTTCCAGGCTCTGCGCTTCTCTTTTGGTTGACCCGGTGACCGAGCGTGCCCGCTGGGTCGATCTAAGCCGGGGGAAGATCTCGTCCACGCCCGACCTGGCGGCAGTAGAGGTAGCCCTTCGCCCTGGTGTCACCGACGTGACGGCCAGAGAGCTGGTGCGGGGCATGGTTGAGTTGGGTCTGCCCGCCTGCCAAGTCACCACCGCCACCCGCTACGAGTT
>CAZKEX010000127.1:0-2223 GCA_964551895.1 uncultured Caldilineaceae bacterium | reverse complement strand
GAACTCCTCTGCAACGACACCATCGAACACTTCAGCCTCGGCCCCATCCCGCCCCAATTTGGCGCGGAGACCACGGCCAGCGACCGGGTGGAGTCCGTCCCCCTGGCCGGGCTGGACGACGTTGCCTTGCTCCAGATCAGCCGGGAACGCCTGCTCTCCCTCGACTTGGCCGAAATGCGCGCCATCCAGACCGAGTTCGAACGGGTGGGCCGTCCGCCCACGGATGTGGAACTGGAAACCCTGGCCCAGACTTGGTCCGAACATTGCGTCCACAAGTCCTTCCGGGCCGTGATCGACTTCACCCATCTGGATGCCGACGGCAACGTCATTGGCAAAGAGACCGTGGACGGCCTGCTCAACCAGTACATCCGCGCCGCCACAGAAACTGTGAACCGGGACTGGCTGCGCTCGGCCTTTGTGGACGACGCCGGGATCATCGCCTTTGACGACACCCACGATCTGGCCTTCAAAGTGGAGACCCACAACCACCCCTCGGCCCTGGAACCCTTTGGCGGGGCCAACACCGGCGTGGGCGGCGTGGTGCGGGACATCTTGGGCGTCTCCGCCCGGCCCATCGCCACCACGAATTTCCTCTGCTTCGGTCCCCAGGACTTCCCCCACGACCAGTTGCCCGCGGGCATTTTGCATCCCAAACGGGTGGCCGCCGGGGTGGTGGCGGGCATCGGCGACTATGGCAATAAGTTGGGCCTGCCCACGGTCAACGGGGCCATTGTCTACGACCAGGGCTATCTGGGCAACCCCCTAGTCTTCTGCGGCGCGGTGGGTCTCCTTCCCCACGGCAGCCACCCCACCCAGGCCCACGTGGACGATCTGATCGTCGTCCTGGGCGGGCGCACTGGGCGGGACGGGCTGCACGGGGCCACCTTCTCCTCGGCAGAATTGACCCACGACACCAGCGAAACCTCCGGCAGCGCCGTGCAGATCGGGGATCCCATCACCGAAAAGGGGCTGATCGAGGCGCTGGAAGCGGCCCGAGACGCCAAACTCTACACGGCCATCACCGACTGCGGCGCGGGTGGCCTCTCCTCCTCCGTGGGCGAGATGGGCGAAGAGCTGGGCGTGGATGTGGAACTGACCGACGTGCCCCTCAAATATCCCGGCCTCACCCCCTGGGAGATCTGGCTCTCCGAAGCCCAAGAGCGCATCGTCATGGCCGTCCCCCCGGCCAAATTGGCCGCCCTGCAAGCCATCGCCGACCTGTGGGACGTGGTGATCCGCGTCCTTGGCCACTTCACCGGGGACCAGCGGCTGGTCGTGCGCTACAATCAGCGCGTGGTCGCCGACCTGAGCATGGCCTTCCTCCACGATGGATTGCCTCGACGCCACATGAAAGCAGAACACAGGGATCGGGGATCGGGGATCGGGGATCAGGAGGATGCCCCGATCTCCGATCCCCGATCCCCGATCCCTGATCCCCGATCCCTCCTCCTCACCCTCCTGGCCCACCCCTCGGTCGCCAGCAAAGAGGAGGTGATCCGGCGCTACGACCACGAGGTGCGGGGGGGCACGTTGGTGCGTCCGCTGACCGGGCCGGAGATGGACGGGCCCAGCGACGCCGCGGTACTCAAGCCCCTGGGCACGTGGCGCCACGACATGGCCTTCAGCCTCAGCGCGGGGCTGAACCCCCTGCTGGGCAAGCATGACCCGTACGCTATGGCCGTCAGCGCCATCGACGAAGCGGTCCGCAACGCCGTGGCCGTGGGCGCGGACCCGGACCGTATCGCCATTTTGGACAACTTCTGCTGGGGCAACCCCACCCTGCCGGATCGCCTGGGCGGCCTGGTGCGGGCCGCCCAGGGCTGCTATGACGGGGCCGTGGCCTTCAACACTCCCTTCATTTCGGGCAAGGACAGCCTCTACAACGAATTCAACGGCCATCCCATCCCCGGCACCCTGCTCATCTCCGCCATGGGCATCGTGCCGGACATGCACCGCATCTGCACCAGCCACCTCAAGACGCCGGGCAACCTGCTCTATCTTTTGGGCGAAACCCGGAACGAGTTGGGCGGGTCGTTGCTGCATCACATTTTGGGCGTAGAGGGCGGCACAGCCCCCTCCCTGCCCGCCGGCGCGCTGGACCGGTACAAGGCATCTCACCAAGCCATCCGCGCCGGGTTGGTGCGGAGTTGCCATGATCTCAGCGAAGGCGGGCTGGGCGTGGCGTTGGCGGAGATGTGTCTGGCCGGACGGCTGGGCGCGTCG
>CAZKEX010000126.1:0-11477 GCA_964551895.1 uncultured Caldilineaceae bacterium | reverse complement strand
CCCAGGGCTTCTACGCCGCCGAAGGGCTGGACGTGAGCCTGGACTATGGCTTCGAAAACGACTACCTCAAGCTGGTGGGGACCGACGCCTTCCAATTTATGGTGGGCAGCGGGGACCAGATTGTGCTTGGCCAGGCCCAGGGCTTGCCCGTGAAATATGTGCTGAATTGGTACACCAAATACCCGGTGGTCGTCTTCGCCAAGGCGGACGCTGGGATCGTCGAACCGGCGGATCTGGCGGGCAAGACCATCGGCCTGCCCGGTCTTTTTGGGGCCAACTATGTGGCTTTCCGGGGCATCTTGGAGGCCGCCGGCCTCACCGAAGCCGATGTGCGGGTCGAGAGCATCGGCTTCACCCAGGCCGCGGCGGTCAGCCAAGGAACGGTGGACGCGGCGGTCGACTACGGCGTCAACGGCCCGGTGATCCTGGCCCAGGAGGGCATCCCCACCACCCAGATCGCCCTGGACAACTATTTGAGCATTCCGGCCAACGGGCTGGTCACCAACCAAAAGACCATTGACGCCAACCCGGACCTGGTGGCCCGCATGGTGCGGGCCACCCAAGCGGCCATCGCCTTCACCCTGGCCAACCCGGACCAGGCCTTCGCCGACACCCTCACCTTTGTCCCCGAGGCCGGGGGGGACAACGCAACCGCCAACCGGGCCGTCTTCGACGCCGTCCTGCCCTATTGGACCTCGGCCGCGGACGCCCAACCCGGCGCCACCACCCTGGCCCAATGGCAAGCCGCCGCTGAACTCATGCAGCGGATTGGTTTAGTCGATACTCTCGTCCCCGCCGAGGGGATGTTCACGAACGAGTTTTTGGGACGTTGATTGGTTGATTGGTTGATTTAGCCCGAATGGGTGCCCAGCCAACAACCAACCACCAACCAACCAACAATCAATCAACAAATCAACAAATCAACAAATCAACAAATCAACCACCATGCCCACACCACTCCTCACCCTAGACTCTGTCTGCCAGACCTTCACCGACGGGCCGCGGCATTTGAATGCTTTGCGACCGGTCAGTTTCAGTGTGGACGCGGGGGAATTTGTGAGCATTTTGGGGCCGAGCGGCAGCGGAAAAAGCACGCTCCTGCGCATCATCGGCGGGCTGATCCGGCCCACCAGCGGGCGGGTCTGGTTCAACGGCGCGCCGGCGGATGGCCCCAACCCGGAGATCGGTTTCGTCTTCCAAAAGACCAACCTGATGCCCTGGCGCACGGTGGTGGAAAATGTGCTGTTGCCCCTGGAGATCCGGCATGGCCGGCCCGACGACGCGGCCCGCGACCATGCCCTGGATCTGCTGGACCTGGTGGGGCTGACCGGCTTTGCCGACGCCTACCCCCGTCAACTCTCCGGTGGTATGAGCCAGCGGGTGATCCTGGCCCGCACGTTGATCCAACGGCCCCGGCTGTTGTTGATGGATGAGCCCTTCGGCGCGCTGGACGCCTTGACCCGGGAGCGGCTCAACCTGGAATTGCAGCGCATCGTCGGTCTGCAAGCCCAAACCGTGCTCATGGTTACCCACAGCATCCAAGAGGCCGTCTTTTTGTCCGACCGGGTGCTGGTCCTCAGCGAGCGCCCCGGCCACATCAAGGCCCAGCTCCCCATCGACCTCCCCCGCCCCCGTCGCCTGGACATGCTCGGCGACCCCGCTTTCGGCCACCTCACCACGCTGGCGCGGGGGGAGATTGGGTGACAAGGTGACAGGGTGAGGGGGTGACAGGGTGAGGGGGTGACAGGGCGAAGGGGGAAACGAAGACAAGCGCCGGTTGAGTAGCCGCCCCGAAATCTCCGCTGACCATTCAAGAACTGGCGGCGTATCGAAACCAGAGCGGGTCAACCCGCTCTGGTTTCACTTCGATACGCTTCGCACTCAGTACAAGCGATACGCCCTTTTTTGTGGGTTAAGCACTTGGCAGGGATCGGTCGGGCTACTCAACCTACGCTGACTTTCGTGGTTCCCGAAAACCCGGTGAAAATTGACGCTGTTGGGGGCATGTGGTACGCTGTTATGGTTAATTTCACACCAAGATCGTTTTGAGAATGAGGACTTTATGACCAGCAGCAATGGACTTTCAACCGCCGCTCCTGTGCGCCCGGTGCGTACCCGGTTTGCGCCTAGCCCCACGGGGTTTTTGCACGTGGGTGGGTTGCGCACGGCCCTATTTGCCTGGCTTTGGGCCAAGCATACGGGCGGCACTTTTGTTTTGCGTATCGAAGACACGGACCAAAAGCGATTTGATCCCAATAGTGTGCGGGATCTCCAGGCCGGGCTGCGCTGGCTGGGGCTGGATTGGGACGAAGGCCCGGATGTGGGCGGTCCCTTTGGCCCCTATATCCAGACCGAGCGCAAGGCGTTGTACGCGCCCTTTGCCGAGCAATTGGTGGAGAGAGGCCATGCCTATAAATGCTACTGTTCCGCGGAACGGTTGGCAGAACTGCGGGAGGCACAGCAACGGGCCAAGCAGCCCACGGGCTATGACCGCCACTGCCGCAACCTGACCGCGGCAGAGCGGGCCGAACGAGAGGCTGCGGGGATCGTCCCCGTGGTGCGCCTGGCTGTGCCCTTGGCGGGCAGCACGACCTTCCACGACCTGATCCGGGGGGACATCACCACGGACAACAGCCAGTTGCAGGACATGGTGCTGCTGAAGAGCGACGGGCTGCCCACGTATCACCTGGCCGTGGTGGTGGACGACCATTTGATGGAGATCACCGACATCCTGCGGGGTGAGGAGTGGCTGGCCACCGCGGCCATCCACCAACTGATCCACGACGCCTTGGGCTGGACCGCCCCCCGCTTTGTCCATCTGCCCGTGATCCTGGACCCCTCCGGCAAGGGCAAGATGAGCAAGCGCAAGAAGGTGGTGGCCGGCAAGGAATATCTGGTCATGGTCAACGAGTTTATCGAGGCCGGCTATCTGCCCGAGGCGCTCTTCAACCTGCTGGCCAATGTGGGCTGGAGCTATGACGGCGAGACGGACCTCTTCACCCGTGAGGAGGCCATCGCCCGCTTCGATGTGGCGGACATCAACCCGGCCCCGGCGGCCATGCCCTATGGAAAGCTGGATTCGTTCAACGGCACCTATATGCGCGGCCTCACCCCGGCGGACCTCAAGGCGCGCCTGGTTCCCTTCCTGGCCGGCCCCTTGGGGGTGAGCGAGGCCGAACTGGCCGCCAGCGACAAGCTGGACAAACTGGCGCCCATCATCCAAGAGCGGCTGGTGACCTTGAAGGACGCCATCAACTGGGTGGATTGGGCCTTTGTGGACGCCGACGCCATCACCTATCCCGACACGTCCCAACTCTTGGGCAAGAAGCTGGACGCCGCCCAAAGTGTGGCCGTCCTCCAGGCCGGGGCCGAGGCGCTGGCCCAGGTGGAGCCCTTCACCGCCGAGACCATCCACGACGCCTTCCGGGTCAAAGCCGAGGAGATGGGCGTGAAAGCGGGCAGCTTCTTCGGCCCCTTCCGGGTGGCGGTGACGGGCAAGAAGGTCTCCCCGCCCCTCTTTGAGAGCATGGACGTGCTGGGTCGCCAGGAGGTGTTGCGCCGGGTGGAGAATGCTACCCGGGCGTTGCAGGCGAGCAATGAGTAAAAAGTAAGGAGTAATGAGTGTGTGGGGAGGGCTGATCCCGGTGCAAACCACACTTACTCATTACTCCCTACTCATTCCCGCCAGTCCATCCGTCCAACATTACAACCAACCATACTCAGATCTGCGAGACATAACTATGACTGACAATTCAAACGACTATCGCTCCCTGGATTTTGTGCGGGAGATTATTGTGGGCCACAACGAGAGTGGTCGTTTTGGCGGCAGGGTGCATACCCGTTTTCCGCCGGAGCCCAATGGCTATCTGCATATCGGCCACAGCAAGTCCATTGCCCTGAACTTTGGCATTGCCCAGGAGTTTGGCGGCAAGGCCAACCTGCGCTTTGACGACACGAATCCGACCAAAGAAGAGCAGGAATATATCGACGCCATCATTCGGGATATCCACTGGCTGGGCTACGACTGGGAGGACCGGCTCTACTACGCGTCCGACTACTTCCAACAGCTCTATGACTGGGCCGTTGCCCTGATCGAGAAGGGGCTGGCCTATGTGGACGACCTGACCGCGGACGAGATCCGGGCATATCGGGGCACGTTGACCGAGCCGGGCAAGGAGAGCCCCTATCGCAACCGTCCCGCGGCGGAGAATCTGGACCTCTTCCGGCGCATGAAGGAAGGCGAGTTCCCCGACGGATCCAAGGTGCTGCGGGCCAAGATCGACATGGCTTCGGGCAACATCAACATGCGGGACCCAGTGATGTACCGGGTCCTCCACGCCGAGCATCCCCGCACGGGGAGCGAATGGTGCATCTATCCCATGTACGACTGGGCCCACGGCCAGAGCGACGCCATCGAGGGCATCACCCACTCTATCTGCACCTTGGAATTTGAGGATCACCGCCCGCTCTACGAGTGGTTTATCGACAACCTGGGCATCCACAAACCCCAGCAGATCGAGTTCGCCAAGCTGGTCCTCACCTACACCATGATGAGCAAGCGCAACCTGCGCCGTCTGGTGGAGGAGGGCCGGGTCAGCGGCTGGGACGATCCCCGTATGCCCACCCTCTCCGCCCTGCGACGCCGGGGCATCCCGCCCAAGGCCCTGCGGGATCTGGCCGACCGGGTGGGGGTGGCAAAGACGAACAGCGTTGTGGAAATCGACCTGTTGGACTATCTGATCCGCCAGGAGCTAAACCAGTCGGCCCCACGCCGTATGGTGGTACTCAACCCCCTCAAGGTGGTGATCACCAACTATCCCGAAGGCCAGGTGGATATGCTGGAAGCCATCAACAACCCGGAGGACGCCTCCGCTGGCACGCGGATGGTGCCCTTCTCCAAGGAATTCTACATCGAGCAGGACGACTTCATGGAGGAGCCGTACCGCAAGTTCTATCGCCTCTCCCCAGGCAGGGAGGTGCGCCTGCGCTACGCCTACTTCGTCACCTGCACGGATGTGATCAAGGATGAAACCGGCGAGATCGTCGAACTCCACTGTACCTACGACCCGGCCACCAAGGGCGGGGACGCGCCGGACGGCCGCAAGGTCAAGGCCACCCTGCACTGGGTCTCCGCCGCCCACGCCTTGGATGCCGAGATCCGCAACTATGACCGCCTCTTTAGCGCCGAGACCCCAGGCAGCGCCACGGGCAACTGGATGGACGACCTCAACCCGGCCTCGTTAGAGGTCCTCACCAACGCCAAGCTGGAGCCAATTCTGGCCGACGCCGAAACCGGTGTCACGGTCCAGTTCGAGCGCCAGGGCTACTACACCCCGGACGCCGTGGACTCCTCCCCGGACCATCTGGTCTTCAACCGCACCATCGCCCTGCGGGACAGTTGGGCCAAGATTCAGAAGAAGATGGGTCGGTAGTTGGGTTGGGTTGGTTAGTTTGTTGGTTGGTTGGTTGGAAGGATGGGAGAGGGTGCCGTGGTCGGTGAGTTGACCACGGCGCTTTTGGTTTTTCTTGCCCTTCTCGCTCCCACGCTCCGCGTGGGAGCGGCTTTTCGGCGCTCTGCGCCGAGGGGACGCCGGAGCGTCCGGGTGCATTCCCACGCAGAGCGTGGGAACGAGGATCATTCGTTCAGCGTCAACTCCGTGCCCAACAACCCCTCCAATTGCCTCAAACTTTCCAGCACTTGATCCACGAAGTCGCTCAACTCCGTCTTGCCCAACTCAATGTGGATGGGCACGTTCAGATCGATGGGCACATCTGTGTCGATGATCAGGTTGTGGTCGATGATGACGGGGAGGACGATGTCTATGGGCACGTTGATGTTGAGGGGCACCTCCACATCCAGGGGCACCTTGATCCCGAAGGGGGAGGCGGTGATGGTCACTGTGGTCTGCACCACCTGGTTGACCGGGATGGATCCCTTGACCGAGATGTTCATCTCCTCCTTCAGCGGGATCTGGGCCAACACGGGCAGGCTGTCCTTGACCGGGATGTCATAGCGCAGGGAGAGATCGTCGAAGCTGCCCAGGCCCGTGATGGCCTCGGCCAGCATGTGGCCCACGGTCTCCCGCAGGCCCAACAGTTGGCCGCGGATGCGCAGCCCATAGACGATCAATGTGATGTTGAGGGCCAGGGAGAGCAGGACCAGGACAAACAGAACGACGAACAGTAGGGTGGTGGTGGTGGTCAAGGAATGTACTCCTGGGGGCTATGTAGGTGCGGTTAAAAACCACACCTACTTGATTGCGGGACTGGCCTCGCTGGAAACCTGCCGTTTGAAATAGGCCTCTTTTTGGTTGCGATGGCGTTCGCCCATGCTCACCAGTTCCCAGCCCTGGGCGCCCAACTGGGCCAGATAGTCATGGCTCACCGGCTGGCTCTTCCAGCCCCGCAGCTCTTTGCCGTTGATCAGCCGGGGCCGCCAGCCGTCGTACTCCCGGAAGGTGACTTCCATGTATTCCCAGGCGGGCGGGGCGGCGGGAGGCGGGGCGGCGGGCTTGGCCGTTGGCCCGGGTTTCGGTTTGACTTTGGGCGTGCTATTTTTTCTGGGTTTGGCTTTGGCCCCCTTGGCCTTAATCTGGGCTTTGACTTCATCTTCACCCAAAAGAACCGGCTCGGCTAGCACGGAGGCCAGCAGGTCTGGGGTCTTCTTGCGATCAGCCATGACGGAGAATCCTTTCTGTCAATGAACGGTAGTCTTCCACCCCGACCGAGCGGGGGGCGTATTCGTAGACGGTCTGGCCATAGCCCGGGGCTTCGGAGAGGCGCACGTTGTAGCGGATGGGGTCGCACACTTTGTCGCCAAAATAGGTGCGCAGTTGGCCCAAAATTTCTTCGGACTTCTTGACCCGGCGGTCCATAAAGGTGGGCAGAATGTAGTTCAGGCTCAGGCCGGTGTGATAGCGCTGGATGCCCTCCAGGTTGCGGTTGAATTCCAGCAAGCCTTGCAGGGCCATCACTTCCAATGAGACCGGGGCCAGGATTTCGGTGGCGTAGAAGAGGGCGTTGACGGTCAGGCTGTCCCAGCCCGGGGCGGTGTCGATGATGGCGAAGTCGTAGTCGGCGTCCAAGGAGGCCAGGGCCTCGGCCACGGTCTGCTCTGCGCCGAAGTCTTTGCGGGCGATCAGCCGTTTCAGCCCCATCAGCCCCCGTCCGCCGGCCAGGAGCCAC
The DNA here is from genome assembly GCA_964551895.1 of uncultured Caldilineaceae bacterium. Classification (GTDB taxonomy): domain Bacteria; phylum Chloroflexota; class Anaerolineae; order Caldilineales; family Caldilineaceae; genus JAGNDO01. The sequence continues at coordinate 4,292 of CAZKEX010000126.1, read as the reverse complement.
ACCCCTTCCCGCACGGAGACCGGCCCGGCCTGGGCCGTCACCTCCCCGGCCACCACCTCGGCCAGCCCCACCTCGGGCTGGATGCCCAGGCTCTTGCCCACCTGGCCCTGGGTGTCCATGTCCACCAACAGCACCCGTTGACCGGTCTGAGCCAGTCCGGCGGCCAGGTTCACCGCGGTCGTCGTCTTCCCCACCCCGCCTTTGGACAGGGCGATTGCAATGCGTCGCATGGAAATGCCTTTCGTGGTGCGTGAAACGTGAAACTTAAGGGTGTCAGCGATTCGCCATTCGCCATTTGCCATCCGCTATTCACCACCCGCCATTCTCCCATTGGCCGGTTGTCGGGTTGCTCTCAGTGGGTTATGCCGGGGAAAGGGGCAATTCTGAATTGCGCCTCATGCCGAGGACGTTGGCCTACCCTGCAATTGCACTCTGGGGCGGTCCGCAGTAGAATCAGGGGCAGAGCTACATGTATCCCCTGGTTTCGTCCAACCTTTACGCCCACCCCTCACATTGGAGTTGACTATGGCTACTTTCTCCACTCGTCCACGTCGTTTTTTCTTGTTGATCCAGACCCTTCTGGCCCTGATCTTGGTCGTTGTTTTGGCTGCCGGCTGTGCCAAGGGCGAGAGCGGCCTCTTTTTCTCGGACCCGGCCCAACCCATCCAGGTGGAGAACGGCCAGGCCTTTGTGATCGCCCTGCCCTCGGAGCAGGCCGACACCCACGCCTGGCAACTGGCCCAGGAGATCGACCCGGCCCTCCTGCAGCTCACCGCGGCCCGGCAGACCCAGCTCCACTACGTCAACACACCGGACGCGGAGCGGGGCCAGGAATACTGGATCTTCATGCCCACCGCCCCCGGCCAGACCACCATCGCCCTCAACTACGCCACGCCAGGCGGGGAGGTGGCGGAGGGGTACGTGTTCACGGTTGAGATACGTTGATTTGTTGATTTGTTGATTGGTCAAGATAGACCCGCCACCAATCAACAAATCAACAAATCAACAAATCACACCGCCCCCAACGCCTGCTCCAGATCCGCGATCAAGTCCTCCGGGTGTTCGACGCCGATGGAGAGGCGGACCATTTTGTCGGTGATGCCCATCTCTTGGCGCTCTTCCGGGTCCACGTCGGCGTGGGTCATGGAGGCGGGGTGTTCGGCCAGGGATTCGGTGCCGCCCAGGCTGACGGCCAGGTGGAAGAGTTGCAGACTGTTGAGGAAGCGGAAGGCCTCGGCCTCGCCGCCCACCACGTCAAAGGCGATCATGCCGCCGGGGGCAATACATTGCTTGCGATAGATGGCGTATTGGGGATCGTCCGGGGTGAGGTGGCCCAGGTAGTAGACCCGCTCCACCTTGGGGTGGTTGACCAGGTAGTCGGCCACATAGCGGGCGCTCTTCATCTCCGCGGTCATGCGCAGCTTCAGGGTTTCCAGACTGCGCAGGAGCAGCCACCCGGTCCACGGCCCGGCCATGGTGCCGAAGATGGTGCGCATGAGCTTGACCTGGGCCATGAGATCCCTGGACCCCATGCACACCCCGGCGATCACATCGCTGTGGCCGCCGATATATTTGGTGGCGGAATAGATCACCAGATCCGCCCCGTGCTTGAGGGGGTGCTGCCAGAGTGGGCCGAGGAAGGTGTTGTCCACCACCACCAAGGCCCGACGATCCGGCTGGGCAAACTGGGCGGCCAGATCCTGGCAGGCCTGGATGTCCACCAGGGCATTGGTGGGGTTGGCCGGGGTTTCGATGTAGATCATGGCCGCATGTTCGCTGATCTGGCGGTCAAGGAGCAGCTTCTCGATCTCCGCCGCCGCGCCGGCCCCGGCCTGGAAGCCCACGGGCCGGATGCCGAAACGGGGCAGGATGTGCTTGAGCAGATAGTCCGTGCCCCCATAGACCGGCTCGCTGTGCAGGATCACATCCCCGGGCTTGAGGAAGGTGAGCAGGGTGGTGCTGATGGCGCTCATGCCGCTCTCGAAGACCGCGGCGGCCTCGGCCCCATCCCACAAAGTCAGCCGGTCCTCCAAAATCTCCAGGTCCGGGTTGTTCAACCGGCTGTAGATCAGCCCCATCTCCTCCGACGGCTCGGCCTTGCGCAGGCCATAAGCCAGCTCGAAAAAGGCCTTGCCCTCCTCTGCATTTTCAAAAACAAAGGTGCTGGTCTGGAAAATTGGGCACTTGATCGCCCCTTGGGACCATTCGGGCCGGTAGCCGTAGCTCATCATCAGGCTTTCCGGGCGCAGCTCGTGGCCGTTGATGCTGGTGGCGTGGACATCTCTGTCCTCGTGACGCTTTTTAAGGGTCATGCCTTCCTCCTTGAAGGTGGGTAGTTCGATTGGATCTTCACCGCAAAGGCGCAAAGGGCGCAAAGAAGAACAGAGCTTTTCTTTTTAATCTTTGCGCTCTTTGCGGTGAGAAACTTGCTCGTACACACTTCATTATACCGGAAAATGGCCGGAAGTTCATTAGGAAGGATGGACCGTGTGTTGAAGATCGATTCGGAGCGTTTTCTGGCCGACCTGGCGGCGTTGAGCCGGATCGGGCGCACCAAGGAGGGGGGCATCTCGCGGCCCGCCCTCTCTGCCGCGGATGTGGAGGGACGGGCCTGGTTCTATCACCGGGTGGCGGATGCCGGGCTGCTCTTTGGCCAGGATGGGGCGGGCAACCTCTCCGGGGCGCTGCCCGCCGGGGAGCCTGGGGCCAAGACCCTGCTCATCGGCTCCCATCTGGATACGGTCCCCAACGGCGGCCCCTACGACGGCGCGTTGGGCGTTTTGGCCGCCTTAGAGGTGCTACGCACGATAAAACAGACCGGGCTGACGCTTCCGGTCACCCTGGAAGCGATCAGCTTTACCGACGAAGAGGGTACCATCGCCGGGCTGTTGGGCAGCTCCGCCCTGGCCGGGCAGGTTTCGTTGGAGGCGCTGCGGACGGTGCGAGGCGGGGCCGCGGCCCTGGATGGCGGATTGGCCCGCATCGGCAGCGACCGGGCCGGGGTACTCTCTGCCCGGCGGGACCCCGAGAGTATCGCCGGTTTTGTGGAGGTGCATGTGGAGCAGGGGACCCGGCTGGAGGAGGCCGGGATCGACATCGGCGTGGTGGAGGCGATTGTGGGCATCCGCTCCATGTGGCTCTATTTTCATGGTCGGCCTGCCCATGCGGGGACCATGCCCATGCCGCGGCGGGCCGATGCCCTGTGGGGGGCGGCGGCATTTATCCAGCAGGCCAAGGATCTGGTCATGGCCCGCTTTTCGCCTGGGGTGATGAACTGCGGACGCATCCAAGTACAGCCCGGGGCCTTCAACATTGTGCCCGGCCAGGTGGATCTGGCCCTGGAATTTCGCCACGGCAGCGAGGCCCAGCTTGATGAAATGGAGGCCGCGTTGCTGGCCTTGGCGCAGGATGTGGCCGAGGCGCACGGTCTCACGGTCAGCGCCACCACCCCGGGCGAGGGCGGGGCCGCGCCCATGAACGAGCAGGTCATGGCCGCCATCGAACGGGCGGCGGACCGTTTGGGCCTTTCCCACACCCGGCTGGTCAGCTTCGCCGGCCACGACACCCAGGTCCTCAGCGCCATCACCCCGGCGGCCATGTTCTTCGTGCCCTCGGTGGACGGCATCAGCCACAACCCCAAAGAGTTCACCCATCCCCAGGATCTGATCAACGGGGCCAATGTGCTGTTGCACACGGTCCTGATCTTGGCGGAGGAGAAAAAATAGAACACGGATTGGACGGATTTGACGGATTAAAACGGATCTTTTTTTGGATCAGAAAAATCCGTTTTAATCCGTCAAATCCGTTCAATCCGTGTTCTATTTTTGTCTGTTCATTCATCTCTCTACGAAGGAGTAGATCATGCAGAGCTATCAACATCCTGACGGGCATGTCTTTTATCGGCGCATGGGCCATCCTCACCCGGCGATTGTGCGAGGGGAGGGGGTCTATCTCTACGCCGGGGATGGCCGACGCTGGCTGGACGGATCCGGCGGTCCCGTGCTGGTCAACATCGGCCACGGCGTGGACGCGGTGGCCGACGCCATCGCCGCGCAAGCTCGGCAGGTGGCCTATCTTCACCCCACCATGTTCACCGCCCCGGCCATCGAAGCATACGCCGCAGCCCTGGCCCAGGTCATCCCCCTGGCCGACGCCAAATTCTACTTCCTCACCAGCGGCTCCGAAGCCAACGAATCCGCGGTCAAATTCGCCCGGCATCTGCAAGTGGAGCGGGGCGAAAAAGGCCGCACCAAGGTGATTGGCCGCTGGCACAGCTATCACGGCACCACCTT
>CAZKEX010000125.1:2013-11523 GCA_964551895.1 uncultured Caldilineaceae bacterium | reverse complement strand
TCTCTGCGAAATCTCTGTGTCCTCGGCGGTTAAATGGCTTTTTACAGCAGAGTCACCAATCAACCAACCAACAAACCAACCAACCAACCTACGAACCAAGCGCTTCGACAATGGCCCGAATGTCCGCCGGGCCGGTACGACAGCAGCCGCCGATCAGTCGGGCGCCGGCGCTTTTCCATAGTTGGGCCGGGCCGCCAAAGTCGGTGACGCCTGTGCCGGGCAGCCAGCAATGGGCTGCGCCGTCCCAGCTTTCGCCGCTGTTGGGATAAACGAGCAGAGGTTTGGATGTGGCCCCGGCCGCGGAGCGCAGCAGAGGTTCCACAAAAGAGGGCGGCGTGCAGTTCAGCCCCACGGCCACCACCTGTTCGTTCGTCTCGGCCAGGGCCACGCAGACCCGGAAGGGTTCGCCGTGGCAGACGTGGGTTTCATCGCCACAACTGAAGGCCAGCCAGGCGGGCATGGAGGCAAACTCGGCCAGCAGGTTGACCAAGGCCTCCCCCTCGGCCAAAGACGGGAGGGTCTCGCAGGCCAGCAGATCCGGCCCGGCGGCCACCAGGGCGGCCATGCGGGGACGGTGCCAGTCCATCAACTCGGCCACAGAGAGCCCGTAATCGCCCCGATATTCGGAGCCATCGGCCAAAAACGCCCCATAACTGCCCACGGACGCCGCCACCAGCGGACGCACCCGCCCCACCCGGTTTGCCGACTCTGCCCAAAAGTCATCCCTGGCCGCCTGGGCCAAGGCCACACTGCGCTGCATGAGATCCGCGGCGGTCTGGGCGTCCAGGCCCAGACGGGCAAAACCCTGGAAACTGGCCTGATAGCTGGCGCCGATGGCCACATCCGCCCCGGCCACAAAATAGTCGTAGTGGACCTGGCGGATCAGCGCCGGATCGTCCACCAAAAGCCGGGCCGACCAGAGGGGATCCCCCTGAAGCTGGGCCCCCCGCTTCTCCAGTTCCGTGGCCAGCGCGCCGTCCAGGACCATTGTCCGACCGTTGGCCAGGAAGGGGGTCAACAGTGAGTGAGGAGTAGGGAGTAATTTTGTGGTGCTTGGAAGAGGTTGGGTCATTGGGATTCTCTGGGTTGGGGCATCTTGGGAAGCCGACCAGCGCCCGGGGCTGAAGCGGCCCGGCTGGGCGGACAAACCCGATGAACCGGGTTATTCTTGACGTAACCGTCCACCTATCTTTCCGCCAGAACACCCTCGGTGAATCGCCCATCCTCCATGATCGTGATCTCCCGGCCATCGGCGCACAGGCCCGACACCCGCATGGTGTCGGTGCCGATCATCACATCCAGATGCACAGGAGAGTCGTTGACCCCCAAGGCGCTCAACAGATCCGGGTCCATCTCATCTCCCCCCAAAACCCCGGCCGCATAGGCCCGGCCAAAGGCAATGTGGCAGACGGCGTTTTCGTCGAACAGGATATTGTGGAAGAGCAGACCGCTGCGGTTGATGGGGGAACGGGCATCGACCAACGCCACCTCGCCCAATCGGGTGGCCCCAGGCATCTGGAAGAAACGTTCCAGCCCCTCCAGGCCACTATGGGCGGTGAACTCTACCACTTCCCCCTTTTCAAAGCGCACCCACATCCCGGTCACCTCCTGGCCCATGGGAATGGTGGGCTTGCTGACCCGCACATAGCCGGTTGTGCGCTGGTTGTGAGGCGTGGTGAAGACCTCCTCCGTGGGGATGTTGGGCAAAAAGACCACGCCCAAGGGCGAGACACTGGACGCCCCGATCCACGCCGGGGAGTCGGTGAGGCCCACGGTGAGATCCGTGCTGGGCAGTCCATCCGGGCCGGGGGTGGGGTCAAAGAAGCGCAAGGAGCGCACGGCTTCCCGATCCAGATAGTCGATCACCCGGTTGAGGGTTTTGCCGTGGGCGGTCCACGCCGCCACCGGGTCCGCCTCGTCCAGACGGCAGACGGTGAAGACGGTCTCCCACAACTGCTGCAGAGCGCGCTCCGGCTCCATGTCCGGCAGGACTTTGGCCGCCCAGGCCGGGTTGGGCACCCCGGCCACGCACCACGCCACCCGGTTCTTCGACACCGCCTCGGACCACGCCCGCATGGCCTGGGACCGGCCAAGCTGCATCTGCTTCATGCGATCCGGGTCCACGCTGTCGAAGAGGTCGGGGAATTCGGTCCCCACCAGGCTGAGGACGGCCCAGTTGTCGTCCAACATCTCTTGGGCCCGGGCCATCTCATAGGCGGGCACCCCGCCCAGATCTTCAGCCGTGTACTCTTCCAGGCGGATCAGGTCCAACATGGGGTCGATCCACTCCACATGCACCAAGTCCGCCCCGGCCCGATAGGCGGCCCGGGTCACCAACTGGGCCAAATGGCGGTGGGCCATCTCCGCCCGCACCCGCACCCGCTGGCCCGGCTGCACATTGATCCCAACGCGCACCAGCAGATCGGCGTAGGCTGCCTGTTTTTTGGAAAAAGAAGAGCCGATCGGCGTTGCGTTCAAGTTTGTCATTGAATGTCACCTTCTGGGTTGGCGAAAAGGGGGCGGCCAGACAATCCTGACCGTTGACTGGACATATCAGATGCTACGTAGAAAAGCATACCACCGGAACCACTTTGGGTCGAATTAAGAAATAGACGATATTTGACAGCTTTTCCGCCCGATGGTATCCTTTTCTCGTTGCCGCGGTCCACTAGCTCAATTGGCAGAGCAGCTGACTCTTAATCAGCGGGTTCGGGGTTCGAGTCCCTGGTGGATCACCTAGACGGTGTGGATCACCAAGACGGTGTGGATCACCAAAACGCAATAGAGAGCAAGAAGCGCCCTTGGCGGTACTGGACTCAGTGCGCCGGGGGCGTTTTCTTTTATCCCAGGAATAGAACGCGGATGGCGCGGATTTGGCGGATCGGACGGATCAAAAAAAATCCGTTTTGATCCGTCCGATCCGTCCAATCTGTGACTCTGCTGCAAAAAGCCAATTTTCACCGCAAAGACGCCAAGGACGCAAAGATTTCAAGGAAGATTGAGAAGAGAAATCTTGTTTTTCTTTGTGTTCTCTGCGCCTTTGCGGTGAATTTTTAGTTTTTGCAGCGGAGTCATCTGTGTTCTATTTTCTCAGAAACGAGCCACCTATGACCGATTCAACGCCTTGGATTCGCCCCAATCTCACCCCGCCCGGCCCGGTGGACGCGGTGATCTTCGACGTGGACGGGGTACTCTTCGAGACCTCCCACAGCTTTGACGTGGCGGTGATGGCCACCACCCAGGATCTGCTGACCCAGGTCTTCGGCATGGCCGCGCCTATCCCGGTGACGGAGCCGGAGCTGCGGGTCTTCCGCAAGGCCGGGGGGCTGAACAACGATTGGGACATGGCCTATGTCCTGATCGCCCTGCGCCTGGCCGGGCGGGCCAATTCACAAAAAGAGCTGGCCGCGGCCGCGGCAGAGAGCCGGGGACGGGGCCGGGACTGGGCCAGGGAGATCCTGCCCCGGCGGGTAGACTTGGACTACGATCTGGTGGTGCAGATCTTCAACGAATACTATTGGGGGTCCGAGCAGTTCGAGCGGGTCTTTGACCTGCCCGCCCGCATCGATCCCCCCCAGCCAGGGCTGTGGAAACGGGAAGTGAAACTGCTCCCCGCGCATCTGCCGGAGCAACTGGGGGCCGCGGGGGTGCGGGCCTTTGGCATCGCCACCGGGCGCACCCAGGACGAGCTGGCCCTGGTCTACAAAAGCGCCGGGCTGGATCGCTTCATCCCCGCCGCCCACATCGTCACCGCGGACACCCTCAGCAAGCCCGATGGCCGGGTGCTGGATCTGGCGCTGGCCGCCATCCAGCGCACCGCGGCGGAGAGCGGCCAGGGGCCAATCCGCACGGCGATCTATTGTGGCGATACTATGGACGATCTGCAAGCTGTGGTAAACTATCGAGGTTTGGCCCATGTCGAAAACCCAGTCTGGGTAGGGGCCGTGGCCGTGGCAAAAGCCGAAGATTTCGCCTTCTTTCAGCGAGCCGGCTCCGACGCCGCGGTGACCCACGTGGGCCAGTTGGACCAGATTGTGAAAACCATCAACCGTTCAGTTATGGGTGAGGAATGATTTCACCGCAAAGACGCAAAGGGCGCAAAGAGAAAAGAAAAGAGTTTTTCTTTTTAATCCTTTGCGTCCTCTGCGTCTTTGCGGTGAAAAACAACGATCTCCCCACACACAACGACATTTAGAAAAGAGATCCTCATGAGCGAAATTTGGACACCGGGCGGCAGCCAGCCCAAAGCGCCCTCCGGCGGCATTGAACTGCCGTCCGGCTTCTCCCGTCGTCGAGACCCCAAGCCAGAACCGACACCCGAAGCGGCCCCAGCCGCCGCTCCCGCACCGGAGCAGGCCGCCCCGCCCGCCCGTCAGCCGGGAAAGGGAAAATCACAGGTCGCCTTCCCCCCCCAGGGCGCGCAGATCCAGTGCCCTCAATGTGGCGATCCCTTTGTGGCCCCCATCTTCAGCATTGTGGACCTGGGCATGAACCCAGAACTGCGCGGCGCGCTCCTGAGCGGCCAGATCAACGTGGCCAACTGCCAAAAGTGCGGCTTTTCCGCCCCCCTCTCCGCCCCCCTCATGCTCCACGATCCGGAACATGAGTTTTTGGGCGTTTTCATGCCTGCCCAGGCCGGCATCGACGACATGCAGGCCCAGCAGGTGATCGGCGAGATGACCCGTGCCCTGATGGCCAAGCTGACCAACGAGCAGCGCCGGGGCTATATGCTGGCCCCCAAACAGTACGGCGACTGGGACCGCTTTATGGAAAAGATGTGGGAGTTTGAGGGCATCACCCCAGAGATGCGCAAACGCCAGCGGGACCAGGTGGGGCTGATCGACAGCCTGCTCAAGGTGGCCGGGGACGAGACGGCCACAAACATGGTCCTGGAGCGCAACAACGGGCTGATCGACGCCGAATTCCTGGCCCTGTTGGGCTACTATGCCAACACCCTGGCCAGCCAAGGGGCCACAGAGGAAGCCGAAAAACTCCAGACCATCTTCGACACCCTGGTGGAGACCACGGAGGCCGGCGCGGTGGTCAAGCGTCAACGGGCCGCGGTCGAGGCCACTCTGGCCAAGATCACCCCGGAGATCACCCCGGACGGCTTGGTGGATGTGTTGGCCGAAGCGTGGCAGGGAGAAGCCGGGCAAGCCGTGCTCTCCACCCTCTTCGCCGGCGCTGGCCATCTGCTGGACTACAACTTCCTCATGGCCCTCAGCGCCCGGATCGATGGCATTGATGCCACAGACGACGCCGACGCCAAGGCCAGCTTGAACGATCTGCGGGAGACCATCCTGCAGTTCCAGGAGGAGATGCAGCAGGAATCCCAGCAGTCTGGCGCGGCCGCCATGGAAAAGGCCGGCGCGTTCTTGCAGGAGGTACTCCAATCCATGAATGTGGAGGAGACCCTGCGGGCCAACCCGGCCCTGGTGGGCAACGCCTTCTTCAGCCTGCTCCAAAACCAGATGCAGCAGGCCGAAGCAGCCGGGGCCAAGGGAGCCATGAAGCGTCTGGCCTCCATCTACGAAAAGGCCATCGCCATCATGGAGGAGAACATGCCGGCGGACGTGCGCCTGATCAACCGCCTGCTCAGTACCAACGACGAAGGCGAAATACGCAAACTGCTCCAGGAGAACCGAGCCATCTTGAACAAAGAATTCCTGGACAACCTGCGGGCCCTGGAAGAGCGCTCCCGCCAAGAAGGCCAAACCGATCTGGCCGCCCGGCTCAAATCTGTGCGAGGCAAGGCCGCGTTGATGCAATAGGAGGGGCAATGAGTAAGGAGTAATGAGTAATTGTGTGGACTTCGTCCAAACACGGCTTGCTCATATCCCCTTTACCCATACCTGCCAACTCGCCTTCCCCGCACGGTTTACTTCATTACTCCTTACTCATTTCTCTCACGTAACACGTTTCACGAAACACGATCCTATGACCCTAAACGCAGAAATCCTCACTACCGGCACCGAGATCCTTTTGGGCGAAATCGTCGATACCAACGCGGCGTGGATGGCCCAGCAGTTGCGGGAGATCGGGGTCAATCTATTTTACAAGACCACTGTGGGCGACAACGAAGATCGTGTGCGGGAGGTGATCACCCTGGCCATGGGGCGCAGCGATGTGATCCTGGTCACCGGTGGCCTGGGGCCGACCGCGGACGACATCACCCGTGACGCCATCGCCGGGGCCGCCGGGCGTGCGTTGCTGCTCAACGAGCCGGCCCTGGCCCAACTGCGGGAGCGCTTCGCCCGCTGGGGCTATCACGCCATGAGCGAGAACAACATCCAGCAGGCCAACATCCCCCAGGATGCCATCGTGATCGAGAACCCCGTGGGCACGGCCCCCGGCTTCATCGTCGAGACCGAACGCTGCGCCATCATCGCCATGCCCGGCGTGCCCCGGGAGATGAAGCGCATGATGGCCGACACGGTTCTCCCCTACCTCAGCCACCGCAACGGCGACGGCGCGGTGATCCGGCGACGCATCCTGCGCACGGTGGGCATCGGCGAAAGCAACATCGACACCCTGATCCGGGACCTCATGGCGGGGAGCAACCCCACCATCGGCCTGGCCGCCCACACGGGCCAGGTGGATGTACGCATCACCGCCCGGGCCGCCACTGCCGAGGCCGCCGAAGCCCTGATCGACGCCATGCACGCCCAGGTCAGCGGGCTGATCGGGCGGCACATTTACTCCACCACACCGGATGAAACCGTGGAGACCGTGGTGGCCCGCCAACTTGTGGCCGCTGGCTTCCGGGTCGCCCTGGTCGAATCCAACACAGACGGCGTGATCGCCCGGCGGCTCTCGGACGGTTTGGCCGACACGGATGTGGTGGCCGCGGCCTGGGCGCTGGGCCAACCGACCGCCGGGGATCTGCCCGACACAGTCGTCCACGCCCCGAACCTGTTGACCCCCACCCCAGAGGCCGCCACGGCCGCCGCCGTGGACGTGCAGAATTGGGCAGCGGCCCGCACGCCGGAAAGCGTCATCGGCGTGGTCATCCTCGGCTCCGGCGGCCAGGACGGCGGCGCGTACGGCCAAGTCAAAGGCGAAACCATCATCGGCCTGGCCTGGCCCGACGCGGGCGGCACCGTGGTCACCCACACCGCCAGCTTCCCCTACGCCGGCAGCGACGACCTGACCGTGGCCTGGATCGGCAACCGCTGTTTGGATCTGATCCGGCGGTTGACGCCCGCACCCTAGCTCTCGTTCTTATGCCTCGTTCCCACGCCTCGTTCCCTCGCTCTCGCTCCCACGCCTCGTTCCCACGCTCCGCGTGGGAATGACCTTGGGCGCTCCTGCGCCCAGCGGCGCAGAGCGCCGGTTTGCGCTCCCACGCAGAGCGTGGGAGCGAGAGCGAGGGAATAAAACTGGAGAGATCAAATGTACGGCATGGTCGGCAAACTGGTGGCCCAGACGGGCAAGCGTGGGCAAATGGTAGAGATCTTGGGCCGGGCCGCCGCCGTTGTGGGCCAGAAGCCCGGCTGCCACCTCTACGTGGTCAACGAGGACATGGCCGACGACGTCACCATTTGGGTCTACGAAGCCTGGGACGACAAAGCCGCCCACGATCTCTCCCTCCAAGATCCCCAGGTACGGGCCTTGATCGCCGAGGCCATGCCCCTCATGGGCGGTCCCCCCAGCGGCAACGAGCTGCGGGTCGCGGGCGGATATGGATTGTGATGAAAAAAAATAGGCCACGGATTGAACGGATTAGACGGATTCAAACGGATTTTTTAGGATCGAAAAAAGATCCGTTTTTATCCGTTAAATCCGTTCAATCCGTGGCCTATTTGGAAAGCTCGCACAGTGCATCCACTTCATTCTTTGCTGGATCAAGTCAACCATTTGAAGCAGTTGCCCCGCACGGGCTGGCTGTTGGCCAACGTGAGCAGCCCGGAGTCGGTGGCGGACCACACGGCGGCGACGGCGATCTTGGCCCTCTTTTTGGCCGAGACGGTGAATGGGGCCCTGACCGAGAACGGGCTGACGGCCCCGTTGGACGTGTCAAAGGTGGTGCGGCTGGCCCTGCTGCACGATCTGGCCGAGAGCGAGTTGACCGATCTGCCCAAGCGGGCCAGCCAGCTTGTGGGCGCGGACGCCAAGCACCGGGCCGAGGCCCAGGCCATGGGCCAGATCCTGGCCGGGCTGCCCCAGGCCGACGGCTATTTGGCCCTGTGGTCCGACTATGACGCCGGGGAGACGCCAGAGGCCCGGCTGGTCAAGGACGCGGACAAGCTGGAGATGGTGCATCAGGCCCAGGCCTATGCCCAGCGCGGCCACCGGAATTTGGATGAATTTTGGCAGGGGCATGTCTGGCACTACCCGGCCAGCCGTGAACTTTTTATTGACCTGACCCGCACATAGGGCGTGTTTGGGGGACTACCCTCCCCGGAGAGCGATTGTCGTGACACGGTTTCGAGCCTCCAAACCGATTTTGACCCGTCCGGCCAGCTGGTTGTTGCTGGGGCTGTTGCTTGGCCTGTTGATTTTGGGCGGCTGTGGGGCGAAGGCGGAGGATCCCCAAGCGATTGGGGCTGTGCCGCCAACGGATATGCCCACCGCCCCCCTGGCCTTGACCCCGAAACCGACGCTGACGGCGACTTTGACCGGCCCGGAAGCTGCCCCGGCTCTCTTCAAAACCCCAACCCCCGCACCCCGCTTGGTCCCGGTGACGCCCACACCGACGCCGACCAGCCCTTTTCTGCACACGACCAACATCCTGCTTTTGGGCAGCGACCGGCGGCCCAACGAGGTCAACTGGCGCACGGATGTGATCATGATCCTTGCCTTGGATTTTGAGTCGGGGAAGGCCGGGGTGATCTCGCTGCCCAGGGATCTCTATATTGACGAGATCCCGGGCCATCAGCCCAACAAGATCAATGTGGTGGACTATTTGGGCGAGACGGACAAACCGGGCGGAGGCGGTCCGGCGTTGCTGGCGGCCATTTTGGAAGCCCGCATGGGGGTGCCGATCCAGCACTATTTGCGCTTCGAGTTTGAGGGCTTCAAGCAGGTGATCGATGCCCTGGGCGGGGTGGAGATCCAGGTAGATTGCCCCATCTATGACAATGTGCCGGAGGAGGATGTGGTACTCAACCTGGGGGTGGGGACCCACAAGTTGACCGGCAGACAGGCCCTTTCGTATGTGCGCACCCGACGCCAGGGAGGGGATCTGGAGCGAGCCCGGCGGCAGCAGCGCATGGCCCTGGCCATCCGGGATCAGGTGTTGAGCCAGAATCTGCTGCCCAAGGTGCCGGCCCTCTATGTGGCTCTGCAAGAGGCGGTGGACACGGACATTGGCCTGGTGGACGCCATCGGCTTCACCCGCTTTGCCCTCCAGTTGACGGAAGAATCCCTGCATGGCATGATTCTGGCGCCGCCGGAGACCATGTTGCAGGGCTGGCGGCAGGGCATGTATGTCTTTGTGCCCGACTGGTACGCCATCACCCAGGCCGCCCAGACGGTCTTTGACCGTCCGCCCCTGGTGGAGACCAACAC
>CAZKEX010000125.1:0-1913 GCA_964551895.1 uncultured Caldilineaceae bacterium | reverse complement strand
CCCTCAAAACAGAAATCAGCTAGACAAGGACGCCCTAGGGCATGAGCAATTACGAGAAGAAAGAGATCGGGCATTTGATTCGACACACCGGATGGAAGGGGGCTCTGTTCGCCTTCGTCCTCGTGCTTGCCAGTTGCAGCGCGCAGGCCACGACCCCTTGGCAGGACTATGTGGTCCAGCGTCCGGTGGCCCCGGCTGTGGCCGCCCAGGGCGTTCCTGCCCTGGTTGAGGAGGCCCTCCCCCTCACGCCGCCCCTTGTGTCCCCGCTGACGCTTCCTTTGACTCCAACCCTGTCGGTGACGTCAGATGTGATGTCAGATATGACGCCAGATGTGACGCCAGATGTGACCACGACTGCGATGCCAGATGTGACGACGACTGTGGCGGTGACGACAGCCATCACGAGTTCGGTGGAAGGCGCCGATCTGGCGACGGTCAACACGGCCTTTTTGCCTTCGGTCAGCGCCGGCCCCAAATCGACACCGACCGCGCTTCCGACCCCGACCGCAACCCAACCACCCCCGACCCTGCCACCCCCGACCCCTCTGCCCCCGACCCCGGTGCCCACCCAGGTGGCCAAGCCCATCCCCACCGCCGCGGCCGCGGCGATTCCGCCCCTGGATCTGCATACCACGGTCAACTATCTGCTCTTGGGCACGGATATCCGGTCTGTCAATGATGCCTGGCGCACGGACTCCATCATGGTGCTGGGGGTGGATACAAAGTATCGCCGGGCGGCCTTGTTGAGCATTCCCCGGGATCTGTTGGTGGATGTGCCAGATGTTGGCCAGCGGCGTATCAACCAGGTGGATTATCTTGGCGAGAAGATGTTGAAAACCGAGGGGGGCGGCCCGGCCCTCTTTTCCCAGGTACTCAGCAACACCTTGGGCATCAAGACCGACCATTGGCTGCGGGTGGACATGACCAGCTTCCGGGATTTTGTGGACATCATCGGCGGGGTGACCGTCTATTTGGACTGCCCGTACTACGAGCTTTCCAAGGACGATGCCACCCAGGAGATCACCTGGTTTTCCCTGCCGGCCGGGGATGTGACCATGGATGGCGAGACGGCCCTTATGTTTGTGCGTCTGCGCTATCTCAACACGGACAGCGGACGCTCGGCCCGGCAGCGCCAGTTTCTGTGGGCCCTGCGGGACCAGGCCATGTCAACCAATCTGATCCTGAAGATCCCAGAGTTGTGGCGGCTCTTCAACAGGAGTTTTGAGACCGACCTCTCCCTCTTCCGTCTGTTGGAACTGGGCAACTTTGGCCTCTCTCTGGACGCGGACAGCGTGCGGGCCGGGGCCATCACCACCAAGGATCTGGAGCGCTATTTCACCGCCGGCGGCGCGGATGTGCTGCGCATCGCCGACCCTGAGCGCGTCCAGGCCATTATCGACAACATTTGGACCGCGCCGCCCTTGGCCCACACCGCGGATCTCAATGCCAACGGCGTCTGCCCCCCGGCCCCCACGGGGATTCCCACCTATCTGCTCCAAGAGATTCCCCTCTCCGATCAGGCTATTCCCGACAGCTTCCCCGACTGGGCGGTGGAGGCCGACACCCCAGTGGTGGTGGCCAATACAGGGGAACGGTCCATCCGCCTGCGCAACCTGCCCGGTCTGGCCGGCGAGGTGCTGAATGCCTATCAGGCCGGGGATCGCTTCCGGATCCTGGCCGCGGACGAAGCCTACCCGACCTATCCCGTGGAGCAGGACGGCTATCAATGGGTGAAGGTGGCCGCCACCAACGGAGAGATCGGCTGGATCGCCGCCCGCTATCTGGCCCCAATCGATCCCCAGCCCACGCCGGAACCAACGGTTCAGCCGTAACAAAAAAACAACGACCACCGCCAAGACGCGAAGGGCGCCAAGAAAACGAGGTTGCTTGGCGCCCTTCGCGTCTTGGCCATG
>CAZKEX010000124.1:9165-11529 GCA_964551895.1 uncultured Caldilineaceae bacterium | reverse complement strand
CCCATGTACAGAATGGCGAATGGCGAATGGCGATCTATCGTCGGCGATCCTGCCCCTCCCCCACCCTGGGGGAGGCTGGGAGGGGGTGCTGTTCCCAACACAAACCGGCTCCCGCTGAAATTTACATGGGGCGGGCGGACGGGGATCCCCAGCCGCCGGGCCTCGGCAATATAAACCGCTTGGTGATGAAAGCCGCCCCAATCCGCCAACCGCGCGCACAAAAACTCTGCCGGGAAGTGGGCTTTCATGTACGCGCTGCGATAACTGACATCCGCGTACGCGGTGGCGTGGCCTTGGTTGAAGCCGTACCCGGCGAAAGCCTCAACTTGGGTCCACAGGGTTTCGGCCTGTTTAAGCGAAAAGCCGGGACCATCAGGACGCATACACCCGGCCACAAATTTGTCCCGCAGCGCCGCCATCTCCGCGGCCTGGAACTTGCTCATGCCCCGGCGCAGATGCTCGGCGTCGGCCCAGGCCAGCCCGGCGATCTCCACGGCCACCCGCAGAATTTGCTCTTGGAAGAGCAGCACGCCCTGGGTTTTGCCCAAGATGGGGGCCAGGGCTGGGTGCAAAAAGCTGACCCGCTCCTCGCCCCGATAGCGGCGCACGAACGCGGCGGCCATGCCCCCGGTGGCCGGGCCGGGCTTGAAGAAGGCGTTGGCCACGGCCAGATCTTGCACCGACCGGGCCACGAGCTGACGCAAGGTCCGCTGCGCCCCGGACGACTCGCACTGAAAGACGCCCACGGTCTCCCCCACCCGCAACATCTCGCCGGTGATCCCGTCGTCCGTGGGAATGCGGGCCGTGCGGAAAGTCGGATCGTGGCGCGCCCGCACCAACTCCGCGGCGTCGGCCAGGACGGTCAGGGCACGGATGCCCAGCAGGTCCATCTTGACCAGGCCGATGGCCTCCACGTCCCCGTGGTCGAACTGGGTGGTGTTGAAGCCCTTGGGCGTCCATTGCAAAGGCACGATGTCGGTGAGCGGGCCGGGCGTCACCACCACGCCGCCGGGGTGGACGCTGATGTGATGGGGCTGGCCGACCAATTCGTACCCCTCTCGCATGGCCCGGCGGTGCAGGGGATCGTCGATCTCGGCCAGGATTTCGTCCACGGATTTGCGCTCCCGCCGTCGGGGGTCCGGGTGCCAGCCACGGGGCAGCCGCTTCTGCAAAGAGACGATAGCCTCCCGGTCCAGCCCATAGGCCTTGGCCGTCTCCCCCACGGCGGACCTGGCCCGCATGGTGCTGATGGTCGCCACCAACGCCACCTTCTCGGCCCCATGCTTGTCCCGAATATAGGCCAGCACTTCGTCTCGCCGCCGGGAGCAGAAATCCAGATCGATGTCCGGCGGCTCGGTCCGCGCCGGGTTCAAAAAGCGCTGAAAGAGCAGGTCGTGGAGGACCGGGTCCACAGTCGTGATGCCCAAGGCATACGCCGCCAAACTGTTGGCCACGCTGCCCCGGGTACTCACCGGGATGTCCCGCTCGTGGGCGTAGCGCACCACATCCGCCACCAGCAAAAAGAGGGGCGCATAGCCGTGCCGCCCAATCGCCGCCAACTCCGCCTCCAGCCGGGCGGGGATGGCCGGGTCCGCGCCCGCGCCATAGCGCTCAACCAGCCCGGCATGGGCCGCATCCCGCAACGCCTCGTCCGCCGACTGGTCCGCGGGCAGATCCAGCACCGGCCAGATCGGTCGGCCATCGGGCAAAGCCGGACGGCACATCCCCGCAATCTCCCCGGCCTGGGCCAGGGCTTCCGGCACATCCCCAAAGCGCTCGGCCATCTGCGCCGGAGAAAGCCAATGCACATCCAGCGCCGGGTCCCCCCCATCGGGCAGGGCGGACGCCGGCGCCTCCTGCACCCGGCAGTTGCGGTCCATGGCCGCCAACAGTTTCAGTTTGGGCTTTTCATTTGGGAAAAGGGTGTAGATCGGTTGGACAGCGACCGTCCCGACCCCAAAGCGACGGGCCAGATCGTGGACCTGGGGGGCCAGACTTCTTCTCGCCCCTCCAGGCCGCTCCTGGGTCAAAAAGAGTTTCGCATCAAAGACCCCGGCCAGCCGAGCCACATAGCCCCTGGCCGCGGCGTCATCTTCCCCGGCCAACAGGGTTTGCAGCCAATCCATCCGCCCCCCGGCCAGGCAGATCAGCCCGGTCCGGTTGGCCCGCAGATCCGCCCAGGCCACCCCCTGGGCCAACGCCTCCACCCGATCAGGCCGGGCCTGCACCGCGGACGACAGCCGACAGAGGGAGCGGTAGCCCTCCGGCCCATCGGCCAACAGCGCCAGCCGCCCCGGCCCCAAGTCCGCCAGCCCCGGCAGATCCACCGGCGGCTGCACCGTCAACACCATCCCCGTGATGGGC
>CAZKEX010000124.1:0-9065 GCA_964551895.1 uncultured Caldilineaceae bacterium | reverse complement strand
CAAAATGGCTTCAATTTCCTTGGTCGAACAGTTCCCGCGACGAATCCACAGTATCTTTGGCGGGAACCCATGAAGGAGCAGCAGTTCACCAAAGTCAACATCCTTGGTCACGATCATATATCCATGCTGGCGAGCATATTCCCAGACAGCCCAGTCGTCTGCTGCGCTCAAGCCGACCATGCTCACGTGTTGTGCGTCAGGATAGAGGTCCGCCAAACGACTTACCAGCCTTGGCGACAAGTTCTGATCATACAGAAGCGAATTCATGGCTGTACGGCAACCGTCAGTCGTTCTCGGCTAGCCGCAAAACTCAGACAGGCCAAAATGTCTTCCGCAGTCAAGTATGGGAAGTCTTCCAAGATTTCCTGTTGGGTCATACCTGAAGCCAGATATTCCAGGACATCATAAACCGTCATGCGCATCCCGCGAATCGAGGGCTTGCCGCCCCGCTTGCCCGGCTCCATCGTGATAATCGATTGATACTGTGATCCATTGCTCATAACACAACCTCCATCGTCACGAAAAAAAATCGATAATTCTATTTGCGCGCTCGCCTTCAACCTGCACTCATAGTAGCACATTTCAGCGCAAAATCGTAGTGTCGAAAAACCCTCAAATTACCGCCCTCGGCACCTTCCCCAACCCCGCCAAAAAGACCGCCCGATCCCCCCCATCCACAATCGTCGTACCCGTGGATTG
Source organism: uncultured Caldilineaceae bacterium (assembly GCA_964551895.1). Classification (GTDB taxonomy): domain Bacteria; phylum Chloroflexota; class Anaerolineae; order Caldilineales; family Caldilineaceae; genus JAGNDO01. Next base: position 8,366 of record CAZKEX010000124.1, on the reverse strand, counting down.
CGCCGCGGCATCCGCCCTCTCACCGGCTCAAATAGTGATGCCACAAAATCCGCGCTGCCACGGCGCGCACCGGACGCCAGGCGGCCCCGATCTCGGCCATCTCTACCTGGGAGGGGTCGTGGTCCAGTCCCTTGACTTCCCGCATCGCCACCACCAGCGCCCGGTCGCCGATGGGCCACATATCCGCCCGGCGCAGGGCCATGAGCAGGTAGACGTCCGCGGTCCAGGGGCCGATGCCTTTGAGGGCGGTGAGGGCGGAGTGGGCCTCGGCATCGGGCAGGGCACCCATGCCGTCCAGATCCAGTTCCCCGGACAGGACGGCGTGGGCCAGGAGACGGGCGTAGCGCATCTTTTGGCGGCTGAAGCCCACCCGGCGCAGGGTTTCGTCGTCCAGGGAAAGCAGACTCTCCGGGGTCAGGGGGTCCGCCTCGATCTTCAGCCGGTCCAGCGCGGCCTGGGCCGAGGCCAGGGAGACCTGCTGCTCCAAGATGATATGGACCAGGGTGACAAAGCCCGGTTCCCGGGTCCAAAAGGGCGGATGGCCGAAGCGGTCCACCACCGCGGCCAAGTCCGGGTCAGCGGTGCAGAGGGCGGTGATATGGCGGGCGTAGGTTTTGGGGGTGAGGAAGTTGGGTGGGTCGGGAAGAGTTTGGATGGGTGGCATGGAGTATATAAAACCCGATAGTGGCTATGTTTGCTGTTGTTGCCAATGTTCAATGAAGGCGCTGGGTGACAGCACGATAACATCTCGGCAGAAGTCTGGGGGATAATGGCGTAGATTTCCCGAAACCAGCATGGCTTGAGCCGTTGAGGCTACTTCTAAAAAGATACCGTCGTCAGGGTCGGGCAGATCCACGTGCCACGGTAACGCAGAGACTGCCGTGCCGACCCGCTCAAAATAGAGCAGTAGATCGTCCACAGCGGACTTGTCGAAGGTGAATTTGGGGCGTGTCAAAACCTCTCGATATTCCGCTAAAATCCTATCGTCAAAGACCGGGGTGAACTCACCGGCCAATACCAGATCAAGAATTCGACCAGGGGCTTGAAACGGCGACAAGAGTCCTGAAACCAAAACATTCGTATCCAGAACGACCCTCATCATTTCCGTTCCCGCCTCGCCAAAAGAATCTCAGCCTGGATCTCCTCTTCCGACAACCGGTTTACCTTTTTTACCTCCGCTTGTTTGCGCATACGCGAGACGGCTAGCTGGGCCTGGGCGCGGCGTAGGGCAATCAACAGTTCTTCGATCTCCTCATTTTCGGCAGAAATCATCAACGCAAACGGTTGACCGCTTGACGTGAGAACCAGATCTCCCTCGGATCGCAGTTGTTGCCACACTTCGCCAGGACGGGTACGCATATCCCCAATTGAAACAAATGCCATGAGTTCCTCCACAAATCTACTGGGCCAAAATCAGCATGAGTTCAGTATAGTCTGTGACGCACTACTCGTCAACAGGCTTCAACGAGTGCGATCTTCAAACAACGAAAACGGGAGCCTTCGAGATCCAAGCTACCACGTGAAGACCCGCGCCGGCGTCAGCTTGACCAACAAGTTCTTCGGCGAATGGATCCACTCTTGGGGGTCGGCGGCCAGGACGCCCTCTGGGCCGAGGTAGCGGGTGTAGATGCGGGTGAACATGGCGGTGTTGAAGTCGGTGGGGCCGGTGAGCAGCTCTGCCGTGCCTTCGCAGAGGACCGCCCGCAGGGAGAGGCCGCTCTCGTCCATGTCGATCACCACGGAGCAGCGGGGGTTAGCCAACAATTCCCTGCCTTTGCGGGTACTGCTGAAGACGCTGATCCACAAGGTTCCGTCTTCCCACAGATACCAGACCGGGGTGACGTGGGGCTGGCCGGTCTGCGGGTTGGCCGTGCCCAGGCGGGCCAGGAGGGGGCGGGCAAGGAAAGTTTCCAGGTCGGTCGTGTATTCAGTCATGGTTTCCTCGTTTCGGGGATCGGTCATTTTATTATCATCGGCAAGTAGATACGCGACGCGGCGGCGGCTGGATCCAACTGGCCCCAGGTGGCGCCGCTGATGTGGGTGTCGCTCAACAACGTCACCACGCCGGTGTCATTGATGGTTCCATTGGGGTTGACCGGCGCCTTCTGCAGCACACCTGTGGACACATCGTTCACCCAAGATGAAGCCAGCAACCAGCCGCCATCTGGACTCCAGCCATGCAACTCAACGTTGTAGAGGGTGTATGTCTGCGGGTAGTAGATCGATCCCAGAACCGCGCCGTTGCTGGCATCGACCACCACCAACCATGTGAGCCACATGCCGTTTTGCACATAGCACGCCTTGACCGCCAACCTGCTCTCGTCCGGCGACCAGAAGACCTCGCCGGCGCCGCACCAGTTTTGATCCGCCATCATGTTCATAAGCAAGTGTACGCCCTTGCCGTCCTTGTCCGCCAAATAGACGCCTTGGTGGTCGGTATCCCCCGTGCCACACCCAGTCTGATAGTTGACGATGGCCAATCTGCCGCTGGTCGGGGCCACGTCAAAGCCGTCGATATCCGGGATGCCCGTGCAAGCGCCCGAAGTGCGGTAGACCTCCACAGGCGGCGTGTAGGTGACGCCGGACCACTGGATGATGTGGGGCGCAAGCACGTGGTAAACCCGGTCTTCAAAGCGGACTGGGCGGCCGAATTCCGCCCGATAGCTGGAACCGGGCGACAAGGCCACATCCGCGGTGAGACCGGCCACCACGGAAACAGCCTGCGAATCAAAGACATCCTCGCCCAGTGCGCGATAGGCCATGATCCAACGTGTGCCCGTGGGCACGTTGTCGAAGCGGAAACGGCCATCCGCGCCCGAATAGACCATATCCTTGCCCTCCAGATAGACCGGGCGACCCGCCCAGGGATCGCCCAAGCCATCCCGCACAATCCCCGTGACCACCCCGCACGGGCAGGATTGGTTCCAGCGACCGGAGTTGGGGCCGGGGGTGATCTGGGTTTCCCAACTGCCGTCCGTACCAACACGGAAGAGGTTGCGGCTGGCCGGGGTGAAGAGGTAGGCGTTGTCCGAGGAAAAGGTGACCGCGCCGCCGCCCGGTTCGATGCGGGGATGCCAGATGCCGCCGGTGGTGTCTTTGGGGTGGCTGTGAAAATCGAAGAGCGGGGTCTGGCCGCTGCCGTCGGGGTTCAGAGTGTAGAGGGCGCTGTCGGGCAGGCCTCCGCTGGCCCCGATGGCGACGAGGATCTTTTCCTGGGTTGCGTCAGTTTGGGCTGTGCCGATCGCAGATGCGGACACAGTGGCAGTTCCCCCCTTGGCCAGCCCGCCCAAGAGGACCAGCACAAACAGAACAAGCAGCGGAGCGAGCAATTTGCGGGATCTTTTCATCGGATTCACGTCCTTGGTCTAAAAAGGTTAGCTCTTTGAGATCTTCCGTGATCTCCGGGCTAGCGCAGGTTGAGTAGACCGGGGCAGTTTCCGGTCGTATCGAAACCGGAGCGAGTCTCCACGGAGATTCCCAATGAACCAAAAGGTTGGTGTCGACAATGAGATCGGGGTCTGTTTCCTTTCTTTTGCGGCGGATCATCTTCTCCAAAAGTATAGCACAATTCTTGGGCGCTGACACGGCCATTTCAGCAAAAAGATGGGCCAAAACAGTAAAAACATGGGGACAGGCGGCCAAAATCGTGCTATACTAAATTGCAACACAGCCCCGATATGTGCGATTCCCCATCAAACATCTGACAGCACTGCAAAAAGCATTTAACCGCCGAGGGCGCAGAGAACCGCAGAGAACCGCGGAGGAGACGCGGGGAAAAGCTTTGCTTTCCTTTGCCTCCTTGGCGTCTTGGCGGTGACTCTTTTTGCAGTGGAGTCACATTCCGCATCAGGAGGTAGAAAGATGTCTACATATTCCCGTCATCCCCTCGCCTGGGGCGGCAGGTGGCTTCTTGCCCTGGTCTTGGGCTTCCTGCTGGCAGCCTGCGCATCCCCAGCCCCAATTCCTCTTTTCCAAACCTATCCGCCCCAAGAAGATGGCGCCAGAAATGGGGCAGAGACCAGTCTCGCAACCGTCCCAACCGGGCTGGATTTGGTGGATGTGCGCCCCCTGGCCGGGGATGGGATCCCCTGGGACCCGGATCAGGCCCAGTTCCCCACAGAACACGCTGGCAAACCCAAGGATCCCCTGCTGGCCGCCAGCCCACCCCAGACCATCTTCGAGGGGCTGGGCAGCGGTCCCCTCAAACGCGCCAACTTCTTCGTGGCCCAACGCGCCTACCCCCTGGACACTCTGCCCGTGGGCGGATTTGTAGCGGCCCTGGAACAGACCCAAGCCCTGGCCCCCATGGAGGCCGCCGAGACCCTGCCCCAATGGCAGAACATCGGCCCGGCCCCCATGATCAGCTCCAAGATCGGCCAGCAGCAGATCAACGTCAGCGGCCGGGTGACCGCCCTGGCCATCCACCCCACCCAGCCCAACACGGTCTATCTGGGCGCGGCCCAGGGCGGGGTGTGGAAGACGACCAACGGCGGCGATAGCTGGACGCCCCTAACCGATAACCAGGCCTCCATGTCCATGGGCGCCCTGGCAATCGACCCCCAAAATCCCAACACCATCTACGCGGGGACGGGTGAGCCGACCCGGGGGTTGGATAATTATTATGGGGCGGGCATCCTCAAATCCACGGACGGGGGGGCGACGTGGACCCGTCAGGGGATCAGCGCCTTCAACGGTCTGGCGATTGCGCGTATCCTCGTCCACCCTACTAACTCGAACATCGTCTACGCGGCCTCGTCCCAATCCGGCCAGGCCGGCCCCGTCTCCCCGACCCGGGGCATCTTCCGCTCCCAGGACGGCGGTGTCACCTGGCAGGGGCTGCTCACCTGCACCGCCTGTTTCGGGGCCACGGATCTAGAGATCGACCCCGGCAACCCGAACACCCTCTATGCCGGTATCCAGGGCAACGGGGTCTTCAAGAGCACGGATGGCGGCAACAATTGGGGCCAGTTGACCAACAATCTGCCCAATCCCCAGTCCGTAGGCGTGGGGCGGGTGGTCCTCTCCATCAGCCAGAGCAACCCCGCGGTCGTCTACGCCAGCTATCAGATCGTGATCCCCAACAAATATGACGGCGCGCTGGTCTTTGGCACCACCGACGGGGGGGCGACGTGGACCCAGATCAGCACGGGCGGCTACAACTTCTGTGGCAGCCAGTGCTGGTATTCCCACACCATCGAAGTAGACCCGGCCAACCCGAATACCCTCTATGCCGGGGGCACGGCCAACTATTCCGGCAATTCCGAGGCCGATTTCAGCGTGCGTCAGGTAGTGGTCAAGACCACCAACCGCGGCGGCAGTTGGCTGGATCTCTCCGACAACAGCGCGCCCAACCGATCCCTGCACCCGGACATGCATGTGATCGCCTTTGACCCTGCCAACAGCCAGACCCTTTGGGTGGGCAACGACGGCGGCGTGTGGAAATCCACGGACGGCGGCCAGACGTGGAGCAACCGCAACACCAATCTGGCCACCCTCCAGTTCACGGGCATCGCCGTCGATCCCACCAATCCGGCCATCATCCAGGGCGGCATGCAGGACAACAACAAGGCCTTCACCACCAACGGCGGAGCCACCCGGGGCTGGACCGCCGTGGATGTGGGGGACGGCGGCTTTGGGGCCATCGATCCCTTCAACCCCACCATCTGGTATGGAACCCGTTTTGGCAAATCCTTCCAGCGCAACGACCAGGGCAGCGGTCTCACCGGCTTCTGGCCCATCATCACCACCGGCATCGACCAGGCGGACCGGGCGCTCTTCTACGTGCCCCTGGCCGTGGACCCGTCCACCCAAGGGGTACTCTATCTGGGCACCTATCGCGTCTATCGCACCACAGACCGGGGCGACAGTTGGACCGCGGTCAGCCCGGATCTGAGCGGCGGCCAGGGCTATGTCTCCGCCATCGCCGTGGCCCCGTCCGGCCCGGCCACGGTGTGGGCGGGCACGTCGGACGGCAGGATTCAGGTCACCACCAACAGCGGCGGCAGTTGGACCAACACCACCGCGGCGCCCCTGCCCAGTCGCTACGTCTCCCGCCTGGCCGTCTCCCCCACGGACCCCAAGACAGCCTATGCGGTCTTCAGCGGTTTCAACACCCACACGCCGGGAGAGCCAGGCCACGTCTTCAAAACCACCAACCGGGGGGCAAGCTGGCAGGACATCAGCGGCAATCTGCCCGATGTGCCGGTCCAGAGCATTGCGTTGGATGCCAGCCATCCAGGCACGGTCTACATCGGCACGGACACGGGGGTCTTCCGCACCCAGGACGACGGCGGCAGTTGGATTCCCTTCAACAATGGGCTGGCCAATGTGGCGGTGGTGGATCTGGTGTTGACCGCCAACAACAGCAAGCTCTTCGCCGCCACCCACGGGCGCAGCATCTATCGGGTGGATCTGGCCGGTCAGCCCGCGCCGTTGACCCGAAAGATCTTCTTGCCCCTGCTTCTGCGGGGCGCGCTATCGAACACCAATCCACCCACACCCACCCATACGCCCACAGCCACCCCCACGCCCGTTGGCGGCACGGGTCTCCCCACCTCCACACCGACGTTAACCCCTACCCGTACCCCTATTCCAACCAAAACCCCCACGCCGACGGCCACCCCCACCCTTGGCACGCCGGGCGCGCCCACACCGACCCCCACCCCCACCCAAACCTCGACCCCGATCCCCAATCCGGGCGTCTACGGGGATGATTTCGAGAGCGCAACCAGCGGCTGGCCGACGGCGGGGGCGGGCAACTGCAACTTCGGCTACACGACGGTCGGATCCAACGGCGTCTACGGTGTGCAGCCCCTGGTCCCCTCCCAGATCTGCATGGTGGGCGCGCCCACAGCGGCCCAGATCGACGGGCTGTACGAGGTGACTGCCTTCAAAGATAGCGTCTTTGATGGCAGCGTCTATGGGTTGAGCTTTGGGATGGACAGCCCCAACGCCGTGACCCAGTCCTATGTGTTCTGGGTCGATCCTGGCAGCCAGCGCTATGCCCTGCACAAGTTGGACAAGGGCGCGTGGAGCGTTCTCAACGCCCTGGGCGATTGGCAGATCCACCCGGCGATCCTGCCGGGAGATCAGGCCAACCGGCTGCGGGTGCGGCGGGAGGGCAGCGAGATCCTGCTCTTTGTCAACGGCCAGTTTGTGGAGCGGGTGGCGGACAGCAGCTTGGCCGCCAACGGCTTCGTGGGGCTGGCCAACGCCGCCGTATACAGCGCGCCGTCCGCGGCGGGGTTCGATGACCTGCACATCAACCAGGTGCGCACGGTCTATCAGGATGGCTTTGACCAGGCAGGCAGCGGCTGGCCCAGCGGCCAGTCCCAGACCTGTCAGGCCAGCTACACCAACGGCGAATATCGCACGGCCACCGGGCCGGGCTATCTCTGCGTCTTCCGTGCGCCCCTGGCCGGTCAACGCAATGGCCGTTTCAGCGTCGATGTGCGCCGAGAGGCGAGCTTCTATCAGATGGCCTATGGTCTGCTCCTGGCCGAGGACGGCAACCTGACCTCTTTCTATGCCTTCCTGATCCTGCCGGACACCCAGGGATATGCGCTCCTGCGCTATGTGGACGGTGTGGGCTGGGCAAGCATTACCTGGGATGCAGCCACCCAAAGCGGCTGGCTGACCAGCGACAAGATCAACACAACCACTGGCCTCAACCAGCTCTCGGCAGAGGTGGATGGAAATCTGTTGCGCATCTTTGTCAACGGGGAGATGTTGGGGGCGTTCACGGATGGCTCGCCCCTGCCCGGCGCCCACTTCGGGGTGATCAACTGGGCCTCTCAGTTCGACACGGCCATCGCCGACTTCGACAATGTATCCGCGGCGGCCTGGGATGTGAGCGGGGCCGTTCTGAGCGCGGCTGACGCAGTCTCTGGTATCGGCACATTGGCGGCGGAGTGGGAGGAAATCCCCCCTGTGCGCAGGGATTGATCCCGACACAGCAAGGGCCCAACGATGCAGGGGTCTAACGATGTTACCCCAGGGCCTATTCGCGCCAATAAAAAAGCGGCGTGTGAGGAATCCATCAAGATTCCCCACACGCCGCTTTTTGAGTTTATGAAACGCCTTGACCTACTGAGCGATAAAGACCAGCGCGCCGTCGCCCTGTTCCCCAAAGGCCAAGACCAGCTTGCCTTCCTCAAAGCTGTAGCCGGTGACCTGGTCCAGGCCCTGGGTGTAGACGTCGAAGAGGGAGCCGGGGGCACACATGGCCCTCGTCATGCCCATGGGGCCGAAGGAGAGGAGACCGGCTTCTGCCACGGTGAAGGTGGCGAAGTCTCGGTTGCAGTCGGCTTGGACGGCGGTTTGCTCGGCGCTGGCGAAGGGCAGGGGGGAGGTGTTGGGGGGCGACG
>CAZKEX010000123.1:0-11551 GCA_964551895.1 uncultured Caldilineaceae bacterium | reverse complement strand
TGTTACGGATGTGGAATAGCAATGAATTTAGCCGCTTACCTGGATTGGAGTAGGATATGACAATTCCAAAAATAGCATCAGTCAACCCGCTCGGCGGACGTAGTCTGTTGGTGACATTCACGAATGGCGTCCAAAAACGCTATGACTGCGAGAAAATTCTGCGCCTGGACCGGTTTCAATTGTTGCGCCATGAGGCTTTCTTCAACACCGTCAAAGTCGATACTGGAGGGTATGGCGTCTCCTGGGACGACGAGATGGATCTGAGCGAATACGAGTTGTGGACCCAGGGTGTTGAGGTCGCGTCCGATGCACGGGGGGATGAACTCCTCTCCTCCGAAAGGGGGGCAACTATATTAGAGACATGAATCGTCTATTAGAACATTACCAGATCGATGTGGAGTTTCCTGGCGTCAGCGGTGCTGAGATGTTGGAAATGCTGAACATCCGCGACCAATTGGTCGGGCAGGAGCCGTTACTCACCGCTACCGAGCAGGAGATCCTCGCCACTTGTGATAGGCGACTTTTGAAGCAGGCAGCCGCTTTCCATGCCGAATTGTCTCGCTTTGTCGATCTGGCGCAACGGCGTCAGGAGAAACATATTTCACCAGAGCGGTGGTGGTGGCATCTGGACGTGCTGGCAGAGCTCCCGGCTGGCGCAGTCGTCTCGGTGATGGAGCCAGTCGCTGCGGATTGATAGGCTCGGTACGCCGATTCACGCATTGTCTATCAAGTCAAAAGCGGAACGCCTGCATCCTGGGGATGCGGAGCGTTCCGTTTTTCTGTGATGGGGATGGTGGATCATGCCACACTCAGAAGGGTGCAGCCGAGGTCAGTTGTCAGGCATGGAGAGAAGTGATACACTCAGACCAAGAGATTGCGAAGGCATTGGCGTTAGAAAGGAGCATGACTTATGTCATCTACGGCGGTGACGTGGGAAGTCCCGGAAAATCTATATCACGAACTGCTCAGTGCCCAAGAGGAACTAGCCTTTCCCCAGCTTGCCGATCTCATCGCGCAGGCGGTGCAACGCTACTTGGCGGAGACACAGCGTCAGGTGTGGCAACAGGAATTTCGTGGATTGCAGAAGCAAGTACGGATGGGGGGTGGCTTGCAACTGGGCGCAACCAAAGAGGAGGTAATTGAGACGTTGCGCGAGCAGCGACGTCAGCTCTTTGAGGCCGAGTATGCGCATCTGTATCGATAGCAACCAGTTTATTTTTGGCATCGCTGGCACAGACGCCGCTTCGGAAAGGTTGTTGTTACTGTTGCCCCACTTTGAGGTGGTGCTGCCTCGTCTTGTGCTGAATGAAGTGGCACGGAATCTGAGCGAGTCAGAAGTCAGTGCGCTTTATGGATTGTTGGGCAAAGTGCCAGGCATGACAATCATTGATGAGCCAGTTCCCGCCCACTTGGTTGCCAAGTATGTGGCCCTTGGGTTGAGAGAAAAAGGGGATGCCTTCATCGGTGCGTTTGCTGAATGGCAGGCCGCAAGCTATCTGATTTCGGACAATCGTCATTTCCTGGTTGAGCTTCAAACTACGGCGTTCACTGTGCTGAACCCTGAAGCGTTTTTGCATGAGTATTTTACTGGCGTATGACAACCCGCCGAACATCCGCCACAGAAAAGCGCAACGCCTGCATCCCCGGATGCAGGCGTTGCGCCTTTTTACGGTGGGGGTGGTGAGGGTTTTTCGGTGATGAAGATCTATAATGGGAGGGTCGAACCCGAAGGTGTTTCCCACAATATCAATCACCATCACCCCACGAGAGGCGAGAGCCATGCAACTTGAACTCACCCAACCCGGTCCTTTGCTGAATGACCAAGGTCGTCTGGCCCAAATTGGCTGGTCGCGCCAGCCCCTGCTGACGTGCAACCTGGAGAATGCCCGTTTCTACGCGTTGCACGCCCTGCAACGTTTCCGCATCAAGCGCTGGGATTACTACGCGCTCTTTACCCCCCAGCGCTTCTTCTCGGCCACCGTCGCCGACCTGGGCTATGCGGGCAATGTCTTCGTCTACACCCTGGACTTTGCCAGCAACGAATTGCACGAGGAGGGGCTGGTGGTCCCCCTGGGCCGGGGCATCCACTTGCCGGCCGACAGCACGAGGGGCGAGACGAGCATTGTCCATCCCCAGGCAACCCTGTGCTTTCGGGCAGAGGCCGGCCAGCGGCACATTTTTGTGGATTGGCCGGGCTACCACGAAGGCCGCGGCATCAAGGCCGAGATCAGCCTGGCCTGTCCGCCGGACCACGAATCCATGACCATCACCATTCCCATCGGGGCGAAGCGCTTCTACTACAATCGTAAGATCAACTGTCTGCCGGCCCAAGGAACCATCCAATACGGCGACATGCACGAGGAGTTGCATCCCCAGGAAAGTCTGGGTGCCCTGGATTGGGGGCGTGGTGTCTGGGATTATCGCAGCTTTTGGAACTGGGCCAGCGCGTCGGGCTATCTGCCCGATGGCCGCGCCCTGGGGCTGAACTTTGGCCAGGGCTTTGGCGACCTGAGCCGGGCCACCGAGAACTGCATCATCTTGGACGGCCGCGTCCACAAGCTGGATCAGGTCCGCTTTGACTACCGATCCGGCGACTATATGCGTCCCTGGCATTTCACAGACAATGAGGGCCGCCTGGATTTGACCTTTACCCCCTTCCACGAGCGCATCGCCCGCACGGCCTTGGTGGTGATCGACAGCCAAGTACACCAGATGTTTGGCCGCTACACCGGCCATGTCCGCCTGGACCATGGGCAGGAGATAGAAGTGCGGGACCTGATCGGCTTTGCCGAAGAGCATCGTGCGCGTTGGTGAGTGGCATTCTCCGAAAAGGTATCGGCTTTCCCGTGACCGCAGTGGTCCGGGCTGGGGAGGCAATTTAGTAATTCTGGCCTTATTGACTGCTCCCTGGCGAAAGTCTATAATAAGTATCCTATGGGTCGATCAGTATGTTTGGTTAGAATGAGGAGAAAATTATGGCAGAACAAATCCCAATACCAACAACCATTGGTGAACACAACCTGATTTCCATTGTGCATAGCTTGCCCCCGGAACGAAAGGCACAGCTTTTTGCCTTTGCCCGTTTCCTGGCCGCCGAGACAGCCCAGACGACAGATCTCGATTTTTTTGTGGAAGATGCAGACGTGGAAGATGCAGACGTGGAAGATGCAGACGTGGAAGATATTTATTCTGCCTCCGATGCACGGTGGGATGACCTCCTGGCTTCCGAAAATGGCCAACGTGCCTTGGACAAATTAGCGGATGAAGCGCTGGCAGACATTCGGGCCGGCAAGGCCAGGCCAATGGTCTTTGCCAAAAATGGTGAGCTTGCGCCAAAATGAACTCGCAAACGCTCCCCCAGTTCTGGACGCTCTACTACCGGCTACCGAGCCACATACGTCAACGGGCGGTCAAAGCATATCGAATATGGCAGGTGCATCCTGAATCGCCGGGATTGCAGTTCAAACGTGTGGGCAACCGTCGCCCAGTCTACTCGGTACGAATCACAGGCGCATACCGGGCTTTGGGATTGATAGATGGCGATACCATCTACTGGTTCTGGATCGGTCCACACGACGAATATGAGCATGTGATCCAGTCGATGTGATCCATACCATTCATGCAAAAAAGCTTTTCTCCAAGCGGAACGCCTGCATCCTGGGATGCAGGCGTTCGGTTTTGGTGGGAGACGACCTGTGCCAGCAGAGTTTCGGCGCGCTGTGGTATGGTCTTGAGTCTCGTTGCCGATAGGTCAAAGAGAGCGTATAATCAGTCAACGTTCGGGTACTATGCGTTTGGAGAAAAGAATCAAATCAGCATGACAACCAATCTCGAAGAAATACTCGCACAGCTCGAAGCCCTGGGCAACGAGCGGATGCGGGCGCAAAACAGCAAGAATGGGGCCGGTGACAACCAGTTCGGCGTCCGCCTGGGTGAGATCAGAAAGGTGGCGAAGACGATCAAGGCCAACCACGAGTTGGCTCTGGCCCTCTGGGATACCCAGATCATCGAGGCCCGGCTCTTGGCCATCCTCCTGATCAAGCCAAAGGCGCTGACCGCCGACGAGGTGGATGGGATGGTGCGCTCCGTCGGCTTTGTGCAGGTGGCCGACTGGCTCAACGCCTACATCGTCAAGAAGCATCCCGCAAAGGAGACCCTGCGCCAGGGCTGGATGGCGGCTGACGACCCGTGGGCCGCCCGGGCCGGGTGGAACCTGACCGCCGAGCGGATCGCCAAGCGCCCCGACGGGCTTGACCTGGCCGGGGCGCTGGATCGCATCGAGGCCGAGATGGGCGACGCCCCGCCGGAGGTGCAGTGGACCATGAACTTCGCCCTGGCGGAAATCGGCATCCACTTCCCCGACCACCGCCCCCGAGCCCTCGCCATCGGGGAGGCGCTGGGCATCTATCGGGACTATCCCGTTTCCAAGGGCTGCACCTCGCCCTTTGCCCCGATCTGGATCAACGAAATTGTCAGCCGCCAGGGTCGAGGAGGTTGAAAAAGCCTTTTTTTTGCAGAGCGCCCACCCACTGTTTCCAACCCCATGAGAGGACCACAACAGCCAACCATGCCCACCCTTCCCAAGGACAGCCTGCTCCTCTACAAGCAGCGGGCCGCCCGCCTGGTGCAGACCGGCGACAAGAAGATCGAGATCAAGACCGCCGAGGGCGAGAGCCTTTCCGTGCGCCCCAAGGATGTGACCCTGCTCCACCCCGGCCCGGTGGCCAACTTGGGCGTGTTGCCCCCGCCCCAAGGCGAAGTCATGGCCGCCTGGGAGCTGCTGGCAGGGGAGACGGTCACGCTTGCCAGCTTGGCGGACCTGGCCTACGGCGAGTTCACCCCGGCGGGGGCGTGGGCGCTGTGGCAGATGGTGGACGACGGTCTCTATTTCAGCGGCGAGGTGGGCGCGGTGCAGGTCCACACCGCGCAGAAGGTGGCCGAGATCGAGGCCGGGCGGGCGGCCAAGGCCGCGGAGTCCGCGGCTTGGCAGGCCTTTCTGGACCGGGTGCAGGCTGGCCAGCGCCCGACCGAGAGCGAAGATCGCTACATGGCCGATGTGGTGGCCGTGGCCCTGGGCCAACAGTCCCAAAGCCGCACCCTGCGCGCCCTCAATCGGGACATTTCCCCCGAATCCGCCCATGCCCTGCTCCTCGACGTGGGCTATTGGGACGAGCAGGTCAACCCCTATCCCCGGCGGCTGGGCGCGGTTCTGGACGCGCCGGATCTGCCTTTGCCCGACATGATCGATGAAGAGCGCCGGGATCTGACCCACTTGGTGGCCTTGGCCATCGACGACGAAGGGGCCACGGACCCGGACGACGCCATCAGTTGGGAAGCAAGACCGACGGGGGGACGGCTGTGGGTGCATGTGGCCGACGCCGCCGCCCTGATCCACCCCGGCTCGGAATTGGACCGGGAGGCTAGGGCTAGGGGAGCCAACCTCTATCTGCCCGAGGGGACCATCCCCATGCTGCCCCCGGCGGCCACCCCTCGCCTGGCCCTGGGCATCGACGAGATCTCCCCGGCCCTCTCCTTTGGCCTGGATGTGACGGCGGCCGGCGAGATCAAAGATGTGGAAATCGTGCCAAGCTGGGTGCGGGTGACCCGGATCAGCTATGCGAAAGCCGACACCCAGTTGGACAGCTCCCCCCTGGCCGAAATCGACGCCCTGGCCCACGCCTTCACCGCCCGCCGCCAGGAGCTGGGCGCGCTGGATCTCAACCTGCCCGAAGTGCGGGTGCGGGTGGTGGATGGCCAGGTCAGCGTGCGCCCCTTTGCCAACCTGCGCAGCCGCAATCTGGTGCGGGATGCCATGCTCCTGGCCGGGGAGGGGGCGGCCCGCTTCGCCCTGGAAAACCAGATCCCCGTCCCCTTCAGCACCCAGGAGCGGGGGGCGGATCTGCCCATGCAGGCCCCGGAGACCCTTTCGGGCAACTTTGGCCTGCGCCGGTTGATGCGTCCCAGCCAGCCCAAGGGCGAGCCGGACCTCCACGCCGGGCTGGGCATGGCCCAATATACCCAGGTCACCAGCCCCCTGCGCCGCTGCACGGACCTCTTGGCCCATCAGCAGATCCGGGCCTTTTTGGCCGGCCAGCCCGTGCTGGACAGCCAGACCCTCATGCAGCGGGTGGCCGAGGCGGCCCTGGGCATGAACCTCATCCGCCAGACCGAGCGCATGGCCAACCGCCATTGGACCCTGGTCTATCTGCGCCAAAACCCGGACTGGCGGGGGGACGCGGTGATCGTGGAGAACAACGGCCACCGCTGTTTCGCCGTGGTCCCGGATCTGGATCTGGAGGGGCCGATCTATGGCGGCAGCTACGAGCTGGATCAAGTCGTGCCGGTGACGATCTCCGGCATCAACCTGGCCCAATTGCACTTCAGCATTCAGGCCATTTAGAAACACATTCCCGAAGCGGTGAAACCATGATCACAACATTTGAAGAGGCCCGTTTTTTGATCAAAGAATTGAAAGTCTGCACCATTTTCGAAAGTTCAAAGAGTGACCTGCCCTCGCTTTGGGCCCACGTGGATCTGCCGGAAAAGCGGGCGGGCGAAAAAGGGTGGGGCCAAAAGATCTCGGCCGTGTGGGATTGGAAAAATCGTCTGCCCGCCACCTACCCCGACGACATCTTCTATGGCAAGATCAAAGGCGGCTTTGCCGTGTTGATGGAAATGGACTACCTGCGGGAAGTCCATTTCCCCGCGGCCCACAGACCGATCCATGACCTGAACCCCTTGGCCCAGCACATTTTCGAGCGGATTCGCAATGAGCCGTGGGAAACCGGCGCGCTGCGAGACGAAGTGCTGCACGAATATGGCTATTCCAAAAGCCAGTTCGACACGGCGCTGAAAAACCTTCAGATCTCGCTCAATGTGGTGCGCTTGAACGACCCGGAAGTTGAGCGGGATACGTGGGTGACCTTTCGAGAACAGTACCCGGAAATTTGGGCCGCATATGTCCCGGAGGATTGAGTTGTTGTAAAGATGGATGGCGCGAAAAAGCCCTGGGTGAACCCAGGGCTTTTTCGCGCCACCCGTCTTTACCCTTTCTACTCGTACGCCAGCACCTCATTGATCGTCAACTTCGCCGCGTTGCGGGCGGGCATGACGCTGGCGACGATGGAGAGGACGACCACGACCCCCAGCCACAGGAAGACGCCCAGGGGGGTGAAGATCAGGGCGAAGGTGGAGCCTTGCATGGCCTGGCCGATAATGTTGAGCAACAGCACGCTGATGGGATAGGAGATCCCAATGGCGATCACCCAGGTGATCAGGCCGATCACCAGCCCCTCGATGATCACGGACTGCATCACCACCCTGTCCACCGCGCCGATGGTGCGCATGACCCCGATCTCCCTCGTTCGCTCCAACACGCTGATGCTCATGGTCCCCATCAGGCCGATGCTGCCCACAAACGCGGTCAGGATGGCCATGATCAACAGGAAGATCACCAGGGCGTTGACCGACTGGGTGGAGCTTTCGCGCATCGCCTCCCCGGAGCGGATGCTCTGCACCACATAGCCCCGCTCAACCAGTTTGCCATCGATCTGGTCGATCAACCCGGCCAACACCGTGGGGTCGGCATCCTGGGCGATGATGCGGAAGGAGACCGCCTGCTGGGGCAGTTCGATCTTGTCGGTCACATAGTCAAAATTGGCATAGGCCAGGGTGTCGCCCATCATGGCAATAAAGCGGAAGACGCCAACCACGGTCCAGGCCTCGCGCTCGTTGCCCGGCAGCTCGACCCACACCGTATCCCCCGGCTGCATATCTGGGAAATAGGTGTAGATGGTGTCTGAGACCACCATCGCCTTGTCTTCACCGGGCAGCAGCGTCCGCCCGGCCACCAGTTCCGGGTCGAGCAGCGCTGTGTCGTCCGGCGGGGCCACAATGGCCAGATCCGCGATCAGATCGTCGTTGGCGTCCACGATCTTGGCCAAGGTCCCCCCCCACCCCTCCGCTCCGGCCACACCGGGCACAGACGCCAAGATCCCCTCCACCTTTCTCACGTTGTAGGGCTGGCTGAAACTGACGGTCACATCGCCCATAAAGTGCTCGGTCAACGAATCCATCAGGTGATTCATGGAGGCCCGCACGTTGAAGACGCCGATAAAGACCGCCCCGGCAATGGTCAGGGTGAAGATGGTCAGGACCAGACGGCCCTTTTTGCGAAAGGTGTTGCGGAAGGAGAGCAAGATCGGGCGGGGAATCCGGCTCATCCACGGGCCAGCCCGGGTGAGGAGGCCCTGGCGGCCAGATTGGTTTCCAGGCCGATAGTTGCTGATGGCCCGACGCACGTTGGTTTTGGCCCCGCTGTTCACCGGGAAGAAGCCAGCGGCCAGAGGGACCAAAAAGGCCACCAGCGCCTGGGCCACAATCGATATGGGCACGATGCGGAAGCCCTGGACAACCGCCCCCAACAGGCTGCTGACAAAGAGGGCCAGCCCATAGCCGGCCAGGGTGCCGGCCGGCACGGCCACGATCAGGGCGATCACGCTGTAGGCCACAATCATGCCCAAATACATGGCCAGGATCTGGTAGCTGCGGGCGCCGATCAGCTTCATCACCCCGATCTGGCGCAGTTGTTGGGTCAGCATGGCGTTGAGCATGTTGACGATCAGCGAGGCGCTGAGGACGGTGATCAGCACGCCCAGCGCACCCAACACGCCCAGCACAGCCAAGGTGGTGTCCGCCATGGGGTGTTTGTTGGACAGGACCTCCTCTGTCCCATAGTGGCCCCGGTTGTGGCTCTCCAGCTTCTCCTCCACCCGGGTGGCGACCTCAGCAATAAAGGCCCCATCGTTGCGGCCAGCCGGGTCGACGGTGATCAACAGATGGTTGAAATGGGTGCCCGCGCCCATGGCCCTGGCCATGTCCAGGGAGACAAAGGCATTGGCCGAGGAGTTGGCGCTGGGTTCGGCGGTGGATTGATCGCTGACCACCCCGGTGACGGTGAAGGCGTGGATCGAATCGTCCGCCAAACGGATTTCCACCCTATCCCCAGGCTGAAAACCCGTGCTGTTCAACATATCCTGGCTGAACATCACCTCATTCTTGCCCAGGGATTGAACCCCATCAATCGTGCCAAGCTGCCGAATCTGGCTGCTGCCAAAGTCCTCGATGCCCACCAACAGGACATCCTGCCACCCCTCGTCCCCCCGTCTGGCCCGAACCTGGGTGATCTGGCGGCCTTCCACCTCGGCCACGCCAGGCACCTTTTCGATCACCCGGATCAGATCCGGGTAAAAGGGATCTGTGGCAACCTGGATATTGGCCGGGTTTGACCCGGCAAAGCTGGCGTCAATGTCCTCGCTCAAAATGGCAAAGGCCGTGATGATCATGCCGATGGCAAAGACACCCACGGCGATGGACGAGGCCACCAGCGCCGTGCGGGTCTTGTCCCCCCACAGGTCGGCGAAGACCTTGCTCCATCGGGGTTTGAGTCGGTTCGTCTTGGTCGGAGCGCTCATCGGCCGGCCTTTCGGCTGTGGTGTTCGGCCAACCGGGCCGCCGCCACATCTTGGACGGTCTGGCGGGTGAGGTGGGAGCTTTCGACCAGATCGTTGAAGACGGCCCGGGGCAGCAGGGCCACCTCCGCGCCCCGGGCCGCGGCCCGCACACTGGCCAAGGAGGCAGCGCCCTGGGGCAGCTCCAACTCGCCAAAAAACTGGCCCGGCCCCAGACAGGCCAAGCTCATTTCGTTCACGCCCTCGTGGCTGGGGCCTTGGTGGCTGACGATGATCTCCACCGCGCCGGAGACGATCATGAAAAGATGTTCGACCGTCTCGCCCTGGCGCAGAATAGGGGCCTGGGGATCGTATCGCCGTTTGACAGCCTGATGGGTGGCCGCCAACATCTGGGGATGGGAGAGGTAGGGCAAAGCCCGGGCCACGGTCTGGTCGATGATCTCCCCGTCGGACAGGATGATGGTCTGGTCCGTGCGCTGGGTGATGGACGGGTCGTGGGTGACGATCAGCACGGTCTTGCCCTGGGCCGCCAGGTTCTCGAAGATGGTGAGGATGTTCTCGGCAGATTTGGAGTCCAGGTTGCCCGTGGGCTCGTCGGCCAGGATGATGGAGGGGTCCGTGGCCAGGGCCCGGGCGATGGCCGCGCTCTGCTGCTGTCCGCTGGAGACGGCCGCGGGCAGATGATGGGCCTGGGCCTCCAACCCCACCATCTTGAGCAGGTCCATTGCCCGCTGGGGCCGCTCGTTGAAGGGGTAGAGCTTGCAATAGTCCATGGGCAGCATGGTGTTTTCCAGCAGGGTGAGGGTGGGCAAAAGCTGGAAAAACTGGAAGACCACGCCCATGTTCTTGCCCCGCCACAGGGCAAGCTGGCTGTTGTTCATGCCATAGATGCGCTCGTTGCCAATGATCACCTCGCCGGAGGTGGGATGGTCGATCCCGGTGATCATGTTGAGCAGGGTGGACTTTCCGCACCCGGACTTGCCCACAATGGAGATGAACTGGCCGTAGTCGAGTTCCAGATCGATGGATTTGAGGGCCACAAATTTCCCGGCGGCGTTTTCGTATACCTTGTGTACATTATGTAGAGCAATGGCCGGAAAGACCGGGCGGTCTTTGGCCGGCTCGCCGTCCGCCACCCCATCCACCTCGCCGCAGGGCTGACCATCCCGCATCAAAAGCTGGGCGCTGCCGCCGGAGAGGTGGGCCTGGGCCGCGCTCAGATCGACCCCGCGGCCCGCGCTTTCGTCGGGTTCCCCCACCACCCCATCCACAATATGCAGCCGCCGGGAGAAGCGGGGTGCAAAGCCCACATCGTGGGTCACCATCACAATGGTCTTGCCCCGGTCGACCAACTTTTGGAAGATCTGGAAGATGGTCTCCGCGGTCACCGTGTCCAAATTGCCCGTGGGTTCGTCGGCGATGATCAGGTCCGGGTCGTTGATCATGGCCCGGGCGATGGCCACCCGCTGCTTCTGCCCGCCGGAGATGTGGGCCGGGATCTTGTAGGCGTGTTCGGCGATCTCCACCAGTTCCAACAGCTCCAACGCCCGCTCTTTGCTGATCACCGGGTTGTAGGCGCCCAGAAAATCCGGCGGCAGCATGACATTCTCCACCAGGCTGAGGGTGGGCATCAGCTCGAAGGACTGATAGACGATCCCCACATTTTGGCCCCGCCAGATGGCCAGGGCATCCTCGTTCATGGCGTGGATGGGCAAGACGACCCCGGCGGCCCCGTCAGCCCCATTGCCCCGGCCCGTAAAGAGTACCTCCCCAGCCGTCAACCCGCTGACCCCGGAGATCATGTTCAACAGCGTCGTCTTCCCCGCCCCCGACTTGCCGGTGATGCCCAAAAACTCGCCCGAACGGATCTCGAACGAGACATCCTTGAGCGCGGTGAAAAGACCGTCCCCTGTTTCGTAGGCCTTCGTCACATGGCGCAACTGCATGATCGGGGTTTGAATGGTTGTCATAGGCTCTATTTCTTGGCTAAAAATTCAGTCTCGTTCCCACCTCGTTCCCACGCTCCGCGTGGGAGCGAGCGAAGTGAGGAGGCAGTCTCGTTCCCACGCTCCGCGTGGGAA
>CAZKEX010000122.1:0-11635 GCA_964551895.1 uncultured Caldilineaceae bacterium | reverse complement strand
GCGGAAAGTTAGAGCTGATCTCGATTACGGCATGGTGGTGCGTTGGAAGATCAGGATGTAGTTGACGTGGATGGACCAATCCCGCCGGGCCTGATCCCCCAGCCCGGCCCCTTGCAACACATCGCTGGGCAACCCCTCGGCTTGGATGTTGTAGGATTGACCCGCCGCGTACATGGGGTAGCTGAAGGCGAAGTCCGGGGCAGGCTTGTTCTCCGTCTGCTGGGTGGCCGATCCGTCGCCCCAGGAAACCGTCACCGGGATGCCCACCAGCCGATTGCCGCTCTCGTCCAAGGTCTCCACATAGATGTTGTGCTTGCCGCCCCCCTCTTCCTCGTTCTGCCACTGCACTTCGATCAACCGCCAGAACTGTTGACCGGATCCCACGCCGGCTTCCCGCAGGCTGACGCCCAAACCGTCCAGCCGGCCATCCCAAATGCGGGGGGGCAGGGAGGGGGCAGCCGGGGCTTCCTCCACCGAGGCCGCTACCACTTGCGCTTGCACCGCGGCCACAGGGGCCACAAAGACCGGCTGTGGGGTGAAGGTGGCCGTGGGGATCGGCGTCTCCGTGGGAATGGGGGTGGCCGTGGGGGTGGCCGTGGGAACGAAGGTGCCCGTGGGGGCCGGGGTATAGGTGGGGGTGGGGGCCACTTCTTGGTCGGCCAAAACCAGTTGATCTTGGAAGGCCAAGCTCTGGTCCGAGGCCATGGCCACGGCCACGCCCTCTCGGGCGGTGACGGCGGCCAGGGCGTTGGCGGTGACCGGCACGACCTCGCCGCTGGCCACGCTGGGGCCGCTCATCAAACTGAGCACAGCCATAGGCGCCGCGATCAGCACCAGCCAGATCAACAGCAGGAGCAGCAGGGCGGTTCGCACCTTGCCGCCGGTACTCAGATTGCTAAACCATTGCACCACGGCAAGGGGTTGACCCGTGCGACGTTCTCTGGGCTCGCTCCGATCCTCCGCCGCGGTGCGGCGACGACGGGCGGTTGCCGGGGAAACATAGGCCGGTCCCCCTTCGCTGGGCATGGCTGCTCGGCTTGGGGCAGCTTCTCGCCTTTCTGTGGCGGGGACAGGGCCAGGAATCGGGGCCATTATCGGCCCTGATGGGGCAGAGGGGGCCGGTTCCGCGGCAATGATGCGCTGGCTCAAGGCCCGGCTCAGGCCCAGGCCCAAGGCCGGGTGCTGCATCATCATGGCTTCCAGATCGTCCTTGCGCAGGGTCAGCAGATCCAGTTCGGTCTCTGCAAAGGCGGAGACGCTGCGGGGCTTGTCGGTCAGCACAGCCCGCTCGCCAAAGAAATCCCCTGCGCCCACCACCCAACTGCTGCCGCTATAGGGCTGCAAGCGCACGGATCCCCGCTCGACAAAATACATGGTGTCGCCACGGGTGCCAGCCCGATAGACTGCCTCGCCGGCCCGATAGCGGGTGGGGCGCAGATGTTGCGCCACATCCCTCAGTTCGGCCTGGCTGCCGTTGGCAAAGAGGGCAAAGCGGCGGAAGCGGTTTTCGTCCACCTGGACTTCGGCGGCGGCCAAACGGCTGGCCAACCCTTGGCTCAAAGAAGTGCCGATGGAGGGGTATTGGCCGACCAGGGCGTCCAACTCGGTCTTGTAGAGAAGCCAGACATTGGTGCTCCGGGTGACCGTGGCCGCCTCTGTGCGCTTCTTGCCGGTCAACAGGCTCATCTCGCCAAAGAAGCCGCCATCGGTGACACGGGCCAGCTCCTTCACCACACCGGCGCTGTTCTTGACAGTCAGCTCCACTTCGCCCTGGTC
Source organism: uncultured Caldilineaceae bacterium (assembly GCA_964551895.1). Lineage (GTDB taxonomy): Bacteria > Chloroflexota > Anaerolineae > Caldilineales > Caldilineaceae > JAGNDO01. The sequence continues at coordinate 9,859 of CAZKEX010000122.1, read as the reverse complement.
CACCAAATAGAGGGCATCGCCCGGCTCATCCAACCCATAGATCGGCTCCCCAGCGCTCAGGTATTGGGGGACCAAACTCTGGGCGATGGCCTGCAACCCCTGGGGATCCATCTTGGCGAAGAGGGGCAGTTGGGCCAGGCGCACCACGGCATTGAGCTGCTCGTTTTGATCCAGCCGGGCGTTGATGGTGCGGCCCAGGCTGCGGCGCAGGGCCGGATGGGTGCGGTTGACAGCCTGGAAATCGCTGGGGGAGAGCAACCAGACCAGGCTGGCCTGGTTGGCCGCGGCATCGTAGCGATAGGGGCGGTTGGTGAGCAGGGATTGCACCCCCATCAACTGGCCGGGGCGAACGACGGTTGCGTCGGCCACACCGCCCACAGGCCGCAGGCTGAACTCACCGAACTCCACCAAAAAGAGACCGTCCGGGGTGCTGTTGGCCCGGAAGAGGATCTCCCCGGCCTGCAAATGTTCCGGGTGCATGCGCTGGGCCAACTCCACCAGGGCGGCCCGGGGCAGATCCCCCAGGGCGGGGACATCGGCCAGGCGATCTACCAGATAGCCTTCCATCTGTACCAATTGTTCGCCAAAGTTGCTGCTCAACTTGGCCCCGATCAGGGGGTGGGCCGAGAGCATTTGGCGCAGGTCGGTGTTGGAGAGACTCCACACCTCCAGGTCCGCGGCGGCCACGGCGTTGAGGGTGCGCCGGGCATTGCGGAAGAGATCTGCTTCGCCCAGGGTGCTGCCAGCGCCCAAGGTGGCCAGGGTCAGCCCGCTCTCCGTGGTCAGATTGACAAACCCCCGCCCCAACAGATACATGGTATCGCTGGTCTCGCCCACCCGGAAAAGGCGTTCGCTTTTGACCCGTTGCTCGGCTTGCAGCCGTTGTGCAATCAGGGCCAGTTCCTCATCGGAAAGGGTGGCAAAAAGTGGGATATTTTTCAAAAAGTCAACGTTCAACGTAAGCTCCTCTGGAAAGACAGTGGGCTTCATGCGGTCAAAACGTCACGCATTCACAGCCCGACAGTCATCTCTTGGGCACACGACACCAAGAATAAGCGCGAAAAACTAGCACAATCTCTGTGATCATACCCCATCTTGAAGCCAACACCTAATTTTGGCCGTTTTTGGACAGAAATCGACTGGGGAGAGGTGAAGCTTAGTTGGCGAAGAGGGCAGCCACGGAAAGCGTAAACCCGTTCAGGGGACCGAAGCCAGGCACCGTGTCGCCGGGGCCAAACTTCTCCAGGGTGGTGGGTGAGGTGTAGGCCAGCACCGTGCGGTTTTCCGGCTCCACAATCCAAACCTGGTCCACGCCGATGGAGAAATAGTCTTCCAGCTTTTGGCGCACATCCTGCCACCGGTCGCCGGGGGAGAGGATCTCAACAATCAATTCCGGGGCCACATCCAGATAGCGGCTGGGCACCACGGGCAAGCGATCTTTCGAGATAAAGGCCACGTCCGCCGCCCGGATGCGATCCGGGTTGCGGCGGATGTAGATGCCCACTTCGCCGGTAAAAACGGTTCCCTCTCCGCCGTCATCCAAAAATCGGCCCAAAAAGTAGCCGAGTCTGCTTTCAAGTTTGCCATGTGTGCCGCCGGTGGGACTCATCAGCACGATCCTGCCGTCGATAAGTTCGCTGGATCCGATGTCGCCCATCTCCCACAGTTCATCCCCGGTGATGAGTTTCTCAGCCGGTGCGGTGGTGACCATAACGCCTCCAGGTGGAACAAACTGCGTGATAGCGTGGGTCCAGTATAGCACAAAAATGGAGGGATTTCAGTCCATAGGCAGACGGAACAGCGGCGAAATGTGACATCCCAGCGTCATCCTTGGCCTGTTTGATCATCCCCCGGCCGGATCTCCCCGTCCCCCACAGTCAACAACTGGGCCTCGGCCCGGAAGTCGGGGCTGAAGTCGGCCCAGTCCGTGGTGGTGAGGATGGCCTGGTTGACCCCGGCCAGGGCGGTGAGGAGGGTGGCCCGGCGGTGGGCGTCCAGCTCGCTCATCACGTCGTCCAGCAGCAGGAGAGGGGCCTCTCCGGTCTCGTCGTGCATGGCCTGGACCTCGGCCAGCTTGAGGGCCAGGGCCGCGGTGCGCTGTTGACCCCGGCTGCCATAGGTGCGCAGATCGTGGCCGTTGGCCAGAAAGCGCAGGTCGTCCCGATGGGGACCGTAGAGGGTGATGCCAGCGGCCAACTCCCGGCCCCGGCGACTGAGCAGCTTGGCCAGATAGTTCTCCCGCACAACGGCTTCGGACAGAAGGGGTTCTGGGGCCACCTCGTCGGTCATGTCCAGTTGCTCCGCGGTGAGCCGGGCGAAGATGGCGTCGTCCACATGGCCGGGGTTGAAGCTGGGCAGATAGCGCAGATTCAACCGCTCGGCCCCCTCGGTGAGGTCGGCGTGGCGGAGCTGGGCGATGGCCTCCAGTTGGCGGATAAAGCGCTGGCGACGGGCGATCACCGCGCCGCCGTGGACTGTGAGCTTTTCATCCCAAAAGGGCAGTTGGGCCTCTGTGCGCTCGCCCCCGGGCCGGGCCCCCGCCTCCCGCAGGTTTTTGAGCAGGCTGTTGCGTTGGGTCAACACCTTCTGATAGCGGGAAAGGTGCTGGCAGTAGACCCGGTCCATCTGGCACAGGGCGATGTCCAGATAGTGGCGGCGTTCGCTGGGTCCCCCGGCCACCAGCACAATGTCCTGGGGCAGGAAGAGGACGGCCCGCAGGTGGCCCAGCAGATCCATGCTGCGCTTGTTCACCCCGTTGATGCGCACCTGCTTGCGGAAATTCTCGCCGTCCTCTCGGGGCGAAAAGAGGATATCCAGCTCGGTCTCTCGGCCCTCGCTCTCCACCACGCCGGTGATCTGGCAATAGGGGATGGGTTCGTCCGCCGCGCCCCAGCCCACCACCTCCCGCTCTGTGCGGGTGTGGCTGGATTTGCTGGTGGCCAGAAAATAGATGGCCTCCAACAAATTTGTCTTGCCCTGGGCATTGTGCCCTTGGAGCAGCGCAAAGCGACGACTGAAGTCAAGCTCCAGCCGCCGATAGTTGCGGAAGTGGGTTAGGGTGAGGCGGGTGAGGTGCATAGTTATCAGGGATTGGGGATTGGGGCTTGGGGATTGGGGATTGGGGATTGGGGATTAGGGATTGGGGATTGGGGCATTATCGTCTCCCAATCTCTCAATCTCTCAATCTCCTACCACCCAATCCCTAATCCCCAATCCCTAACCCCATCAATACAACGACAGATACCGATCCAACTCCCACTGGCTGACGTAGAGGCTGTAGGCGTTCCATTCTTGGGTTTTGGCTTCCACGTAACGTTCGAAGAGGTGTTGGCCCAGGGCGTCCTGGATCACCTCGTCCTGTTTGAGCGCTTCCAGGGCCGCGCCCAGGCTGTCGGGGAGGGTCTCTAGGCCGGCCCGGCTGTTGTCCACGTGGTAGAGGTCTTCCTCCGCCGGGGCGGGAGGGGTCAGGCCCTTCTCGATGCCGTCCAACCCGGCGGCCAGCATGACGGCGAAGGCCAGATAGGGGTTGGCGCTGGGGTCCGGGCAGCGCAGCTCGCAGCGGGTAGATCTGTAGCGGCCCCTGTTGATGCGGGGAATGCGGATCAGCGCGCTGCGGTTGGTACGGCCCCAGGAGAGGTAGACCGGGGCCTCGTAGCCGTGGACCAGCCGTTTATAGCTGTTGACCAGGGGGGCAATGATGGGCGAAATGGCCTTGGCGTGGGCCAATTGCCCGGCGATAAACTGCAGGGCGGCCTGGCTCAGGCTGTACTCGTTGGCCCCGTCGTACATGGCCGTGTCCCCGGTCTTGATGTTCCACAGGCTCTGGTGGATGTGCATGCCGGAGCCGTTGACCCCTGCAATGGGTTTGGGCATAAAGGTGCAGTGCAGCCCGTTCTTCTGGGCGATGGCCTTGAGGGTGACGCGGATGGTGACGGACTGGTCCGCGGTGCGCAGGGCCGGGCCATATTGGATGTCGATCTCGCTCTGGCCGGCGGCCACTTCGTGATGGGAGGCCTCGACCACGATGCCCAGGGATTGCAACGCCCCCACCATCTGGCGGCGCACGCTGGTGGAGAGGTCTGTGCTGACGTCGAAATAGCCGGCCTGGTCGTAGGGCTGCAAGGGGAAGAGGCTGCCGTTGCTGTGGGGTTTGAAGAGAAAGAACTCCAACTCCGGGCCCACGTGATAGGTGTAGCCCATCTTCTCGGCCCGGGCCAGTTGGCGCTTGAGGACATAGCGGGGGTCGCCGGGGAAAGGCTCGCCGCTGGGCATGTAGACATCGCAGATCACCCGGGCCGTGGAGAGTTCCAGCTCCCAGGGGATGACGTCGAAGGTGTCCAGGTCGGGCACCAGATACATGTCGCTCTCGGCGATGCGGGCGAAACCCTCCACCGAGCTGCCGTCAAACCAGATGCCGTGGCCCGTGGCAGTCTCCCAATGGTCCACGGGGATGGTGATCTGCTTGGTGTGGCCGATGATGTCGCTAAATTGCAGGCGGATAAAGCGGATGTCGTTGCGGCGGATCTGTTCGTTGATGGCTTCCAGACGTTCGGGCGCATAGGGGCTGCTCATGATGACAGTTCACTCCTGTGGAATGGTGGGCGGGACGAATATAGGGCTATTTTAGCATCGGGACCGGGGGAGGGCAATCCGGTTTGGTGGCGGAAAAGGGATTGAGGGATTGGGAGATTGGGAGATTGGGAGATTGGGAGATTGACGTCGTAGTGACAATCTCTCAATCTCTCAATCTCCCAATCTCTCGCGCAAGGCTGAGGCTGTTCAGCAATCCATCCATGCCCTGTTTGGCAAAGAGGCGGCGGGCGATTTGGGCCGGGTTTTCGCCCCGGGCCAGGCGTTGGCGGGCCGGGGCCAGGAAGATGGCTTCGCCCCGGCCCCGTTGGTCCAGCCCTTCGGCGGCCAGGTCGATCATCTCGGCCAGGAAGCCGGGGATGGGCTGGGGGGCGGCCAGGCCATCCCGGATGGCCCGGCCCATGTAGCGCTGCATGGTGGCCCAGGCGTCGTCGCCGAAGACGGCGGCCAAATAGGCGGCGACGGCGTCGGCGGCCTCGATCAGTCCCAGGCTGAGGGCGGCGGGGAGCATGTGGCTGGCCCAAGGCTGCTGGCAGGCCGGGCGCAGTTCCACCGTGGCATAGGCCGTGCGCAGACGGGCGCTGTTCCAGATATAGTGTTCGTGAAAGAGAAAGGCCGGGAAATCCGCGCCCTGTTTGACCAGGTGATCCACAAATTTCCCCTGAGGGATCGCGTAGCCCCCGCTTGATGTGCGGCGAATCAGGTGGGCTTCTTGAGAGAGGGTGGCCACGAAATCGGTCAAATCTTCAAAAGAATGGGCGGGCAGACCGTGACGATGCTCTTGGGCGCGGATCTCGGCCATCACCCCTTCCCGGGCCGAGCAGAAGGGGGTGAGGCGGCCTCCGGCCACGGGCGAATTGGCGCACAGGGCAACGAGGACCGGGGCGATCAGGTTGCCCACGTTGAGCATGGTGAGCAGCTCCGGGCGGCAGATGTCCACGTGGAGCTGGTCGCTGGCGGTGACGGTGTAGGGCAGCCAATCGTGGCCCATTGCCTGCCACAGGGTCTGGTAGCGGGGCTTGGGGGCCATGAGATCCGGGTGGGCGGGGGTTTGGGGCTGGATGCCGTAGCCCAATATCCGCCAGCCCAGGGTGGTGGCGGCATGGGTCAGCCGGGTCGTTGCAGCCTCGTGGACGGTTTGCAGCTCAAAGAGATCGGCGCAGGGCCGGGTGTTGACCTCCACCGTGCCCAGGCCCACCTCCATGGCGTAGGTGTAGTCCGGCCCCTTGAGCGCCACGATCAGGTCGGGCATGGTGGGTTCGGGAACAGGGGTGAGATCCGGGGTGCCATCATCCCCGGCCAGGAGTAGGGGCCAGAGGTGGCGGATGTCCGCGGCGTCGCCGTCCCCGTCCACCACGGGGAACTCGGCCTCCCGGCCCACGGTGCGGGGGCCGGCCAGGGCGGGGGGAAAGTGGGCCGCAAATTCGTCGGCTAGTTGGGCGAAGATAGGGGCGAGGGTCATGGCGCAACCCCAGCGTGAATTGCTGTTAAACCGCCGAGGGCGCAGAGGGTGCGCAGAGATGGGCAGAGAGAAAGAAGCGGCTCCCCTGCGTCCTCTGCGCACCCTCTGCGCCCTCTGCGGTTTAACAGCTTTTGCATGTCACTCATGGCATACGCCGCACGAGGGTGGGCAGGTCCCGATAGGTGTGGCAGATGGCGTCGGCCCGGGTGTGGGCGCTGTCCCGGTCGATGATGCCGGTGAAGAGGATGGCCCTCATGCCGATGGCTTTGGGGCCGACGATGTCGTTGCTCTCCCGGTCACCGATGTGGACGATCTGGTCCGGGCCGACGCCAAGACCCAGGGCCGCGCTGCGAAAGACCTGGGCGGCGGGTTTGGACGCGCCCACCTCGTCGGAAAAGACAAAGTGGCTGAAATAGTGCAGCAGCCCTCGCCGCTCCAGCAGATAGCGCAGTCCCCGGCCCGTGGTGTGGATGGTGTCGGAGATGATGCCCAATTTGAACTCCCGGGAGAGTTCGTGGAGTACGTCCCCGATGCCCGGGGCAAAGTCCGGGGCGATGCGCAGCTCCATGGTCTCGATCTCCCGGAGCAGGACGTCGATCTCCCGCATGAAGCGGCCATACCCGCCGGTGTCCGGGGCCAGGCCCAGATATTTATAGGCTTCGTAGATGCGGAAGGAGACCCCGGGCGTGCGGTGTTCGCCGTGCCAGCTTTCGCTGAACAGCTTGTTGCCGTGGCGATAGGCCGCGGCGGCTTGGTCATAGGCGATGTGGGGGTGCAACTCGGTGACCCGCTGGGCAAAAAGCTGGATGCGGGTCTCGCCCTTGCTGGGCAGCCCCTTGGCCGCCCGCTTGGGTTCGTCCGAATCGTCGATGGCGATGGTGTCCCAGAAGTCGAAGGTGATGGCTTGGATCATGGTGGTTGATTTGTTGATTTGTTGATTTGTTGATTGGGTGATTGAGAGATTGAGAGATTGGGCGGTGCGGGTATCATAGCATAGGTGGGGGGGTGTATCCCAAGTGGGGGGGCAACGTCCATCCCTCGCCCCTCGCAATTCGTCCCTCGCCCCTCCCACAACACAGCAGCCAGAACGACCGGGGGGACGGGTCATCCTGGCTGCTGGGAAGGTGATCAAAAGGGGCGTCGGTTAGACGCTGTAGTACATGACAAACTCGTGGGGATGGGGGCGCAGGCGCACAGCGTCCACATCGGCGATGCGGCGGGTGGCGATGTAGGTCTTGATCAGCCCCTCGCTGAAGACGCCCCCGGCGGTCAGGTAGTCGTGATCGGCTTCCAGGGCGTCCAGCACCTCGCTCAGGGACCCCTTGACTGTCTTCACGCTTCTCAGGGTATCGCCCTCGTACAGGTCCATCTCCGAGGGCAGACCGGGGTCGATCTGGTTTTTGATGCCGTCCAGACCCGCCATCAACATGGCGGCGAAGGCCAGATAGGGGTTGGCGGACGGGTCCGGGCAGCGGAACTCGATGCGCTTGGCCTTGGGCGAATCGGATCCCACGGGGATGCGACAGGCCGCGGAGCGGTTGCGGGCAGAGTAGGCGGCCACCACGGGCGCTTCGTAGCCCGGCACCAAGCGCCGATAGGAGTTGGTGGTGGGGGCACAGATGGCCAGCAGGGAGTCGATGTGCTTCAGAATGCCGCCCACATACCACAGGGCTATCTGGCTCAGGCCCGCGTACTGGTCCCCAGCGAAGAGGGGCACACCGTCCTTCCACAGGCTCTGGTGGGTGTGCATGCCGGAGCCGTTGTCCTCGAACATGGGCTTGGGCATGAAGGTGGCCGTCTTGCCAAACCGGGCCGCCACATTCTTGGTCACATATTTGTAGATCTGGACGCTGTCGGCCATGGACATCATCGGCCCGCCCCGCAGGTTGATCTCGGTCTGGCCGGCCGTGGCCACTTCGTGGTGATGCTTCTCGATGGGCAGCCCGGCCTGGATCATGGTGCGCACGATCTCCGAGCGCACGTCCTGCAGGGTGTCGATGGGGGCCACGGGGAAGTAGCCGCCCTTGTGGTTGGAGGTGTGGCCGCCGCCCCAATTGCCAGAGTTCCAGGGGGCTTCGATGCTGTCCACCGCATATTGGGAGAAGTTGCGCCCGGTCTCGTACTTCACCCGATCGAACATGAAGAACTCGGCCTCCGGTCCCATAAAGGCCATGTCGGCGATGCCCGTGGATTCCATATAGGCCTGGGCGTTGCGCAGCACATTGCGGGGGTCCCGGTCAAAGGCTTCACGGGTCATGGGATCGTAGATATTGCCGATCAGGGTCAGGGTCGGATGCTGGGTGATGGGGTCGATCAGGGCCGTGGTGGGGTCGGAGACCAGCATCATATCGCTGTTTTCAATCGACTTGAAGCCCCGGATCGACGAGCCGTCAAAGGCCAGCCCCTGCACAAAGATATCCTTCTCGTCATAGGCCTCCGTGGGCAGGGAGAAGTGGTGCCACTGGCCATAGAGATCGGTAAAGCGCAGGTCGATGATTTCGATACCATATTTTTCGATGGCCGCGGTAACATCCGCCACAGTTTTACAGTTGAGAGACATGGGCCTCTGTTCCTTTCTCTTGTTGCTCGAATGACTCGTCTGAGAAAAGCTATTTAACCGCCGAGATCACAGAGATTTCGCAGAGAACGCAGAGAAAAAGCCTTGTCTTTCTTGGCGTTCTCTGCGAAACCTCTGTTTCCTCGGCGGTTAAACGCTTCTTGCAGTACAGTCTCTAGTGTTTCTCTAAAACAAATGCGAAATAAGCATAAAACTGACCCTCCAATCGATCAACAGATATGTCGGCAACCCAAAAAGGGGGCAGGGTGACGAGATCGGTTGATCGGCTGGAGAGTCGATGTCTACAAAGTTGGCCTCAAATGAGGATGGGGCTGGGCATACCACATTCAGGTCGGCTGAACAAGCCAGCGTCCCCTAGGCGTCCGTGCGCCTGGCCAGAAACTTGGGGGCCACGACCCACATGGTGAACAGGGTGACAAAGCCGACGCCAGCGAGAATAAGGTCCATAATTTGGTTCTCCTTGGTCAAAGTGATTCAGCCGAAGTGATGACTCCGCTGCGAAAACTAGAAATTCACCGCAAAGGCGCAGAGAACGCAAAGAAAAACAAGAGTTTCCTTCTCAATTTTCCTTAAAATCTTTGCGTCCTTTGCGTCTTTGCGGTGAAAAGCAGCTTTTTGCAGTAGAGTCGGTGATTCAACCGATAAGGGTAACTTCACAGGTCAGCGCCTTTGCTTGGACCCAGTATAGGCCGAATCGGGCCGGGCCGATAGCGCGTATGTGTCCAAAATCACAAACAAACTCGTTGTGCAAGTTGCACAAAAAAGGCGACAAAGCGGCTGTGTACGCTCTGTCGCCTGGGATGATGGCTGGGTGTGGGGGTGGCTGGATGGTACGGCACAGGACGCAGAGGAGCAAAAGGCCGACGCCTTTGCCGCCAATCTGCTCATCCCATCTTCCGTGCAGGGTGAACTGCCTGGGCTTAAATCGAAAGCGGCGGTGATTGCCTTTGCCGAGCGCATTGGCATTCATCCCGGCATCGTCGTGGGCCGTCTGCAATATGATGGTCATGTTGACATGTCGTGGATGAACGATCTGAAGGACACCTTCGCCTGGAAAGAGAACGGTCATGGGTAAGCCGGTGGCCGTGCTGCTGTCCATGAATGACTATCAGACGTTTCGGCAATGGCAGAAGCAGGCGACGGGTGATGACAAGATGGCTGTGTTGGGCCGGGCGCTGGATCAGATTGGCCCTGTGCTGTGCTACTCTCTTTGGGCAGTATTGATTTGG
>CAZKEX010000121.1:1538-11691 GCA_964551895.1 uncultured Caldilineaceae bacterium | reverse complement strand
AAAATCCCGGTCCAGCAGCTCCCAGGCCTGCCAATAGACGCCCAAATCCGCCTGGGCCCCCTTGCCGCCCAGAGCCCCGTGGGCCACCACCTGGGTCGAAGAGTCCACCCGCCCCCGCACCATATAGCCAGACGCAAAGGCAATGGCAAAGAAGGCCAGGGTGACAGTTAGGGAAACCAGGGTGCGGACGGTTTTATTCACAACGAGGATTGTACCACAGGGGAGGGGGACACCAAAGGAAAGTGGTCCGTTATACCCCCTGAGAACGATGCGCTGTGGGGCGAGAACTCATGCCCCCATTGCCTCGGATTGGCCGCCAGCGCGGAGCGGGGTCTGTGAGGCTGGCTTGATACACGGTGACCAATCGGCAAAAAGTCCGCCGTCCACGCCAGGATGGCGGGGCGGCGGACTTTGGACTGATTGCCAGCTATTCTCTTTGCAGACTATGGCGTCAATCTACCGTGCGGATGTCCACGATTTCCTGGTTTTCCACCTGGGCGAGGGCGTTTCGCACCTCCTCCAACGTGACGTGGGGCAACTTCAACACCAGGTCGTAGGAATTCTGGCGACGGGGGGTGTGGAAGGAACCGACGCCCATGACGCCCCACCCCTGTTCGGCAACGATGAGCATCAGTTTGTTGAACTCGCCGGGCTGGTCCGGCATGCGCATGGTCACCCGCACACCGGCGAACGGCAATCCCATCATCTCCTGGAAGGCCATCATCACATCCACCTCGGTGATGATGCCCACCACGACGTCTGCGTCTTCCACCACTGGCAGACAGCCTATCCTGTGGTCAGTCATCATGCGGGCGGCGTACTCAATGGTGCAATCTGGGGCCACTACCTGCACCTGCTTTCGGGGATGCATAAGTTCCTTGACTGACAGATCGGAAATATAGCGGCTGATCTCCCAGACGTTGAGACTACCCATGGCATCGCCTTTGAGCGCCAGCCGGCTACGGGTCACCAGCCCTATCAATCGCTTGCCATCTCCCACCACAGGGAGATGATGGACCTTGTTTTCGGTCATGATCCGCTGGGCCTCGGTGGCTCGAACGGACGGCGCTACCATTATCGGGTGCCGGGTCATAGAATCTTTTACCAACATGGATCATTCTCCCCTTGTTTGGATGGACAACAAATCTACTTCTCGGGTATGGCGGTTGGACGCTGGCCAAGGCTGGTCTTCGAGACCTATCTCTGCCCGGGCTCGCTGACTAGGATCACCGGTTCAAAGGAGTTCAGGGTCTCGATATCGATGTGACAGAAAATACGATGACCGTCGCTTGTCTCCCGCCACGGTGGGATCTCCCTCTCGCAGATCTTGCCGCCCTCGGGCAGAAGGGCGCGCCGGGGACAGCGGGTGTGGAAGCGGCATCCGCTGGGCGGGTCCATGGCGCTGGGCACGCTGCCCTCCAGACGGATGTGCTTCTGCTTGACCGTGGGGTCTGGGATCGGCACGGCGGAGAGCAGGGCCTCGGTGTATGGGTGATAGGGCAAGGCGTAGATCTGCTCTGCGGGGCCGATCTCCATGATCTGGCCAAGGTACATGACCGCCACGTAGTCGGAGAAGAAGCGCACGACGCTCAAATCATGGGCGATGAAGATCATGGTGGTGTCGAACTCATCCTGCACGTCCAGCAGCAGGTTGAGGATAGCGGCCTGCACGGATACATCCAGGGCGCTGACCGGCTCGTCACACAGCACGAGACCCGGGCGGCTGGCCAGGGCCCGGGCGATGCCCACCCGCTGCTTCTCGCCGCCGCTGAGCTGTCGGGGCAGGCGATCATAGTAGATCTCCCCCAGGCGCATGGCCTTGAGCAGCCGAAGCACCTCTCCTCGAATCTGATTTTTGGGCACGGTGCGGAAGCGTTCCATGGGCCGGGCAATCTGCTGCCCCACAGTATAGGACGGGTTCATGGTGCTGTCCGGGTTCTGAAAAACCATCTGCAATTCCTGGATCAACTTCTCGTCTCGATTGTCCAGATCTCCCGTTATGTCAAAACCCATAAACTTGGCTTCGCCGCCGGTGCTGGCCTCCAGACCGATGATGGTCTTGATCAGGGTGCTTTTGCCACAGCCAGACTCGCCCACAATGCCCAGGGTGCTGCCCTTGGACACTTGAAAGGAGACACCCTCCACAGCCTTGACCTGGCGATGGGCGCCCAGCCCCAGGGCATCCTTCAGCGTCGTGCCTGGGACGTCGTAATACTTCTTCAGGCCATCCACCGAAAGGATGATTTCATCCGCATGGTCTCCATTGCCGGACGGCGAAGGCAAACTGGACAAGGGCAGCTCTTCTGGGGGTGTCCATTCGGCCGGATCGATCTCCTCGGCAAAATGGCATCGCACCCAGGTGCCATCGGCCATGGCACGCAGTTGCGGCCGCTCGGTCAGGCAACGGTCCTGGACATAATCACAGCGGGGATTGTAGACACAGCCCGTGGGGCGGCTGTTGGGCGGCGGCACCCGCCCCCGAATGGGATAGAGCATACTGCTGCTCTTGTCCGCCCCCAGCTTGGGGACGCAGCGCATGAGCCCCTGGGTATAGGGATGTTGGGGGCGTTTGAACACATCCCCCACTGTGCCCCGCTCCACCATCTCGCCGGCATACATGACCCCCACCCGGTTGCAGACCCGGGCCACCACACCCAAGTTGTGGGTGATGTACATGATGGCCGTGTCGAAATCCCGGCGCAGTTCGCCGATCAGGTCCAGGACAGCGGCCTCCACGGTGACATCCAGGGCGGTGGTCGGCTCGTCCATGACCAGAAGGGCCGGGTTGTTGAGAAGGGCCATGGCGATCACGACCCGCTGCTGCTGCCCGCCGGAGATCTGGTGGGGAAAACGACGCATGATATCCGGGGCGTCAGGCATGTAGACCCGCTGCAACATCTCCACACAGCGGTCCTCGGCCTCGCCTTTGGGCATATTGCGGTGGACGGTCAGCACCTCGGACATCTGATCGCCCAGGCGCATGGAGGGATTGAGGGCTTGCATGGGGTCCTGATAGACCATGGCGATCTGGTCGCCCCGCAGTTGGCGCAGCTCTTCGCCGCTCTTGCCCGCCAGCTCCTGGCCCTGGAATTTGATGCTGCCCCGCTTCACATAGCCGTTGGCCCCCAGAAAGTTGACGATGGACCAGGCTACGGTACTCTTGCCGCAGCCCGACTCCCCCACGATGCCGTAGGATTCGCCCCGGAAAATGTCGAAGGATACATTTTGAACGGCCTCGATCTCCCCGTCCCGCACTTTGTAGGCCACAGCCAAGTCCTGCACACGCAGGACAGGCGCCCGTCGAGACGCGGCTGATGATCGATCGGTGGCCTGAAATTCAGCTACTGCCATGAGTTCTCCCCTATTTCTGGAATCTCGTAAGCTCTTCCCGTAGGCCATCGGCAAAGAGGTTGAGGCCGATCACCAGGGTGGCAATGGCCAAAGCGGGCCAAATCACCGCCCATTGGTTGATAAAGATACTGCGTCGGGCCTCGTTGACCATGTTGCCCCAATCGGGATCCGGGGGCGGCAGGCCGATACCCAGAAAGCCCAGGGTTCCGATGGCGAAGATGGCATAGCCTACTCGCAGCATGGCGTCCACCAATATAGGGCCTCGGGCGTTGGGCAGGATCTCTCGAAACATGATGTACCAGACACTCTCGCCTCGAGTTTCGGCGGCCCGGATATAGTCCCGAGTCTTGATGTCCAGGGTGAGGCTGCGCACCAACCGAGCCACCCCGGGCGCGCCGGTCATGGAGATGGCCACGATCACCACGAGATCCCCCTGGCCCAGGGCGGCGATCACCACCAGATAGAGCACAATGCGCGGGAAAGCGATCATGGCATCCAGCACCTGCATGATGATCTGATCCCACCAGCCGCCCCGATAGCCGGCGTTCAGACCCAAAAAAGCGCCGATCAGCAGGGAAAAGAAGACGCCCCAAAGGGCCACCCCCCCTGGCAGAACCAGGTCCGTGTCACCGGGCAGGCGAGTCTTGAGCAGGATCACCTGGGTGCCGGTCATCAGCCGGGACGTGATGTCCCGGCCCAGATGATCCGTGCCCAGCCAGTTTGTGGCATTGGGCGGCAGATTCTGTACAAAGTCATTGGCGTTCGGCGGGCTGGGCGTCCAGACCAGGGAAATGATGCCGAGCAGGAACCAGAAAAGCACCATCCCCATGCCCACAGTGGCAATGCGGGATTCAAAGATGATGGACAGGCTGGCCCACCAGCGTTGCAGCCTGGAAGGGCGCTGCATGGCGGGCGAGATCTGTCGGGCAACGGCCATATGTTTTCTCCTTTCAGGCTACGCGTAACGAATACGCGGGTTGAGGAACGTATAGGCCAGATCCCCGATCAACCGGGTGGCGATGGCGATGGTGACAGTGAGCATGGCCGCAGCCTCCACGGCGTTGAAATCACCGAAAATAGCGGCGTCGTAGATATATTTGCCCAGGCCGGGGAAGCCGAAGATCACCTCCACCACGACCACACCGCCGATCAGCCAGTTGACATGCAGCATGATAATCGTGATCGGGGCCATGAGGGCGTTGCGCACGGCATGGCGCAAGACCACCCGATGGTAGGGCATGCCCTTGATGATGGCCGTGCGGATATAGGCCGAGTCCATCACCTCGACCATGCTGGCCCGGGTCATGCGGGCGACATAGCCAAGCTCCACTGCCGTCAAAGTGAGGACAGGCAGGGCCAAAAGCTTTGGATTCTCGAAGATCGCATCCGGGCTGAGGAAGACCGCCACGGCCGGCAACCACTTGAGCCAGATGCCGAAAACCAGGATCAGAAAGATACCGGTCACAAATTCCGGCGTGGCGGTGGCCCCCAAGCTGGTGATGGAGATCACACGGTCCAGCCACTTTCCTTCGTTGATGCCGGCAAGGATGCCCAGAAAGAGGGCCAGGGGCATGACAATCAGGAAGGCCACGCCGGCCAGAACCAATGTGTTGCGAATACGCGGGACCAGGGTCACGGCCACAGGGCGGGCGGTCTGCAAGGATTTGCCCGGATCACCCCGTAACAATCCTTTGCGCAAGGGGATGTACTGGCGGGGACCGTCCCCTTGCTGGCGCAGGCCGGCCTTGGTCAACACCCAAACTGCCTCGCCGGACCCTTTCACCCATTTCACCGCATTGTTCTTGGTGTCCACACCCCAGAAGATCTGCTCCCCCTCCTTGTCGGTGCGCCAATCGGCGTCCGGCGTGGGCGAGCTAACCGTGGAGCCATCGGGTTGGCGGGCCAGAGCAAAGAGTACCCCATCCTCCATATCCCAACGGGTGAGCTGACCATCCACATTTGCCCACCAGTCCATCTCCCCGGTCTGCGGGTTCGGTTCGGTGACCAAGGGAAAGTTGGTCTGATTCTTTGCCCGCCAGTCGTTGCCGATCAGCCAGTCCACATAGCGTTGCCAGGCCGGTGCGTCCAGGCCCAACTGGGCCCTGTAGGAGGCCCGCTGTTCCTGGGTGGCAAAAGGCCCCAAGATCTTGAGGGTGATGTCTCCGCTGCCGACTTCCAACAGAAAGAAGAGGGTGATGGAGACCAAGAGCATGGTCACAAAGGTAGATACGATACTTCGGATAATAAATCGAGCCATGGCGCTACTCCCTTACGGCTGACACGACGCGGCTATGGTTTCGCCAATCTGCGTGTATCAGGTGGATCTGTGCTATTTTTAGCCATTCGGCCTGGCGGGGCTATGGACAACAAGCGGGTAACAAGTGGGCAACAAAAAACAGTGGGGCAGACGGGATTCTCCGTCTGCCCCACGCAGTCAGGCGTTGTCCCTTGGACTAGGCGTCCTTCCAGACCTCGTAGAGCAACTCATACTGGGTAGGATGAGCTGCCACGTTCTGGAACTCGGAGCGGGTGGTATTCCATACCCTCTTCCAGTAGCTGTTCCCAATCGGTCCACGATCCTGCATGATATCCTCGATCTGGGACATGAGATCCCGACGGGCCTCTACGTCCAGGGTGCCTTCGGCCTGGCGCACCAGGGTTTCAAACTCCGGATCAACCCAACGAGTCTCGTTCCAGTTGCCGATCGCCTCCTCAGAGTAGGCCAGGGGCAGCACCATCGTGTCCAAAGAGCGGTGGGTCCAGGAGGTGATACCCAGATCTACCTCGGTCCAGCGATCCCAGTAGCCGCCAGGGTCGGTGATGTCCAATTGCATGTCGAAGCCGCCGGGCAAGGCCAGCTCCTTCAGAGCCTGGGCGATCTCGGGCTCGGACTCGTCGTTTTTGGTGGCCAGGGTCACCTTCAGAGGCAGTTCCAGCCCCTTTTCGGTCGCGTACTCCGTCAGCAGGGCCATAGCGCCTTCAGGATCGTAGGCGGGGATGGGCTTCTCGGCGTAGGCGGGATGCACCGGGGCCACATGGGCATCGATGGAGAGGTCGCCCTCGCCAAAGTAGGAGAGTTGCAGGATCTTGGCCCGATCCTGGCACATCTTCAGGGCCGTGCGTACCCGGTTATCGTCCCAGGGTTCCAGGTCCACCCGCACCCGCACGAGGAAGCATTGGGCCGTGGGCGCGGCCCGCACGGTCACATCGGGGAATTCCTTCAGGGTCTGCCAGTCCACGGGTCGGGGCTGCCAGATGGAATCCACCTGGTTGGACTGGATGGCGGCCACAGCCGCGTCCTTGTCCAGGGCCACATAGATAATCTCGTCCAGATAGGGCAGGGGGCTGCCGTCCTCGCCCATGCGCCAGTAATCCGAGCGGGCTTTCAGAACCGCTCGCTCGCCCTCGGCGTATTCCGCCAGGGTGAAGGCGCCCGTGCCGATGGGCTGCTTGATATAGTCGCCCTCGAAGTCACGGTGCAGGATAATGGCGGGATAGTGGAAGAGATGCTCCGGCACGCCGATGTTGGCGGTTTCCAGATGCAGCTTGATGGTGTAATCGTCCACTTTCTCCACATTTTCCATGCCGCCCAGATAGCTGAGCAGGCCCAACATGGAGGATCCTACATTTTCATCCAGCCACTGGCTGAAGGTGAACATGACGTCGTCAGTGGTCAACTCGTCGCCGTTGTTGAACTTGATCCCCTTGCGCAGATTGAGGGTCCACTCAGTCACATCGTCGCTGGCCTCCCAGCTTTCCAGCAGATAGGGCCGGGTGATGTTGTCCGAGCCGGTGATGGTGAGATATTCGCCGATCTGACGGCCCACATTGGCCTGCTGGGTCCAGGAAAAGCGGGCCGGGTGATCGATCAGGGGCAGGGTCATGGCCGTGCGCATGGTTCCGCCCCGCTTGATGGCGCTGGCCGCGGTCGCGGCCGATCCTGCGGCGGTGTCGGCCGCGGCTGTCGGCGCAGCGGCTGGGGTGGCAGGGGCGCCACAGGCAGCCAGGGCCGTGGCCGTGGTGACCGACGCGCCCAGCAAAGTGGCAAAACGCATAAATTCTCGCCGACTGATCCTGCCCTTGCCAAGGCTACTCTGGGCATCCAAGACAGCCGGATGAATCCTCTTCGAAGTCTGATTTGCCATTGGAAATGGCTTCTCCTTTCCGCGATAAACGCGTAAACATGGGTAGGTTAAATGTGACCAATACGCGATGAACCGAACGGACAGCGCGCAAATTGAACGGAGGCCGATGTCGTAACAACGGACCTCAGAAAAGATACGGCAACGATTACCGCTGTTGCCAACTTATGCAAAACTAGAGATTTCGACACGCAAACACTGGGCAATCGGACCGGAACCGTGTCGGGGATCACAACGCCGTACCTATACTGACATCAGAACATCAGAGGTCCAAACCAGTGAAAAGTACGGGGTTGACAAAAAGAGGAGATACCCGAGAAGAACACTGCTCCGAAACAAACGGCCTACGCTATTGCCTTGTCCAAAGATTCACAATACCTTATTGACCATACCACAACCCACAGTCAGCGCGCAAACTTCCTGTTTTTCTAAACTGTTTAGTCGTTATGACGGGCATGGATGTAGCGACGAGGAGATCATAGAGCGTCTGCTGGCGCGGACTTTGACCCCAGTGGCGACAGGCGATATGATACAGGCGTAACCGGACAATTCGGCAAGCTTTCCCACACTGTGTACCCACAGAACCATACACCCACACATGATAAACTCATTACTTCAAGCCGAATCTGGCATTCAGGCGATGCGGGCATTGATCAAGCGTCTGCCTCACCGATCAACGGTGGTTGACTTCGAGGAGACCCTGCTGCGCCAATCGGTGAGGGCCACGACCCGGCTTTGGCATCACGGTGATACCCTTGTGGGCTTCGCCTTTGTGGATGATTTCAACAACCTGCGTTTTGAAGTAGACCCAGCCCGCACCTCGGCTCAACTTGAAACCGAAATCATCGAATGGGGGATCGCCTGTGTCGGCCAACGCAATGCCGAAACGGGTCAAGCTGCCACCTTGGACGCTTGTTTTGGCGTAGAAAACAGATGGCACATTGGCCTGCTTGAGCGGTTCGGTTTTGCCCAGGAACCCGTGCGTTCCTTGAAATACGCCCGCTCATTGGACGAACCGATCACCGGCTATGCCCTTCCCCAAGGATTTGCCATGCGTCCGGTGGGCGGTGAGGCCGAAGTGGAGAAGTTGGCGATGCTGCATCGTGCGGCGTTTGACACAGGCCACATGACCGTGGAGGCACGGCTCGCCATCATGCGAGCGCCAGACTATGCGCCAGATCTGGATTTGGTGGCGGTGGCCCCGAACGGGGATTTGGCCGCCTTTTGCATTTGTGGTCTCGAAGAAGAAGAAGAAAAAGAAGAGTCCGTTGGCTACACAGATCCAATCGGCACACATCCCCGCTATCAACGGCTTGGGCTGGCCAAAGCCCTGGTCACCGCGGGCCTGTCTGCCCTGAAAGAGAGGGGCGTCACCGGTGTAGAACTCGGCACAAGCAGCGAAAACATCCCCATGCAGAGGTTGGCCGAATCATTAGGGTTTGTCGCTGTGTCGGAAAAACTGTGGTTTTCAAAAACAGTCACGACTTGAACCAAGAAAGGCACCCCACGCACCCCAAAAAAGCCGCTTGGCTTCTGATCCTGATCTCCATAATCGACTTACCCCGACATCACCAAAACCCCACAGATCCCCTCAACCACGTTCCCCTTTTGCCTTTCCTCTTCACCCCCCCTTCGGCCCCACGTTCAACAATGTGCGAATGGGGAAGGGAATCTCGATCCCCGCCCGCTCAAACGCCACTTTGAGGGAGCGAACACCCTGGTCCCTGGCGTCCAGAAAACCGGTCTGCTTGGTATCCACCCAATAGTAGAGGGTAAAGTCGATGCTGGAATCCCCAAAGTTGTTGAAGATCGCCTTGGGCGCCGGGTCCGTCTGCAGACCGGGTATGATGCCGACAGCCTCAACCGCGGTTCGGGCCACCAGATCCAGATCGCTGTCGTAGGCCACGCCCAGGGTCAGGTCCAGACGACGGATGGTAGGGCCGAAGTTGATAATGGGATTGGTGTAAACATCTGCGTTGGGGATGATCACGCCCGTGCCATCCAGACCCCGCAACATGGTCGCCCGCAGGTTGATGGACTCCACCGTGCCGGTGTACCCGTTCACGGTGATGACGTCGCCGATCTTAAAGGGTTCCTGCATCAAAAGCAGGATGCCGGCCATGAAATTCTTGCTCACATCCTGGATGGCAAAACCGATGGTAAAGCCGATGATGCCCAGACTGGTCAGGAAAGCGGTGACGTTAAAGTTGATCTGCTCCAGGGCCACGATGGTGCCCAAGGTGATCAGCCCCCAGCGGGTGATGGTGGCAAAAAGCTGGGTCAACCCCTTGTCGGCCTGACGGATGACCATAGTACGCCGTACGGCGTGGGCCAACAGGGAGGCGATCACCAGGGTGATGGCAAAGAGTACCAGGGCCAAGAGCAGGCTGGGCAAGAAGAGGACAAAGTTGGTAAGCAGCTGGTTGATGGGATCGGAGAGATCCGAGAAAGAGGTCATGGGGCGGGCCTTTCGGAAAATAGTATTTGAAAATTGAGAGTTGAAAATTGGGAAGTTTTAAGGGCGGGCGGCCCGGAGTACGCTGGGATTGGCGGCGGGGTGAGGGTTCAGTCAATCTAAAAAAATAGGCCACGGATGAAACGGATTTCGACTGATTTCCAGAAGAAGATCCGTTTTTGATCCGTCGCATCCGTCTAATCCG
>CAZKEX010000121.1:0-1528 GCA_964551895.1 uncultured Caldilineaceae bacterium | reverse complement strand
TAGACGGATGCGACGGATCAAAAACGAATCCCCCTCTAAAAATCAGTCAAAATCCGTTTCATCCGTCCAATCCGTGGCCTATTTTTTTCTTTGCGCCCTTGGCGACTTTGCGATGTACGGCTAAAACGGAAAAGTCCGCCGCTTTGACGGTTTTTGCGGCTTTTCGGCGAAGGACGACGAGACCGAACCCTCCGTGGTGCGGTGGGCGATCTGGTCCAGCAAGCGGGCGATGACATCTGGCCCGGTGAAGTCATCGTGGCTGGCATCCACGGTCAACACGGGGCAGGCGGTGACGGTGGCGATCCACTCGTCCAGCAGATCTTGCATGGGGTCGAGATCGTCCAGCTTGGCAATGTCCACCGGGCGGCCGCGCTGGGTGCGGCGGCGGCGGATCAGGTCCAATGGGGCGGACAGGTACAGGATCAGATCCGGCGGCCCCAGGCTCTCTCGCAGAAAGGTGTGCAGCCGGGTGCAGAGGGCAAACTCGGCATCGTCCAGATAGCCCATCTGATGAAAGCGCCGGGTGAAGAGGAAATAGTCCAGATCCAGCCCGCCGTCCATCAGGCCGGGGCGAGGTTCACGCCGCAACGCCCACTCCTGTTCCGCCCGCAGCAGCAGATAGTCCACCTGGTTGGCCAGGGCAAACCGGGGCGCGCCCTCGGCCAAGGATGCGCCAAACCGGTTCTGGAAAGGACGTTCGGCGTGCTGCTCCAGCCCCAAGGCAAAGATCCCGGAGGCGGCCAAGGCCGTCACCAGGGTGGTCTTGCCCACCCCCGAATTGCCCGCTACAGTAATCAATGTCATCCGTCACTCCGATTCACGAATATGTTTAACCGCAGAGGGCGCAGAGGGTTGCGCAGAGGGCGCAGAGAGAATTTTTTCTGCCTTCTTTGCGCAACCCTCTGCGCCTCTGCGGTTAAAATCCCTCTGCCTCTTGCTCTTCCATGAACCCTTGGGCGGCGAGATAGTCCATGAAAGTCTTGGCGTAGCCCAGGTGAGAATCCCGGGTGTATTTGACCACGGCGTAGATCTGGGCCAGGTTGGTTACGCCAGCCGCCTCCACCAGTTGGCGCAGCCGGGGGTTGGCCATGTACCGGTCCCAGCCCTTCACATCCCGCTCCCGATAGACCTCCCGGATGCGCTCGTCGCTGTACGGCTGGTAGGTTTCACGATGCACCAGCCCATCCAGGGGCAGGCGATCCCGAGGGGCCGGGTCTTCGTCGGGCCAGCCCAGGGAGAAACCGGCCACGGGGACCACGTTCTCCGGCAGCTTGAGAATGCGCCCGATCTGGTCGCAGTTTGCCAGGGTGCTGCCCATGTAGCAGATGCCCAGCCCCCGGGCCTCCGCGGCCAGAGCCACGTTTTGCGAAACCAGGATGGCGTCGATGGCGGCCACCATGAAGCTGAAGATGTTGTTGAAGTTGGTGTCCGGCGCGTCGTTCAACCGCAGCCAGTGGCGCATACGGCCAAAGTCGGCGCAAAAGGTGACCAGCACGGGTGCGTCCAGCACCATGTCCTGCTCCATGTG
>CAZKEX010000120.1:5916-11730 GCA_964551895.1 uncultured Caldilineaceae bacterium | reverse complement strand
CGGCGGTCGGTCTGGATGGCGGCGATGGCGCTTTGGCCGCTGCCCATGAAGGGGTCGAGGATCACTTCGCCGGCGTAGGTGTAGAGGTGGAGCAGGCGGCGGGGCAGTTCAACGGGGAAGGGGGCGGGGTGGCCGACCCGTCGGGCCGGTTCGGCGGGGAAGGTCCAGATGCTCTTGGTGTATTCCAGAAATTCGTCCCGGCTGATGGTGGGGGTGCGCTTTTGTGGCGGCTTGCGGCGCATGGTCCCCTTGCTGAAGACCAGGATGTACTCATGCACATCCCGCAGGGTGGGGTTGGACGGGGACATCCAACTGCCCCAGGCCGTGGAGGGGCTGGCGCTGCCCGCCTTGTTCCAGATGATCTCCCCCCGCATGTGGAAGCCCAGCTCGATCATCTGCCGGGAGATGAAGGAGGCCAGGGGCAGATAGGGCTTGCGGCCCAAGTTGGCCACGTTGATGCAGGCCCGTCCCCCCGGTACCAGCACCCGCTGGGTCTCCGCCCACACCCGGCCCAGGAAGTCCAGATAGTCGGCCAGGGTCAGGTCTTCGTCGTACTCCTTGCCCACATTGTAGGGCGGCGAGGTCACCATCAAATGCACGCTGTTGTCCGGCAGATCCGTCATGGCCTCGGCAGACGCGCACAAAATGCGGTTTGTGCAGCCGTCGGGCAGGGGGGTCTCCACATAGTCAACCTTCGCGCCCACCCCCAGCCCCGCGTACAGATTGCTGTCATAGAACGAACTGGCGTCATGGTTGACCCGCCCCGGCGAGCCAAAGGCGCTGGTCTGGGTGGCTTTGGGCATAGGCGATCAGATCCGATCAGGGTTAAAAATAGAACACAGATCGAACGGATTTAACGGATAAAAACGGATCTTTTTTTCTTTTTTTTGATCCGTTTTTATCCGTCCGATCCGTCAAATCTGTGTTCTATTTTTTGAAGAAATTGGAGACAAAGAACCAGATATTGGCCGGGCGCTCGGCCAGACGGCGCATGAAGTAGGGATACCATTCGTTGCCATAGGGCACATAGACCCGCACGGGATAGCCCTCCCGCACCAACCGCTCTTGCAGATCCCGGCGGATGCCGTAGAGCATTTGGAATTCCAGGGCCGACTTGGGCAGCCCGACCTTTTGCGCATAGTCACAGGCGAAGGTGATGCGGGCCTCGTCCTGGCTGGCGATGGCGGGGATGGCCGGGCTTTTGCCGTCCGGCGTGGAGGGCGGGGAGCCAGCGGCCAGGGCGGCGTCGATCAACATGGCGGTCAGGGTGTCGAAGTTGGCGTCCACATCCCGCTTTTGGGACCAGGCCAGCTCCTCCGGCTCCAAATAGGCCCCCTTGACCATACGCACCCTGGCCCCCTCGGCCATCAACGCGGCCACATCTGCCTGGCTGCGGCGGAGATAGGATTGGATCACAATGCCCGCATTGGCAAAGCCCGCGGCCCGCAGCTCATAATAGATCTGCAACGTGCGGTCGGTGAAGGGGGTGTCCTCCATGTCTATGCGCACCATGACGTCGTTTTGGGCGGCCCGATCCAGGATGGCGGCCATGTGGTTGCGGCACAGGTCCGTGTCCAGGTTCAGCCCCAACTGGGTCAGCTTGACCGAGACATTGGACTGCACCCCGGTGGCCTGGATCAGATCCAGCATGTGCAGCACATCTGCCGTGGACTGGGCTGCCTCCGCCGGGCTGGTGGTGTGTTCGCCCAAATGGTCCAGGGTGGCGAAGATGCCCGCTGCGTTCAACGCCTGCACGGCGCGGATGGCATCGTCCGCGGTCTCCCCGGCCACAAAGCGCAGGGCCACCCGCCGGGCCACGCCCCACCCGGTCACAATCCGCCGGGCCCAGGCGGCTTTGGAGAGATAGATCAACAGGGATCGAAGCATCAGAGAATCCTTTCGGAATGGTTAATGGTTGATGGTTAATGGTTAATTTTTAATTGAGCGTGGTTAAGCGCCGATCATTAACCATTAACCATCAACCATCAACCATTAACCATTGCACCGCCGCGCCGGCCAAAAGCGCCACCCCCGTCGGCATCATCCGCTCATCAAAATCAAAAGTAGGGTTGTGGTGGGGACTGTGCATGGGCTGCGCCGGGTCCGACGCGCCCACCATGATGAAGCAGCCGGGCACCCGATTGAGGAACTGGGACATATCCTCGGCCACCATCATGGGACGGATCTGGGTGACGTTCTCGGCTCCGACCACGGCCTCGGCCACGGGGCGCATGAAGGCGGCGGATCCGGGGTCATTGATGGTGGCCGGGGTGCAATAGTCCAGGGCAAAGGCGAACTCTGCCCCAAAACCCCGACACAGGTTCTCGCCGATCTCCTGGATGCGCCCCACGATGAAGTCCAGCACCCCGTCGTCAAAGTTGCGCAAGGTGCCCCGCAGCTCCGCCCGCTCGGAGATGATGTTGGACGCGCTGCCGCTGTGAAAGGCGCAGACGCTGATCACGCCGGTCTCGGTGGGGTCCAAGTTGCGGGAGACGATGCTCTGCAGGGCCACCACCAGATGGCTGGCGATCAGGGTGGCGTCCACGGTCTCGTGGGGCATGGCCCCGTGGCCGCCCTTGCCGGTGACGGTGATGGTGAAGGTGCTGGCGCTGGCCCACAGGGGGCCGGGCTGGACCACCACTTGGTTGAGAGGCAACCGGCTCCACAAATGCAGGCCAAAGGCGGCGTCCGGGGTTGGATTTTCCAGCACACCGTCGGCGATCATGGCCGAGGCGCCGCCGTGACCCTCTTCGCCGGGCTGGAAGACCAGCTTGACCCGGCCCGGCAACTCGGCCCGGTGTTTGGTGAGCAGTTGGGCCACCCCCATGCCGATGGCCGTGTGGCCGTCGTGACCGCAGGCGTGCATCAGCCCTGGCCGGGTGGAGCGATAGGCCACGTCGTTGAGCTCGTCGATGGGCAGGGCATCCATGTCAAAACGCAGCATGACCGTGGAGGCATCTGGGCGCAGATCGTCCGGCTCCACCACGGCCACCACCCCGGTCTGGCCGATGCCTGTGCTAACCTCCAGCCCCAGGCCGCGCAGATGGTCGGCCACAATCCCCGCGGTGCGCACCTCCTCCATGCCGATCTCCGGGTGCATGTGAAAATCCCGCCGCCAATCCACAAGCTGCGGGAAGATCTCTTGGGCTTCGGTTTTGAGGGTGTTGAGTAGTGGGTGCATGGTACTCGCTTTCAGCGCAGAATTTTAGATTTTGGATTGGTGATTTTGGATTGGGCGACTGAGTAAGCGTGTGGTCAGTCGATTCCAAGACTAGCGTAGGTTGAGTAGGCCGGGTCAACCACGAATCTTCATGCCCCCTGAAAGAAGGCCGTATCGAAACCGCAGCGAGTTAACCCGCTGCGGTTTTACTTCGATACGCTTCGCACTCAGTACAGGCGATACGCCGCCGACTCAGTGAATGGTTAGCGGAGATTTCGGCGGCGGCTACTCAACCTGCGCTCGTCGTCGCTCAACCCGCTACGCGCTCACATCACCCAATCCAAAATCCAAAATCCCCAATCCAAAATCCTATAGTTTCACCAACTCCCGCCTCAACACCTTGCCCACGGCGCTCTTGGGCAGTTCGGTGCGGAAGTCCACGTGCTTGGGCACTTTGTAGCCGGTCAGGCTGTCCCGGCAGAAGGTGCGGATCTCGTCGGCGGTGGCGGTTTGGCCCTCCTTGAGGACGATCCAGGCCTTGACAGCCTCGCCCTGGTAGTCGTCGGGCACACCGGCCACGCCTACTTCCATCACCGCGGGATGTTGGGAGATCACTTCCTCAACTTCCCGGGGCCAGACCTGGAAGCCGCCGGGCTTGATGACGTCCTTCTTGCGGTCCACGATGAAGAGATAGCCGTCCTCGTCCAGATAGCCCAGGTCGCCGGTGACCAGCCAGCCGTCCACGATCATCTTGGCCGTCTCCTCCGGGCGCTCCCAATAGCCCTGCATGAGCTGGGGGGCTTGCAGACAGATCTCGCCCACCTCGCCGATGGGCATCAGGGTTTCGCCGTCCGTGTCCACGATCTTGGCCAGGACATCGGGAAGGGGCATGCCCACGGAGCCGACTTTGTAGGCCCCCTTGGCCGGGCCAGCGGTCACGGCCATCATGGACTCGGTCAGGGCGTAGCCTTCCACGATCCGCCCGCCGGTGGTGGTTTCGAAGTCGATCTTGGTCTGGGAGAGCAGGGCGGCCGCGCCGGAGATGCACAGCTTGATGGAGGAGAGATCCGCCTTGCCGGCGGCCACCTTGGGGTGCTTGAGCAGGGCGATGAAGAGGGTGGGCACGCTGGTGAAGAAGGTGGGCTTGGTCTTTTCAATCGTCGCCAACACATCGTCGATGTCCCGGGGGTTGGGGATCAGGGACATGGGGTTGCGGCCCATGAAGGCCACGGACTGCAAGCCCACGGCGTTGAAGACGTGGAAGAGGGGCAGCACGGCCAGGAAGACGTCGTTCCACTCTTCCATCACATCCGGGCCAAACCAGGTGCGTATCTGCGTCCCGGTTATCACAAGCGCGTGGTGAGAACCCAGGGCGGCCTTGGAGAGGCCCGTGGTGCCCCCGGTGTAGAGGATGATGGCCGGATCTTCGGGATTGACCGTGACACTGGGCGCGGGGGCGTTGGCGTACATTTTGAGCATGTCCTGGAACCAGAGATCCCCAGCTTTGAGGGTGATCTTGTGGCCGTCCTTCTTCTCCTTGAGCAGGGTGAAGAGGATCTTGAGCATACCGGGCAGATATTCCTTGATGCTGGCGGCGATGATGGTGCGCAGTTTGGTCTTGGGCTGGAGGGTTTTGACCTTGTCGTAGAACATGGTCATCACCACCATCACCTCGGCGCCACATTCGTTGATGGCATGTTCCAACTCTGGCCCGGTGTAGAGGGGGTTGATGGAGGAGATGATGCCCCCAGCCTTCCAGATACCCAGTTCGGCGATCACAAACTGGGGCACGTTGGCCATGAGGATGGCAACCCGATCCCCCTTTTTGACGCCGTTGGCCACCAGGGCCGCGGCAAACGCCGTGGCCTGACGTTCCATCTCGCCATAGGAGATGGTGTTGCCCTTGAACATCAAGGCCGGGTGGTTGGGGCGCAGCCGGGCCGTCTCCGCCACGATTGCCGACAAAGTGGTTTGGGGATAGGGATGGATGGTTTCGGGAACACCGGGATCGTAGCTTTTGAGCCAGGGCTTGGGAATTTCCATGCGAGTTCTCTCCTTTGGGATGGGTGCTGGGGCGGGTTCATGCATTGCGATCTAACGGAACGCTCATCAAGGGTGGCGCGATCGGTTCGTGTCGTCGGGATGGGCGGGCTACCTTCGTCTCTCCATTATACATGAAAGCCACAGCCAAGGCAGAATCGGAGGGAGGTGGCGGAGGTCGATCTTTGTCATGTGGGGTTTTGGGGCGGCCAGGCGGTGTGAACCAAAACGTTGGGAACGAGACGGGCAATCCCGGAATGGGCCGGTCCTTGTTGGGTTGAGGTAGATTTGTTGGCCCATTCCAGGATTGAAGGATGGGGATCCCGCATTCCGCCTCCATTCCGGGAATGGGCCAACGCTATTCACTCGACCCAACAAGAACCGGCCCTTTCCCGGAATACCCAGGTACAATAAAAAACACTCCAAGCCCATCATCGGGCCTGGAGCGTTTTGATATTGGCGTATTCAAAAAGCAAATTGGAGTCTTCGCGTTGGAGGAGTTCGCACCCCCTGGTGCGAACGGGTTGGCCCAGCGGGTGGGGAATTATGCAGATCCGTTGGCAGAGCCGTTCGCACCAGGGGGTGCGAACTCCGCTGGTTGACGTCTCGCCATT
>CAZKEX010000120.1:0-5816 GCA_964551895.1 uncultured Caldilineaceae bacterium | reverse complement strand
TCGCCATTCGCCTCATTCCTCAAACACCGTGTCCAGCAGTTGATTGCTCTCCCGCACCCGTTCGTATTCTCGGCGGGCGTTGATGAGGACGTCGCCGACTTGGGTCATCCGTTCCCGCAGGTCGTTCTCGCTGGTGGCGGATTCCCAGGCCTGGCGCAGGAGGTCTTCGAAGGATTTGGCCCCGTCGATGTTGCCCAGGATCAGGTCCAGCTCGCCGATCACCAGCTCGAACATGCGGATCTTGCGGGCCAGCAGGTCGATGATGTGGGCCTCGATGGTCTCGTTGCAGCTCAGGTTGAAGATGGTGACGTCGTGGGCCTGGCCCAGGCGGTGCAGGCGACCGATGCGCTGTTCCACCCGCATGGGGTTCCAGGGCAGGTCATAGTTGATCAGTTGGTGGCAGAATTGCAGGTTGCGCCCCTCGGCCCCGCTCTCGGTGGAGACCATCACCCGCACCCCCGGTCGATCTGGGCTGCCTTTGAACGCGGCCACGGCGGCCTCTTTTTGGCGGATGTCCAAGCCGCCGTGGAAGCCGATGACATCCACGCCTTGGGCTTCGAGCCGGGCCACGATGGCGTCCAAGGTCTTGCGGTATTCGGTGAAGATCAAAAACTGGCCGGGGAATCGATCCAGGATCTCCTCCACCGCCACCAATTTGCGTCCCACGGGAATCGATTCTGCCAATGCCAAGAAGTTGCGCAATTCAGATCGGGCTTTTTCAGAATGAGAGCGATCTTCGATCATCTTGGCCAAGGTGGAGGCGACGGCCTGGGGGCTGCTGGTCAGCTCCCGTTGCAGGATGATCAGGGTCAGGCGCATGAGCTTGGTGCTGTCCTGGTCCTGAAAGCGGCGACGGATGTAGTCGGTGACGTCGGCGTAGAGCTGGAACTCGGCGTCGCTGAGGGCCAGGTGATAGATGGCGGCCTGGCGGCGGGGGAAGGTGACATCCACGCTGCTGCGCCGGTTGCGGATCATGACATCGTTGAGCAGACGGCGCAGGGCCGGGGTGTTCTTGGGGCGGCGCTTGTCCGCGCTCTCTAAAAAGTGGCGGCGATAGCCCCGCACGGTGCCCAGTTGGCCGGGGGAGAGGATGGTGATCAGACTGTACAGCTCCAGCAGATCGTTCTGCACCGGGGTGGCGGTGAGCATGAGGACGTAGCGTTTGCGGATCTGGTTGACAAATTTCCAGGCCAGGGTGCTGCGGTTTTTGAGCTTGTGGGCCTCGTCCACGATCAGCAGATCGTACTCCCGGGCCAACGCGCCTTCGCTGTGCCGGTCCCGCTTGGCCCGGTCCAGGCTGACGATCCAGCGCCCGGTTTCGGCGCTCTGCACGTCTTGCCAGCCCTCGACTGTGTCCACCACGGTGAACTCTTCCCGGAACTTGGACGAGAGTTCCTCCCGCCATTGCTCGGTCAACGAGGCCGGGGTCAGGACCAGGACCGTGCGCACCAATCCCCGCTCGATCAGCTCCTTCATGATGATGCCGGCTTCGATGGTCTTGCCCAGCCCCACCTCGTCGGCCAGGAGCGCCCGACCCCGCATGTCCCGCAGGGCGCGCAGGGCGGTCTCCAGCTGGTGCTCGTAGTGGTCCACCGCAATGTCTTCCAGGCAGATGAGCTGGTCAAAGCCCCGGCTCAGGCGCAGGGCCTCGGCTTGCAGACGCAGACGATAGAGGGCCAGGGGGCCGGGGGCGTGGGTGCGCCCGTGGATGCGGAAGAAGGTCTCCAGCCCCTGGTCGGTCTCGATCACCCGGGGGGGCAGGCTGACGCCCAGCGCGGCGATACGCTGGGCCATCTGCTGGTCCAGGTTATAGCGATGGCCGCAGCGAAAACAGCGGGTGGCCGTCTCGTCGTCCAGCCAATCGCACGCCGGACAGCGCTTGCCCATCACCGTTTCGACGGCTTTGGTCTTCTTGGTTTCGGGCTGGAGATCGGCGTCGGTGGGGATCTCCAGCCACTCAAAGCGTTCGTTGGACATGGGGGGTATTGTAAAGCCCAGGGGCTGTTTCCGTCAATCGCTATAGCCTTTGTCGTAATCTGGACCCATTTCGTAGGCAAACGGTCCGGAAACAAATAACAAACAGGTGTATAATGCGGTTATTGCGTAAGGTAATCGTCAACCCCCCGCCCCCTCGGCCCCCCAACCTTGGGGAACTGTCCACGACCTCCCCCAGAATTGGGGGCCGGGGGGTGAACGGTTACTACGTAAAATGCCTCTCACCAACCTCTATGCACATAGCGCCTCCACTGCCGCAAGCAAGTCAAACTGAACGATAGATCGCCGAATGACTGTTCTCCCACAAACAAGGAGCGATTCTCATGCCACGTTCGCCGTTTCGCCCTCTCTTCTCCCTGCTGCTTGTCTTTTCCCTGCTATTGCCCACCCATATAAATGCATTGAAGCCGGTGGCGACAAACGCCGCTGGGCTGGAACAAGGGGTCGGACAGGAAGCCGATCCTGTATCTGTGCCCACCCCGTTCCCTGCGCCGGCATGGCCAGAAATGGATGGCCTGACGCTACCCCAGTACACCCCTTCCTTTGACCAGCCCATAGAGCCGCAAACATTACGCCTTCCAGCGTCGCAGCCACAACCGGAACAACCGCAATCTGCCCCAGTTGTGGAGGGCGAGCAACTTCCTTTTGGATTGACACCTGGACAGGTGACGGTGACGTTGCCGCCGAACGGTGACAGGGTGGAAATGGGACAACTGCCCTTGGCCCTGGAAGGCGCTGTGGGCAGCTTGGATCAGCCCCTACAAGCCCGCGTCGATGTGTTGGAAACTGGGCTTGCCGCACAACTCTCACCTGTGAATGTGGCCTTTCAACTTGCGCTCGCCAACACGACAAGCGTTGACGGTGCGCAGCCTCTCGCCCACTCCGCCCAACCGCTAAAACTCAGCCTGGACTATGGCCGGTTGGCCCTGCCCTATGGCGGTAGTTTTGCTGACCGCTTGGTGCTCTATCAGGTGTCTGGGTGCGCTTGGCGCACGGTGACGCCAGAACAGCCGAGTGACATGCCCCTGCGTCCAGACATCGATGAGCAAGTCCTGGCGTGCAGCCAGTGGGATGCCCTGCCGGGCCGCAATGACCGGGCCGCGCAGCGGTTGACCGTGGAATTAACCGACCTGGGTATGTTTGCGACCAAATCGAGCCTCTTTACTTCTGTGTCGGAACAAAGCAACACAGAACAGAACGGCAACCCTGTCTTCTTGCCGTTGCTCAACGGCGGTGGCGGTGGGGCGGAGGATGGCAGCGATGGCCAGCCATCGACGCCCGACGATATCATCTTTGTGTTGGCGGCCAGCAGCGGCGGCCAACAGGGCGACTACGGCGCTACACCCCTGGCCAATGTGGGTGATTACCAAGTTTCACTCGCCACGGGCGCGGCTACCGCTGGCTATCCCATCCCCGTGCCGCTGCCCGCGGCTGGACCCGCACCCGATGTGGGCCTGGCCTACAACAGCGGCAGTGTAGACGGCATGCATTCTAGCAAGAACAACCAACCGGGCAGTGTCGGCATTGGGTGGGATATCCAGAGCGGTTATATCACCCGCCATCTCAAGGGTTGCAATGTTTCCCAGGCGCCTGGGGATCTTTGTCTGACTGGGGACAACTACTCGATTGTTCTCAATGGCGTCAGTTCCCGGCTGGTAAAAAACACGACTACCGGCATCTACCATCTGCAGGACGATCCCGGCTGGAAGGTGGAGATGTTCACCAACGGTGCCAGCGGTCATCCCGATGCGCAGACCGAACTCTGGTGGGTGACTACACCAGACGGCACCCGCTACCGCTTTGGCGGCGAAATCGAGCCGGAAACAGGATATGATCAGGACTCGGTCTTCTTTGTTACCGTCTACGACACCAATGCCGCTTCCTGTGGCAATTTCGCCTATGACCTGTGTGACAAGGCATGGCAGTGGAATCTGGACCGCATTGAAGACACCAATGGGAATGTGGTCAGCTATTTCTACACCTGGGAGGACAATTACTACAAAGCCCGCAATGACAGTTCCAGTAGCTTTCGCAAGCGCTATGTGCGGGCGGGCCAGATCGCCCACATCGACTACAGCAAACGATCTGGAACCAGTGTGCAGCCCCACGCCCGCGTCCTCTTCAACAGCGAGCTGCGCTGCACAGACCCCACCTCCACCGGCGATTGTAGCTGGCCCAGCCAATTCCCCGATACGCCGGGGGATCTGGCCTGCGAAGCCTATCCGGCCAGTTGCAGCCAGAACAAGCCTACTTTCTGGAGCCAGCGCCGACTGGACAGCATTCAGACCCAAATCTACGACCAATCTACCAGCACCTGGCAGACTGCGGCTATCTATGACCTGACCCAAAGCTTCCCCACAGCGCCCACCGACGGCCAGGGGGACATCAGCGAGAAGAAGCTCTGGCTGGATAAGATCACCCAGCGGCCAGGGGGCAGCTTCAGCCGCACAGCCTTTGGGCAAAGGGAAGCGGAGGACTACGACAGTCAGAGCGGGATCGGTACAGAAGGCACCACGGATGTGGGCCGAGGCCGCAACGTGGGTTGGACCGACACGGGCGATTACCTGCTCTATAAAAAGATGGACTTTGGCAGCGAAGCCAACGGCCTACTGGCCCGAGTGGCCAGCCCATTCAGCGGCGGGAAAATCGAGTTTCGTCTGGACAGCACGGGCGGCACCCTCGTCGGCACGGTCAATGTGCCCAACACCGGAGGATGGCAGACCTGGACAACCGTGGATCTGACCTTATCTAGCAACAAACCCACGGGCGTCCATGATCTCTATCTGGTCTTCACCGGTGGCCTGAACGTGAATTGGTTCCGCTTCCGCCCTACTGGCGGTCTGCCCGGTCTGCCCGCTGTGGAGTATGAAGGGAAGATGTTGGCTAACCGGCGCAACTATGATGTGACCGGCGTCTCGCCCATGTATATGTCCCGGATTATGACCGTGACCACCGAATTGGGCGGTCAGGTCGTCTTTACCTACGGCCAATCTCATGCTTGCCCTACCAATCCGAGCAGCAATATTCGACTGCCCTACGACTGTTTTCCGGCCTGGGATCCAGGCGATCCCACTATCTCGACCGATGACGGTTGGGTATTGTGGAACAAGTGGAAGGTGCTCGAACTGGAGAAATCGGACGACTTCTCCGGCAATGACACGGAGAGCTACACCTACGGCTACTCCACACCCACCTGGCACTACAGCGATGACCCGACGTTGCCAGACATCAACAGTTGTTCGCTCTGCCCCACCCGCCATTGGAATGACTTCCGGGGCAGCGAGGTCGTGACCGTGACTGATGGCAGCGGGGCCAAGACGGAGTATCGCTTCCACCGGGGGATGAACGGTGACCGGTTGAATACGTCCGGCGGCAGCTTTGGGGCCAGCGTCGCGTTGAGCGATAGCAGCACGCGTACGGACGAAAACTGGCTGCGTGGGCAGGGTGTGGAGACACGGCGGCTGAAAAGCGACAACAGCGCAGTGACGCGTAGGGTCCACTGGTTCACCTGGGCGCTGAACGCGGGGAGTGGCGGCAGCGGGGGCTACTTTGTGGGTTTACAGAAGGCCGAGCAGACTTGGTATGGGACAACCAACAAGACAACCCGAGATGAGTATGTCTATGATAGCTACGGCAATGTGACCCGGCATATCCAGCATGGGGATACAGCCACGACCAGCGATGACCGCAACGTGGAGCGTAGCTATGTAGCCAATACGTCGGCCTACATCGTGAACAGACCTCAGTGGGAGAAGCTATGGACAGGCACAGACAGCAATGGCACGCTACAGGCGCGTACGGACTATCTCTACGACAACGCC
>CAZKEX010000119.1:0-11838 GCA_964551895.1 uncultured Caldilineaceae bacterium | reverse complement strand
TCTCCCTTCACCGCTGGTATAGTGAAGAGAAATCGCTGGCGGAACAAAGGAGAGCCATTGACGCCATTTGAAAATCCGCGTCCATCCGCTCCATCCGCCCTATCCGCGTTCTAACCTTCACGACAGAAAGGCTCATCCAATGGCACGACAAGACTACTTCAACGCACGCGCAACCCTCGACACCGACAGCGGCCCGGTCACCATCTACCGGCTGGACGCGCTGGAGAAAGCCGGGGTGGCCCCGGTCAGCAAACTGCCCTTCTCCATCAAGGTCCTGCTGGAGGCGGCCCTGCGCCAGGCCGACGGCTTTGAGATCACCAAGGAGGCGGTGGAGACCATCGCCAAGTGGGGACCGGAGAGCGCGGGCAAGGTGGAGATCCCCTTCAAGCCGGCCCGTGTAGTGCTGCAGGACTTCACCGGCGTGCCCAGTGTGGTGGATTTGGCCGCCCTGCGCAGCGCCATGGCCCGCATGGGCGGCGACCCCCAGAAGGTCAACCCCCAGGTGCCCGTGGACCTGGTCATCGACCACAGCGTGCAGGTGGACCGCTTCGGCAGCCGCTTCGCCCTCTTCTTCAACGCCGAGCGGGAGTTCGAGCGCAACATCGAGCGCTATGAGTTCCTGAAATGGGGCCAGGGGGCCTTCGACAACTTCCGGGTCGTGCCCCCGGCCACGGGCATCGTACACCAGGTCAACCTGGAATATCTGGCCAGCGTGGTGCAGACCGGACCGGACGGCGATAAGACCGTCGCCTATCCCGATTCTTTGGTCGGCACGGACAGCCACACCACCATGATCAACGGCCTGGGCGTGGTGGGCTGGGGCGTGGGCGGCATCGAGGCCGAGGCGGTCATGTTGGGCCAGGCCATCTATATGCTGCTGCCCGAGGTGATCGGCTTCAAGCTGACCGGTGCGTTGCCGGACGGGGCCACGGCCACGGATCTGGTGCTGCGGGTGACCGAACTGCTGCGCAGTAAGGGCGTGGTGGGCAAGTTTGTGGAATTCTACGGTCCCGGCCTCTCCAAGTTGGCCCTGGCGGATCGGGCCACCATCGCCAACATGGCCCCGGAATATGGGGCCACCATGGGCTTCTTCCCTGTTGACGAGGAGACCCTGCGCTATCTGGTGGGCACGGGCCGGGACGAGGAGTTGGTGGAACTGGTCTCCCGCTACACCAAAGAGCAGGGCCTCTTCCGCACGGACGAGACCCCGGACCCGGACTTCATCGACACGATGGAACTGGACATGGGCACGATCAAGCCCGCCCTGGCCGGCCCCAAACGGCCCCAGGACCGCATCGATCTGGACGCGTCCAAGGTCAAGTGGAACCAGATGCTCACCGCGCCCGTGGGGGCCCAGGGCTTTGGGCTGGAGAAAGCTCAACTTGCCAACGCCATCGAGATTGAAAACAACGGCCGCCGCTTCACCCTCAAGCACGGCGACGTGGTGATCGCGGCCATCACCTCCTGCACCAACACCAGCAACCCCTCGGTGATGATCGGCGCCGGGCTGCTGGCCAAAAAGGCCGTGGAGGCCGGGCTGGACGTCAAGCCCTGGGTCAAGACCAGTCTGGCCCCCGGCTCCCAGGTGGTGACCCGCTATCTGGATGCCAGCGGTCTGACCCCCTATTTGGAGGCGCTGAACTTCCACACGGTGGGCTATGGCTGCACCACCTGCATCGGCAACAGCGGTCCCCTGCCCGAGCATATCCGCAAGGCCATCCACGAGGCGGATCTGGTGGCGTGCAGCGTGCTCAGCGGCAACCGCAACTTTGAGGGCCGCATCGGGCCGGATGTGCGGGCCAACTTCCTGGCCTCGCCGCCCTTGGTGGTGGCCTACGCCATCGCCGGCACCATGAACATCGACCTGACCACGGAGCCCCTGGGCTTCGACCCCAACGGCCAGCCCGTCTTCCTGGCCGATGTGTGGCCCAGCCAGGAAGAGATCCAGAGCGAGATGCGGCGCAGCTTGAAGCCCTCCATCTTCCGGGAGCAGTACGGCAACGTCTTCACCGGCAACCCGGAATGGAACGACGTGGCCGTGGCCGGGGGGGAGATCTATCCCTGGAACCCGGACAGCACCTACATCCAGGAGCCCCCCTTCTTCATGGGCCTGACCCCGGAGGCGCCGCCGGTGCAGCAGATCGTGGGCGCTCGGGTCCTGGCCGTGATGCCCGACAGCACCACCACGGACCACATCAGCCCGGCCGGGTCCATCGCCGTGGACAGCCCGGCCGCGGACTATCTGCGCAGCCACGGGGTGGACCGCTCCGAGTGGAACAGCTACGGCAGTCGCCGGGGCAACCACGAGGTGATGATGCGGGGCACCTTCGCCAACATCCGCATCAAAAACCAGATGCTGGACGGCGCCGAGGGCGGCCTGACCGTCCACATCCCCAGCATGGAGCAACTGCCCATCTGGACCGCGGCGGAACGCTACATGGCCGAGGGCACGCCCCTGGTGATCCTGGCGGGCAAGGAGTATGGAACCGGTTCCAGCCGGGACTGGGCGGCCAAGGGCGTGCAGCTTCAGGGCGTCAAGGCGGTGATCGCCGAGAGCTTTGAGCGCATCCACCGCAGCAACCTGGTGGGCATGGGCGTCCTGCCCCTGCAATTCGCCGCCGGGCAGAATGTCAAGTCCTTGGGCCTTTCCGGCTTCGAGACCTTCGACATCATCGGCCTCAGCGAAGAGATGGTCCCCGGCGAAGAGTACACCGTGCGGGCCACGGACAACGGCGGTCGGGTGACGGAGTTCAAGGCCATCAGCCGCATCGACACGCCGGTGGAGATCAACTACTACAAGAACGGCGGCATTTTGCACACCGTGCTGCGCCGTATGGCGCAGGAATAGATCTGGATTTTTGACAGGACAGAATCAAGGCCGGGGCATGCCCCGGCCTTGATTCTGTCCTGTCAAAAGATGTTTTTCTTATCGAAAGGTTTTCTCAAATGACAACAACCAAAACCACCCCCGCCTACGACCTCTCCGGCTGGTCCCTGGTGGATCTGCTGCCGGATGCGGAGGAGAAGACCATCTCCGCCAAGCTGGCTGCGCTGGACGCCAGTGTGGCCGCGGTGGAGGCCCTGCGCCCCACGCTGAACGGCGACATCTCCGCCGGGGATCTGCTGGCCGCCATGGGGCAGATCGAGGCCATCACCGAGCAGATCTATGTGCTGGGGGGCTACGCCAGCCTGTGGTTCTCGGCGGACACCCAGTCTGCGGACGCGTTGAGCTTCCAGAATCGCATCACCCAGGCCCTGACCGGCTATGAGAACCGCATCCTCTTCTTCGACCTGTGGTGGAAGAGTCTGGACGATGCCCAGGCCCAGGCCCTGATGCCCGACGCCGAGACCCACCCCGACTACCACTTCTTTTTGGAAAGCGTGCGCCGCTACAAGCCCTTCACCCTGGAAGAGCAGACCGAGCAGGTCATCAACACCAAAGATGCCAACGGCATGGAGACCCTGCTCACCCTCTACGACATGCTGACCAACCGGCTGGAGTTCACCCTGACCGTGGACGGGGAGACCAAGACCCTCAACCGTGCCCAGATGACCCAGTACTACTATTCGCCGAATCCGGATCTGCGGGCCGCCGCCTTCCAGGAGATCTACCGAGTCTACGGCAAAGAGACGTCGATCCTGGGCCAGATCTACATCAGCCGGGTGCGGGATTGGCACGCCGAGCAGGTGGAGCTGCGCAAACAGGCCAGCCCCATCTCCGTGCGCAACCTGACCAACAACATCCCCGACGCCGCGGTGCAGGCCCTGTTGGACGTGGCCCGGGACAACGCTCCCCTCTTCCAGCGCTATTTCAAGCTGAAGGCGGGCTGGCTGGGCATGGACAAATTGCGCCGCTACGACATCTACGCCCCCCTGGCCACGTCGGACAAAGAAGTGCCTTTTTCCGCGGCGGCCCAGATGGTCTTAGAGACCTTCTCCACGTTTGACCCCCAGGTGGCGGCCCATGCCCAGCGTGTCTTCGATGACAACCATATGGACAGCGAGATCCGGACGGGCAAACGGGGCGGGGCCTTCTGCGCCACCCTGCTGCCCTCGGTTACGCCGTGGGTGTTGATGAACTACACGGGCAAGATGCGGGACGTGGCCACCCTGGCCCACGAACTGGGCCACGCCATCCACAGCATGATGTCCGAACACCACTCCATCCTCACCCAGCATCCGCCCCTGCCCCTGGCCGAGACAGCGTCCGTCTTCTCCGAGATCCTGCTCACCGAGCGGCTGTTGGCTGAAACGACCGATCCCCTGGCCCGGCGGGAACTTCTGGCCACCGCGGTGGATGACATGTACGCCACGGTCATGCGCCAGGCCTACTTCGTGATCTTCGAACAGAGCGCCCACGAGGCCATCCTCAACAACGCGTCCACGGACCAACTCAGCGCCATGTATCTGGAGCAGCTGCGAGAGCAGTTTGGCGACAGCGTGGAGGTCAGCGACGAGTTCAAGCACGAGTGGGTGAGCATCCCCCACATCTACAGCACCCCCTTCTATTGCTACGCCTACAGCTTTGGCCAGCTTCTGGTCCTGGCCCTCTATCGCCGCTATCAACAGGAAGGGGACGCCTTCAAGCCCGGCTATCTCAAGCTGCTGGCCTACGGCGGATCCGCGGCCCCGGCGGACATCCTGCAAGAGATGGGCATCGACATGGCCGACCCGGCCTTCTGGCAAGGCGGCTTTGATGTGATCGCCGACATGATCGACGAAGTGGCGGCGATTCAGATCTAGGAATGGCGTAAAAAAATAGGCCACGGATTGGACGGATTAGACGGATTGGGACGGATTTTTTTCTGAGATCTGGTTCGATGGCAACAAAAAACGCCGGTCCATACCCTTATGCAGGGTGTGGACCGGCGTTTCGGCATGGTTCACCATAGCGACCCAATTTCGGTGAACCGTCGGTGCGGTTGAAAACCGCACGACTCCCATGATCATGGGTGGTGAATGGAACCTGTGCGGTTGAAAACCCATAGGCATCAAGCAAAG
Organism: uncultured Caldilineaceae bacterium; assembly: GCA_964551895.1. Taxonomy (GTDB): domain Bacteria; phylum Chloroflexota; class Anaerolineae; order Caldilineales; family Caldilineaceae; genus JAGNDO01. Next base: position 6,837 of record CAZKEX010000119.1, on the reverse strand, counting down.
GGTTTGCGCTCAAGAACAGGGCATTCCGGGAAAGGGCCGGACGATCTGGGGGTGAGCAAGTAGCGCTGGCCCATTCCCGGAATGACGAGTGCGCCTCACCAATCCCGGAATGGGCCAACATATCTGTCTGATCCCAAGAAGAATCGGCCCATTCCGGGATTGCCCAGCTTGTTTCCAGCGCTCTACCCCACATATGATTCCTTAGCTTGATACCTATGGGTTGAAAACCGCATCTACGATTTGGGTAGGACCCGTTCCTCGACGAATGAACCAGGCCCATAAAAGCCTGTTGCCACACCTCGTCCAATGCAGTATAATGTGCCCCCCCGCCCCCCTTGGCTTGTCCCCGAGACGGCTATCGCCGGCATTTTTCCCAATCCCTCCACCAAGGCCACCATCGTTCTTCAAGTAATGCCCCGTCACGATCACGCTGATCCCGCCTGGCGCGGCGCCCATCCTGGGATGAGGCGCCATCCGCCGTCGTTTACGCGCAGCATGTGCAAAAGGAGGCCTCCTGTGACCCCGTTTACCCATCCCGCCCGCCGGTTGGCTTTGGTTCTGGTTCTGCTGACCCTGTTTATCCTGCCCGGCGGTCTCACGCTGGACGCCGGGCCCCTGGCCCAGAGCAACGTCGTTCGTTTCGGCGGCGCGCTGACCCCGACCACGGACGAGGGCGCCAACGGCGACACCATCTCCTTCGATGTCACCTACGACGCCAACGACGTCCCCATCTTTGTGGATTTTCAACTGACCATCTCCAGCCTGGTCATGTCCGAAGAGGAGGGACCTCTGTGTGCCACGGGCGCCCAATCGAACTATCAGGGGGACACAACCACCATTCTGCCCTGGCCGGATCCCCGCCCCATGTACACCTTCACCGGCGATGTGCAGCCAGGCGGGGTCTATCCCCGGCAGGTCAGCATCACCGGCCTGCTGGGCCGCTCGCTTGAAGGGAACTATATTGGCCCGGAGAACTCTGAAGGCACGGTGACAGCCTTCTATGAGGTTTCCGCCCAGGGCAGCTCCTTCACCATACGCTGCATGTGGACCTGGGATCTGGGCGAAGGGGCCGGCGGCGTCCTGGCCTTTTCCCAGGCCGGATACGAGATCGGCGAAAACCAGTCCAGCGCCACCATCACCGTGGTGCGGACCGACAAGATCGTGGGGGCTGTCACCGTGGACTATGCCACGGCAAACCAGACTGCCACCGCCGGCCAGGACTACACCTCGGCCTCCGGCACCCTCTCCTTTGCCGACGGCGAAAGCCAGAAGAGCTTCACCGTGGACATCCTGCCCGACGATCTGGTGGAGGGGGAGGAGACCCTGGGCCTCACCCTGGCCAACCCCACGGGCGGGGCCACCCTGGGCACGCCGGCCGCGGCCACCCTCACCATCGACGACACGCCGGATCTGGCCGTGCTGGCCTACAATCTGGACGACTTTTCCCTGGTCCAAAGCGGCACGACCTTCACCCTGAAGGATGTGCTGGTCAAGGTGACCAACGTCTTTGACGAGAACGGGGAGACCGTGCCCCTGGCCACGGTCCAGATCAAGAACGGCGGCACGGTGATCCATTCGGCCACAGTCGGCCCCCTGGTCCCCGGCGGCCCGCCCCAGGAGATCACCTTCGATTGGGATGTGACCGACCTGTTGGTGAACGGGGGCGGTATGGCCAACCTCAGCGCCAGCGTGGTGATCGACCCCGGCGGCGCCATCCCGGATCGCAACCCCGGCAACAATGCTTGGCCCGGCGGACGGGAGATCAGCGTGTTGCCCATCATCGAGAAAATCCAGCCCCAATATGAGTGGGCGGGGGGCTTCTTCCTCCAGGGTGTGCCGCTCAACAACAAGATCGATGTCACCATCAACGACTGGAACGGGGATGCCCAGGGCCAGGGGGAGGCTCCCTTTGGCAAGGTCCACTTCAAGCTCAACCAGGACCAGACCACCGTGTTGGGGAAGGTGGGCAAGAACGCCCACACCTACGACATGGGCGCGGATCTGACCAAGGCCAACGAATGCGCGGCCAACATCCTGGTGATCCGGGCCGAGGGCATCGACCCGGCCTTTGTCACCGACCCGTCCCCGCCCCTGGCTGCCAGCGCGGTCAGCTTGCCCGAATGGGTGGACTGGGTCAAGGTCAATTTGGAGACCTATGACCTCACCTTTGCCACCCAGGCCGCGGGGAAAACCGTGGACTACCGCTACGGCTTCGCCTTCCCCAACCCTGCCTTTGGGCCAGCCATCCAGGTGCCCGCCGGTGTGCCCGTGCTGGGGGGAGCCACCATCGGCTTCGTCCCGCCCACCGTGGCCACCATCGACACTGTATCCAACTCCGGCGGCCCGGGCACCGTGGGGCTGACCGGGCAGACCGGCTTCACCGCGCCCCTGCTCACCGCGTCCGGCGACCTGTTCGGCACGGGCGAGACTCGCTTCCGCTGTATGGACGGCTTCCCCGTGCTGGATTTCGACTCGGTGACCTTCGGCTTCCTGCTCCAGCACGAGGCGGCTTCGGGCGAGGTGACCATGGAAAATATGCTGCCCGGCGTGGGCAACGTCCTGGGGGCCATCCCCTATTGGGGACCGGAACTGGCCGCCAATTTCAATGCCAGCACAGTCGGCGTGGCCATGAATGTGGGCGGCGGCTTCCAGTTCACGGTCAGCGAACAGGGTGAGGGGGAGTTGGAATTCGAGAGCGCCCGGGGCACGGCCCAGATGGAACTGGCCGCGGCCGCGGACATCATGTTGTTGGACGAACTCTCCCTCTCCGTCAGCGGCGGCGGCACGCCCTATGTGCGGGTGAAGGTGCCCCGCCCGCCCCCGGACTTCTTGGAGGAGGTGGGCATCAACTTGGCCTTCGAGGCCGCCTACCAGATCTGGGCCTTTGACGGCAGCTTCAGCGCCGGGGCCACATGCAGCCTGCCCGGCGGATGCAGCCTGACCCAGGGCCAACTGGCCCTGCTCTCCCCGGACACCCTCACCCTGGACCCAGGCTGGCACGTTCTGCCCTCGGTGGCCGACGGCCCGGATTACGCTGTCTTCCAGCCTGAAATCGCACACCCAGGCCAGGCAGCCCAGCAACCCTCCGCATCCGTGGCCCCCGGCGAATCCATCCGGGTCACCAATGTCTACACCTTCCCGGCCCCCAGCTTGGCCGTGGACGGTAGCGACAAAGCGCTGGTGGCCTACGTCCACGCCGACCCGGCGGATCCGCCCGGCCTGGGTACCGAACTCCGCTCCCAAAGCTGGGGTGGGGCCGGCTGGCGCGGCGACATGGTCGGATCCGTGGCCCAGCAGCCGGACTTCAGCCCGGCCGTGGCCTATCGCACCATCACCGATACAGTCATCCCCGGCATGATGGTCTGGGAGCGGGCCTATCTGCCCCCAGGCATCAGCCCCAGCCTGGACATCACCTTCACCAGCAGTTTGGAGATCCTGGCCGCCGGTTGGGATGGATCGGCCTGGGCCGCGCCCACACGCCTTTCGACCAACACCCTCATGGACCGCTCACCCCAACTGGCGCCCGGGGCCGACGGCACCATTCTGGCCCTGTGGCAGACGGGCAAGGGGGACAGCTTCGGCGGCGCCCCGGCCAACCCCATTGACCTGACCTACGCCCTGTGGAACGGCTCGACCTGGACCGCCCCCGCCGTGGGGGTAGCCGGGGTGGTCGATGTGCGTCAGGTGCGCGCGGCGTCCCGCTCGGCCACGGAGGCCGCCCTGGTCCTGGCCAAAGGCGACGGACCGGGCACGGACACGGAGCTGTACGCGTCCACTTTCAACGGCACGGCCTGGACCGCCCTGCAGCCTGTCACCGCCAATGCCATCCCGGACAACAGCCCGGCCCTGGCCTACGACAGCAGTGGCCGCCGCCATCTGGTCTGGCTGGAAAATGGGGAACTGCGCTGGCTGGTGGACAGTTGGACCGGCAGCGCGGCCACCGTCCCCATCCCCCACGCCCTGACCGGCCCCATCCAAGACCTCGCCCTCTCCGCCGGGCCGGACGGACGGCTGGCCCTGACCTGGCAGAGCGGCCTCAGCGCCAAGCCGGGCATTGCCTACAGCCTCTACGACCCGGCCACCAACGGCTGGAGCGCGCCCATTGCCGCGGCAGAGGATGCGTCGGTGGAGTCCGCCCTCTCCGCCGCGCTGGCCGCGGACGGGCGTCTGCACATCGCCTACGCCAAGGCGGAGACGACCCTGGTCACCCGCACCCTGACCCTAACCACAGGCCAGACCATCACCGTGCCCAACGTCACCGCCCTGGGCAAGCGGGATCTGGCTGTCCTCACCATCGCCCCCGGCACAGACCTGACCTGGGATAGTCTGGCCCTCAGTCCGGCCAACCCTGTACCGGGTCAACCCGTCACCCTGACCGGTGTGCTGCGCAATGCCGGCCCGCTGACCGCGTCCGCGCCCCGGGTGCGCGTTTTCGATGGCACGACAGCCCTGTCCACCCTGGATCTGGGGGATTTGGGCGGCGGCTATACGCGCACGGTCACCGTGCCCGCCACATTGGGCGGGCAAAACGGACCCCACACCCTGCGGGCGGTCGCCGACCCGGATGGTCAACTGGCCGAGAGCGATGAGACCAACAACGAACGCAGCCTGATCACCAGTCTACCCAATCTGCGGGTGACCCATCTTGGCGTGGCCCCAAGCAGTACGGGCCTCACGGTGACGGCCACCATCCGCAACGACGGCGTGCAGGCCACGGGCAGCGGTTTCCAGGTCAGCCTGCGGGCGGACAACCCGGTCACCGGCGCCCTGCTGGCCAGCGCGGACGTGTCCGCGTTGGCCCCAGGCGAAACGGATGTGGTGTTGGCGGTGGATGGGGTCAATCTGCCCAGCGGCGGGGCGATACGTCTGTGGGCCGAGGCGGATGCGCTGGCCCAGGTGATGGAACAGGACGAGACGGACAACCGCCGCGCCCGCACGGTGGATCTGCTGCCGGATCTGGCCATCGCCGCCGAGGACCTGTCCATCGACAGCGGGGAGCTACGGGTGGTGGTCCACAACCGGAGCATGTGGGATACGCCGACCGGCGGCCTGGTCTGGGTGGGGGTCGGGGATGTCGCGCCCACGGCGGCCACGGCCCTCTTCACGGCCACCCTGGGCGCTGTGCCCGGAGGCGGCGAACAGATCCTCACCTTCCCCGTCAGCGCTGGCGCCCAGATCTTCGCCGTGGGGGTGGATGGGTCCAACCTCCTGGCCGAGATGGATGAGGCCAACAACTTGGCCTTCCGCCGCCTCACCGTGGGGCGCAGCCGGGCGCTGTACCTGCCGACGATCATGCGCTAGAGGGAGGCGAACAAGCCAAACCCTGCCCAGTCAGTTTGCAGACCGTGCGGGGCGTGGGCTATCGCTTTTGTTCAGATGTGAAGTGGGATGGGGGGGACGAGAGGGCAGGAACGGCGGCGGCGATCCGTTAGGCGGCAACCAGCGCTTGCTCTACCTCTGCTGGCAGATTAGCGGAGATGAAGTGGCTAATGTGGTAAAGATAATCTTCACCGCTCTCGTCGATGATGCGGATCAAGTCATCGTTCTCCGCCTGCGCGTCAGGGACGATCTCATACGCCTTTCGCCTGATAAGCGAGGCTTCGTAGTCGGTGTTATCAATGCACAAGACGAAATGTTTTTCAGTTGTCATAGGTTTATTCCAGGTATCGTTTGATCTTGATATCTTTGCGACCAATTCCATGTGCTTCGTACCAATGAAGCTCAACGTGACGGATACTGCCATTGGGAAGTCTCACAAAGGCAATTCCTTTCAGTTTTCGCCAACGCCCATGACCGTAGACTTTCCGCAGATAAGCCAAGTCGCGGATATGTGAGCCAACTGCAATCGTTTCAACGGTTTGAATGTCGCCAACGATTTCAAATTTCATGATTTTAGTTTAGCATTTCTGGGAGAACATGACAAGTGATTGCGATGTTGTCTTTGCCGAACTATTGGCTTTGGGCGTCCATAACGTGCAGGAGCAGTTCGATGGGGTCTGGCGGGGGGGATGGGATAGTGTTCTTCCTCGTAGGCTTCGACCAGGGTCACCAAAATATCCAAGCGATCCGCGTCCGGGGCGCCGGGCGCGGCGTTCCACAGGGCTTCGATTTCCGCCAGGGCGGTTTCGTGGTCGGTGGAGGTGAGGATGGGGTTGATGGGTGTCATAGATCTATTCCAGATACAACTTGTTGGCTCTTATGTTCAGAATAAGATTTCAACATAGTCACCAAACGTTAGAGCATCGACCGTCTCGCAAACCATGCCAAGCTGTTGACGAATACGCGGCCATGACGTTGTGCGCAGCACAGCAATGGCTATCCGTCGGTCATCCAGATTTTGCTGATATCGCAGGTTCTGATCTGTGGTGATCAAAACCTGAAAGTCAGCTTGCTCCGCCACCCTGAGCAGGTCGCCGTTGGCGAGATTCGACCAACCGGCTTCATAGGCTGTTGTCACGTCGTGTCCCGATAGGTGACGGCGTAACGGAACCGGTGTCCCTTGGTCAAACAGGATTTTCATGGCGATTACGCAACCATCAAGGTTTCAAGTTCGTGTTCAAGAACGGCCTCAACCTGGGACCGTTCCACGCCGGGGAACCAAGTCAGAAACTCTTCGACAGTCGCCCCGTCCCGCAAATTCTCGAAGAGGGCGCTCACAGGCACACGGGTTCCTCGAAATAGCCAAGCCCCGCTGACTTTTCCTGCATCTCGCTCGACAACATTCAACTTTTGCCATGGGTTCATGGGTTCGCTCTCCTTTTCTCGGTCAGACTGCTGATAGCCAGGCCCAACTTTTCTGATTCGTAAGTTGCCCAGATCATCGTCTGGTCGCAGATC
>CAZKEX010000118.1:9997-11897 GCA_964551895.1 uncultured Caldilineaceae bacterium | reverse complement strand
TAAACCTCAAAGCCTACGACTGGAAATCCCTGGACCCTAACACCCGCCAACTCATGCTGGAAACCATCGCCTTTTTCGAGACCAAGGGCAAGACCCAACTCAAGCACGACGACCACGAGCGGATTTGGTACGCTGATTTTCTTGATTTTGTAAAAACCCATGAAGCTTTCGCCACGCTGATGACGCCCGCTGGCTATGGGGATCCTGACGCCCGCTGGGATACGTGGCGCAACTGTGCTTTCAATGAAATACTGGGCTTCTATGGTCTCCACTATTGGTATACGTGGCAGGTCTCCATGCTGGGCCTGGGACCGTTGTGGATGAGCGAAAACGAGGAGATCAAGCAGCGCACCGCGGCCCTGCTCAAGGCCGGGGAAATCTTCGCCTTTGGTCTGTCGGAGAAGGAGCATGGGGCCGACATCTACGCCAGCGACATGGTGTTGACCCCTCAGCCCGGCGGCGGCTATCTGGCCAACGGGCGCAAGTATTACATCGGCAACGCCAACCAGGCCGCCATCGTTTCGACTTTCGGCAAGATGGCCGACACGGGCGAATATGTTTTCTTCGCCGTCGGCTCCCAGAAGCCCAACTTCGAGCTGGTCAAAAATATCGTCAACGTGCAGAGCTATGTGGCCGAATATGCCCTCCACGACTACCCCATCGCCCAGGCGGAGATCCTGTCCGTGGGCAAGGATGCCTGGAACGACGCCCTCAACACAGTCAACGTGTGCAAGTACAACCTGGGCTGGGCCAGCATCGGCATCTGCACCCACGCGCTCTACGAGGCCATCAACCACGCCGCCAACCGCCGCCTCTACAACATGTTCGTCACCGACTTCGCCCATGTCCAACAGCTCTTCGTGGACGCCTACACCCGGCTGACCGCCATGAAGCTCTTCGCCATGCGGGCCGCCGACTACATGCGCTCCGCCTCGGACGAGGACCGGCGCTACCTGCTCTACAACCCAATGGTCAAGATGAAGGTCACCACCGAAGGCGAGCGGGTGATCGACGCCCTGTGGGACGTGATCGCGGCCAAGGGCTTCGAGCGGGACATGTACTTCGAGACCGCCACCCGGGATATCCGCGCCCTGCCCAAGCTGGAAGGCACGGTGCATGTCAACATCGCCCTGATCGTCAAGTTCATGCCCAACTTCTTCTTCAACCCCGCCGAGTACGCGCCCATCCCCGCCCGCACGGATCCGGCCAACGATGGCTACCTCTTCGCTCAGGCCCCCACCCGTGGACTGGGCAAGATCCAGTTCCACGACTACAAGTTGGCCTACAATTCGGTCGATTTGCCCAACGTTGCCCTCTTCCGGGAGCAGATCAGCGCCTTCAAGCGGCTGTTGGCCACGGCCACGCCCACGGACGAACAGCAGAAAGACATCGACTTCCTGCTGGCCGTGGGCGAACTCTTCGCCCTGGTGGTCTACGGCCAACTGATCCTGGAGGCCGCGCCCATGCACGACATGGCCGACGACGAGATCGACCAGATCTTCGACTTCATGGTGCGGGACTTCTCCAAGCACGCCCTCAGCCTCTACAGCAAACCCTCGGCCACGGACGCCCAGATGGCCCTCTGCCAGGCCATGATCCGCCGCCCCGTGGTGGACCACGCCCGCTATCAACGGGTCTGGCAGACCGTCCACGGCCTAAACGGCGCCTACGCCATGAATCCGTAATCTACCCTTTCGCTCCCGGTCTCGCTCCCGATCTCGCTCCCACGCTCCGCGTGGGAGCGCAAACCGGCGCTCCTGCGCCGAGGGGCGCAGAGCGCCCATCCGCATTCCCACGCGGAGCGTGGGAACGAGATCAGCCCGGTCTCGGTCTCGCTCCCATGCTCCGCGTGGGAGCGCAAACCGGCGCTCCTGCGCCGAGGGGCGCAGAGCGCCCATCC
>CAZKEX010000118.1:0-9897 GCA_964551895.1 uncultured Caldilineaceae bacterium | reverse complement strand
CCGCGTGGGAGCGCAAACCGGCGCTCCTGCGCCGAGGGGCGCAGAGCGCCCATCCACATTCCCACGCGGAGCGTGGGAGCGCAAACCGGCGCTCCTGCGCCGAGGGGCGCAGAGCGCCCATCCGCATTCCCACGCGGAGCGTGGGAACGAGATCAGCCGGGGCTATGGCCGCCGGGCGATGAGGCAGAGCCATTCGCCTTGGCGCTCTTCGGCGGCCAGGGTCAATCCGTGGCGCCCCAACTGGGCGCGGATCTCTGGCCCTTGGGTGCGCAGAATGCCGGAAAGCAGCAGCAGCCCGCCGGGTGTCACCATCTCGGCCAGCCCGTGGGCGAAAAAGTCAACCAGCACATGGGCCAGGATATTGGCCACCACAAGGGGGGCCTGGGTCGGCCCAAAGCGCCCGGCCAGCACATGGGCCAGGGATCCCTGCTCCACCCGCAGCCGATCCGCCACCTGGTTGAGCATCCCATTGGCCCTGGTCACCCCCACCGACTCGGCATCGATCTCCACGGCCAGGATCTGCTCCGCCCCCAACTTGGCCGCCGCAATCGACAGGATCCCCGTCCCCGCCCCCAGATCGATCAGGTCCCACGTCCCCTGGGCGGTGGGTTTTTGGCTTTGGAGCAGCCTGGGCAGATGGCGCTCGATGGCCGCCAGGCAAAGTTGAGTCGTGGGGTGCGCGCCGTCCCCAAAGGCCCCGCCGGGATCCATGCGCAGGAGGATCTGGCCCGGCTTGGGGTCAACCTGCAAGGTCGGCGGGATGATCAGCAGTCTGTGGCCAATGGGCAGTGGGGAAAAAGTGTGGGTAAGCGGTCGGTGATCTTGGTTCATGGCAGCCTCGCTGTCTGACAAAAGGTGGGGTGTCGTGATATGATCATCATACACCGAGTCGCGGTAATTCGTGTTAACTTGGCCTGGCCAGAGCCAGAAAGATTTTTACCACCAAGACACGAAGGCACAAAGGACACAAAAAATTCTTCTCTTCGTGCCCTTTCGTGCCTTTGTGTCTTGGTGGTAAAACCCTTGCACAGAAAACAAGGATTTTGTTAAGGAGTGTAAACCCATGAACGAAAACTCAGCCGTCGCCCGCTATTCGACTGCCGAAGAGATCGCCAACAGCATCACCCACGGGGTGGGCATTGTGCTGTCCATCGCCGGGCTGGCCGTGCTGACCTCCTTTGCCAGCCTCTTTGGGTCGGCGTGGCATGTGGTCAGCGTCAGCATCTACGGCGCATCCCAGATCTTGCTCTACACCGCGTCCACCCTCTATCACAGCATCCCCTTGCCCCGGGCCAAGGCGGTCCTGCGCCAGTTTGACCACGCCGCCATCTCCCTGCTCATCGCCGGGACCTATACCCCCTTTGCCCTGGTCAACCTGCGGGGACCCTGGGGCTGGTCGTTGCTGGGGGTGATCTGGGGCATGGCCCTCTTTGGCATCGTGGGCCAGTCCTGGCTCATGCGCCGGGGGAAGCTGATCTCCACCCTGCCCTATTTGGCCATGGGGTGGGCGGCAGTGGTGGCGGTCAAGCCCCTGATGGCGTCCGTGGCCCCCGGCGGATTGTATCTGCTGCTGGGCGGCGGACTGGCCTACACCGTGGGGGTCGTCTTCTACGTCTGGCGGGGGCTGCCCTTCCACCACGCGGTCTGGCATCTCTTTGTGATGGCTGGCAGCGCGCTGCATTTCTTCGCTATTTTGTTCTATGTGATCCCCCTGGCCGGGTAGTGGGCTTGGGTCTGTTGCAGTCGTGGTCTCTATCGGTGCGTATTGGGATTGGGGGAGTGTCGTTCATCAGCGGCGCTCCCCTTTCTATTTCTCAGGCAGCCCAACCCCGTGCGGACGACTTTCCCCACCACCCCAGGCGTGATATACTCTCCCCCACGCCTTTTTCCTCTCGCCAACCTTTCGGAGCCGTCCCAATGGTCATCCTTGAAACCGAACGCCTGATCCTGCGCCGCCAACTGCCCACGGATGTGGACGATCTGTGGGCCATCTACTGCGACCCGGCGGTGGTCCGCCACATCCCCGACGCGGCCCGCACCCGTGAGGAGACCCAACGGGAGCTGGCCTGGCACGAGCATGGCCATCCCCGCCACCCGGAGTTGGGGCTGTGGGCCGCCATCCACAAGGCGACCGGGCGCTACATCGGGCGCTGCGGACTGCTGCCCTGGGCCATCGACGGCCAGGACGAGGTGGAGGTGGCCTTCCTCTTTGCCCAGAAATTCTGGGGCCAGGGCTTGGGCACGGAGGTGGCCCGGGCCATCGCCGACTATGGGTTTGAGCAGTTGCAATTATCGCGCTTGATCTGTATGATCGAACCTCTCAACGTAGGGTCTGTGCGCATCGCCCAGAAGATAGGCATGGAATTTGAAAAAGAGTTCGTGGATGAGTACGGACTTTCTTTGATTTACGCCATGTCCAGACCCGACGTCTTTTCCAAGCCGGATTCGGCATAATTTTTCAAGGAAATTTTATGGTATAAACGAGGTGCCACCACCTCAAGGGGGCAATATGAGTGATTTATTGCAGCAGGGGTCTGGCCATTCAGGCGCTCCGTTTTTGGCCGCAGGCGAAGACTGTTTCGGCGAACACCGCGGTCTAGGCATCAGCGCCATTGCCTTCAAGGTGCTGCCCGCACCGGGTCGGGATGTGCTGATCATCGAGAACACCTTCCACGCGCCGGGCGGACCGGCCCGGCATTTGCACACGGGCCAGGACGAGTGGTTCTATGCCGCGGAGGGCGAGTTTGTGCTGGAAGCGGGGGCGGATCGCTATCGTCTCAAACCCGGCGATTCGGTGATGGCCCCCCGCAACATTCCCCACGCTTGGGCATTTGTGGGCGAGGGGCGGGGACGCATGCTGATCACCTTTCTCCCCGCCGGCAAGATGGAGGTCTTCTTCCGAGAAGTGACCAAGGCTGACGCCATGCCGCCCCAGGACCCAGCCCTGTGGCGGGCGCATGATATGGAATTGTTGGGACCGCCGCTGGCTGTGGGGTGATGGTAACAAGCACCGAAATAACAATCAATTTTGACCTGCCCGCCGCGCTCCGTTGCGCCGCGTTCGGGGATATCGCCGCCCTGCCGGACCACGGCCCGGGCGGCGATCTGGTACAATAGTCAGACTACTTGCCACGCTTCACACAAAAAAGGAAACAAAACCGAATGGGCATTGCAGCAGACATCGCCATCATTGTGGTGGCCGGGTTGATCGGGGGCATCATTGCCCAGCAATTGCGACAACCCCTGATCCTGGGCTACATCTTGGCCGGGGTGATCGTGGGTCCCTTTACCGGCGGCATCACCATTGTGGAGATCCACGACATCGAGCTGCTGGCCGAGATCGGCGTGGCTCTCTTGCTCTTTGCCCTGGGCATCGAGTTTTCCCTCAAAGAGCTGAAACCCGTCCGCCACATCGCCCTCATCGGCACCCCCATCCAGATCCTGCTCAGCATGGCCCTGGGCTTTGGCATCGGCCAAGTCTTGGGCTGGGATTGGGTGGCCTCCACCTGGTTTGGGGGCATGATCGCCCTCTCCAGCACAATGGTCCTGCTCAAGACCCTGATGAGCCAGGGGCGCATGGGCACCCTCTCCAGCCGGGTGATGATCGGTATGTTGATCGTGCAGGATCTGGCCGTCGTGCCCTTGATGATCATCCTGCCCCAACTCAATCAACCCGAGGCGGGCCTGTCGGTCCTGGGCTGGGCCGCGGTCAGGGCGATCTTCTTTCTGCTGATGATGTTCGTGGTCGGCACACGGATCATTCCGTGGCTGATGGCCCGGGTCGCCGCCTGGAATTCCCGAGAACTCTTCTTGCTGGCCATCACCGCCATCGGCCTGGGCATTGGCTACATCACCTATCTCTTTGGCCTCTCCTTTGCCTTTGGCGCCTTCATCGCCGGCATGGTCCTCAGCGAGTCCGACTACAGCCACCAGGCCCTCAGCGACATCATCCCCCTGCGGGATCTCTTCGGGTTGCTCTTTTTTGTCTCCGTGGGCATGTTGTTGGACCCTGCCTTTCTTGTCGCCAATTTTGGCATGATCCTGCTGGTCGTGTTGACCATTGCCCTGGGAAAAGGGGTGCTCTTTGGCGTGTTGAGTCGTCTCTTCGGCTATGGGAATGTCGTGCCCTTGGCCGTGGGGCTGGGCCTCTTCCAGATCGGTGAATTCTCATTCGTGCTGGCCAGGGTGGGCCTCAGCACCAACTCGATCTCGACGGATCTCTACGCCCTAACCCTGACCACGGCCATCATGACCATGGTCATGACCCCCCTGGTCTCCGGGCTGACCACGCCCCTCTATGCCCTGCGCAAGCGACACTTCAAGCACGAGGCCATGCAGACCATCAACCTGCCCAAGACCGGTCTGCACCAGCATGTGGTGATCGCCGGGGGCGGACGGGTGGGCCAATATATCGCCCAGGTACTCTCCCGGCTGGCCCTCCCCTTTGTGATCGTCGAAATGGACTATCGCCGGGTGGAAGAGGCCAAAGAGGCCGGCTTTCCGGTCATCTACGGCGACGCCGCCCAGGAGATCGTGCTGGAAGCCACCCATCTCGAAGAAGCCCGGCTCGTCCTCATCACCACCCCCGCCATCATCGTCACCCAGTCCATTGTGGATCAGGTGCGCCATCTGAACCCGACCGTGCATATTGTGGCCCGGGCCGAGGGGGTGGAGCAGATGCGTACCCTCTACGATCGCGGCGTCTACGAAGTCGTGCAGCCCGAATTCGAGGCCGGGCTGGAGATCACCCGCCAGGCCCTGCTCCACCTCAACATGTCGGCCACGGAGATCCACAAGTTCACCGACGCGGTGCGCCACGAACTCTACGCCCCCCTCTACGAGCAGCACGACGCCTATTCCCTGGTGGCCCAACTGCAAAGCGCCGCCCGCCTGCTGGATCTCACCTGGCTGACCCTGCCCGCCCACAGCCCGCTGATCGGGCGCACCATCCAAGCCGCCCAGATCCGCACCCAAACCGGCACCTCCGTGGTCGGCGTCATGCGGAAAGGCCACCTCACCCCTAACCCCCACGCCGACCATACCTTCGTCGTCGGCGATCTGGTGGCGGTCATGGGCGATCCGGAACAGTTGGCGGCATTTCACGCCCTGGCCATGCCCGAAAGCGCGTAGGGCGAGGCGGTGTCAACCGTTTCGGAGAAACCCCGCCGAAGATGTCAACAATAGTCTGGGACATCCCCACAATCTTTTACCTGATTTGACACAAAGGAACAAATGTTCTATAGTTTCTCTCTCAAATTGGCTCTCTCACAACCATCCATCCGCAAAGAGCATGTGCGCCAGGTCGAGTCGGCCAAGACCCAGGCCGCGCGGGAGCGACGAATTGCCGGAATCGTCGCAAAACTGGGCAGTTTTTGAGGGTTGCGTACGGACCAACAACTGAAACAGACGTAGGTGCGGTTGAAAACCGCACAAATTGCTGGCATCTGTGAACTGTGCGGTGGAAAACCGCACCCACTAAAAGGAGAGACCCATGAGCAGCGTACGAGTTTTGGTGGGCACACGCAAGGGCGCGTTCATCCTCACGTCGGATGAGCAGCGTGTGGATTGGGCCGTCGAGGGGCCGCTTTTCGGCGGCTGGGAGATCTATCACATGAAGGCATCCCCGGTTGACCCCAACCGCATCTACGCCTCCCAATCCGGCGGCTGGTTTGGGCAGCAGATCCAGCGCTCGGACGATGGGGGCAAGACGTGGACGGCCATGGGCAACGAGTTCGCCTATGCCGGCGTCCCCGGCACCCACCAGTGGTATGACGGCACCCCCCACCCCTGGGAATTCCAACGGGTCTGGCATTTGGAGCCCTCCCTCACGGACGTGGACACGGTCTACGCCGGGGTGGAGGACGCCGCCATTTTCAAATCCACGGACGGCGGGCAGCGCTGGCACGAGCTGGCCGGTCTGCGGGAACACACCACGGGATCCACCTGGCAGCCGGGGGCCGGGGGGTTGTGCCTGCACACGATCTTGCTGGATCAGACCAATCCCCAGCGCATCTTCGTGGCTATCTCCGCGGCCGGGGCCTTTCGCACGGATGATGGGGGCGATAGCTGGAAGCCCATCAACCAGGGGCTGCGCTCGGACTATATCCCCGACGAAACGGCAGAGGTCGGCCACTGCGTCCACCGCATCGCCCAGCACCCGGCCCGGCCCAACACCCTCTTCATGCAAAAACATTGGGATGTTATGCGCAGCGACAACGCCGGGGACACGTGGCACGAGGTCAGCGGCAACCTGCCCTCGGACTTCGGCTTTCCCATCCACGTCCACAGCCACGAGCCGGACACCGTCTACGTCGTCCCCATCAAGAGCGACTCGGAACACTATCCGCCCGAGGGCAAGCTGCGGGTCTATCGCAGCCGAACCGGGGGCAACGAGTGGGAGGCCCTGACCAACGGCCTGCCCCAGGAAAACTGCTTCGTCAACGTGCTGCGGGACGGCATGGCCGTGGATACCCTGGACTCCTGCGGCATCTACTTTGGTACCACGGGTGGCCAGGTCTACGCCTCCCCGGACGGCGGGGACAGTTGGGCCGCCATTGTGCGGGATCTGCCCCCGGTGGTCTCGGTTGAGGTGCAGACATTACCATGATTCGTGTCAAACTCCCCTACCATCTGCGCACCCTGGCCCAGATCGACGGCGAATTGAGCCTCGACCTCACCGGCCCCATCACCCAACGCACGGTGGTCGACGCCATCGAGGCCCGCTACCCCATGCTGCGGGGCGCCATCCGCGACCACGCTACGCAACAGCGTCGCCCCTTCCTGCGCTTCTACGCCTGCCAGCGGGACCTCACCCACGACGGGGCGGACGCACCCCTGCCCGATGCGGTGGCGTCGGGCAAGGAGCCGCTCTTCATCATCGGGGCGATTGCCGGGGGGCGGTGAGTTTCAATTCCGCGCTGGGGCATCCCGACGAAAGCAGATCCAGTGAAAACCTGCGCTCTAGTCCGGTCCGTGACCGGGCGGGTTTTGCCGATCTTCCGAGGTTGACCCGCCCGGTCACGGACCGGGCTAGAGCACATATTTTTGCCGGGAACAAGCACCCACATAAACCGAAAGGAACCCCACCATGCCCGCAGGACCACCGCCCCAGATCGTCCCCCAATCTCTGAACGACTACCTTGAGATCATGAGCAAGTCCGTCTTCCAATCTGGCATGTCGTGGAAGGTGATCGAGGCCAAATGGCCCAGCACCCGCGAGGCCTTCCAGGGCTTTGACATCCACGCAGTGGCCAATCTCAACGAGGAGCAGATCGACGCCCTGGCCCAAGACACCCGGGTCGTGCGCAACTATCGCAAGCTGGCGGCCATCGTCTCCAACGCCCAGAAGATGATCGAATTGGACAAAACGTATGGCTCATTCCAGCAATATCTGCGCGTCCATGATAGCTTTGACGCTATCCTCAAGGCGATCAAACGTGACTTCAAATATATGGGGCCGTCCGGCATCTACGTCTTTCTCTACGTGGTCGGCGAAGAGGTGATTCCCCACGATGAGTTTGAAGCGACGTACAAGAAGTGAAGCGTATTGCGTGAAATACCGATACTCGATACCCGATACCCGATACCCAATAACGCAACACGTAACACCCAACAAAAAAGGAACGAACATGACCGATGAAACCCTGCCTACCCCTGCCGTCGTCCACATCGATGTGTGGTCGGACTATGCTTGACCGTGGTGCTTCCTCGTCTTCTCCAGTTTGGAGAAGCTACAAGCAAGCCACGACGTGACGGTTGACTGGCGCTCGTTTGAACTGCGTCCCCAGGACGCGCGGCCGATTGACCCGGCCTATTTGGCCCAGATTGAAGCCTCTCGGCCCCAGCTCTACGCACGGGCCAAAGAAGACTATGGCCAGGAGATGAACGCCGGTCCCTTTGGCCTGAACACCCGCCCAGCGTTGATCGGGGCCAAGTTTGCCGAAGCCCAGGGCATGGGGCCAGCCTACCACGCCGCGGTGATGGATGCCTATTGGCGCAAGGCTCGGAATATCGAGGATCCGGCGGTCCTGGGCGAGTTGGCCGCAGCGATTGGGCTGGATGTCAACGCTTTTGACGCCGCGCTGACCGACCCGACCTTTGACGCCGCGGTCAGCCAGGACGTCGCCCAGGCCAAGGCCTACGGCTTGAGCGGTGTGCCCGCCCTGATCTTCAACAACAAATACCTGATCCCCGGCGCCCAGCCCTATCCTGCCCTGGTCCAGGCTGTGGAACAGATCCAGGATCAGGCCCTATCGTCAAGCGCCAACTGATCAAAACTTACATAACCCCATCGCCTTTCATGGTATATTGGAGTTTGATCGGATGTCAACCAACCATCCAACCAACCACCTAACTACCCGTCAAAGGAGACGAAAATGACGAACAAATCAGAACAAGCCACGGTAGATGCCCTGTCCACCCTTTTGGCCAGCAGCTACACCCTGTATACCAAGACCCACAACTATCACTGGAACGTCACCGGCCCCATGTTCTCGTCCTTGCACGCCCTTTTTGAGGTGCAATACACCGAGATGGCCATTGCTCTGGACGAGATCGCCGAGCGCATCCGCTCCTTGGGGGCCCTTGCCCCGGGCAGCTTTACCGCCTTTGCCGCCCTCAGCGCGGTGAAGGAAGAAAACGGCCATCCCAAGGCCATGCAGATGGTGGCCAACCTGGCCGCCGACCAGGAGATCATCTCCGATCTGGCCCAGAAGGTGATCGAGGCCGCCGAAGCCAGCGACGATCAGGCCACCGTGGACCTGGCCGTGCGGCGCATGGACGTACATCAGAAGCACGCCTGGATGCTGCGTAGCCACATGGAGTAGAGAAGAAGGCAAAAGGCAAAGTATAAAAGGCAAAAGGGTCGTGTCAAGCGGATGGTTTCGCCTGACACGACCCTTTTGCCTTTTGCCTTAAAAAGCTCCCCGGCTGCCAATACTGCCCCACCCACAATCAGGCCACACGCGGCCAGAATTGCCCAGGAGGGTTGGGCCAAACCAAAGGCGATCAACAGCAGAGTGGAAAGCAAGGGCGTGGCATAGGCCAGCGCCCCCAAGGCCCGGATGTTGCCGTGTTTGACCCCCACATCCCAGGTGAAGAAGGCCGCGCCCACGGGACCGAGACCCAAGCCCAGGACCGCCAACCATGCCCAGCCCGTGGGCCACACGGTTGGCTCAAAGGCCACATGGGCCAGCGCGGACAAGATGGCTGTGACGGCACAAAATCCGCCGACCGACTGGGTGGGAATTGTCCCAAAACGACGGCTGATGACCGAATAGATCGCCCAGATCAGCGCGGCCGCGGTGGCCGCGGCATAGCCGCCCAGATATTGGGGATCTAGCTCCAGCCGCCCGCCCCGCAGGATCAGCAGCGCCGCGCCGGCCATCCCCAGCAGCGCCCCGGCCAGGTGAAACCAGCGCAGCCGCTCCCCGGGCAGGAGGGCGGAGAAGAGGACGATCAGCAGGGGCCACAGGTAGTTGATCAGGTTGGCCTCCACCGCGGGGGCGTGGTCCAGGGCCAGGAAGTAGAAGAAGTGATAGCCGAAGAGACCCACCACGCCGTTGACCCACACGGGCCAGGGCAGGCGCAGATGACGCGTCCACGGGCCGCCCTGGCGCATCCACATGCCCACGCCGATCAACGTGGCGACGCTGAAGGCCATTGCCACCAACTGAAAGGGCGGCACCGCCCCGGTCCCCACGGTCAGCAAAGCCAAGGTGGACCACATGATCACCGCGGTGCTGCCGATCAACGTGGCCCGCCTTGTCTGTGCCGGTGAACTGGACGCCCCCGCTGTGTGCATGGTTGGATTGTCTCCTGATTTGAAAAAGTGGGGGGATTGGGGATTGGGAGATTGGGAGATTAGGAGATTAGGAGATTGTGTCGATACAATCTTCC
>CAZKEX010000117.1:9285-12020 GCA_964551895.1 uncultured Caldilineaceae bacterium | reverse complement strand
ATGATCGGGACGGGAGAGTAACGAGTGATGAGTAATGAGTAAAAAGGGCCGGGGATTTGATAGCCCCGGCCCTTTTTACTCATTACTCATCACTCGTTACTCTCCCGTCCCGATCATTTCGATGAGGATGGCGGAGACGTACTCGAACTCCGCCACCATTTGGGCCACCAGATCGGTCATCTCCTCGGTCACCCCGTCGATGCCCCGCTGTTCCAACTGCCGGGCCAGCTCGGACAGTTCCATCGCCCCAAATATGGCGCTCATGGATTTGATATCATGGGCGGCCGCCTTGGTCTTGGCGGCGTCGCCCCTGGCCGCGGCGCCGGGCAATGAGCCAACCAACGTGCCAGCGCTTTCCAAATAGGTCTCGACCAGTTGGGCAAACAGATCGTCGCTATGGTCGGTCAGCTCCCGCAGATCATCCAAGGCCGCCTGGCGCAGAGGGTGGGGCTGAGAGGGTTGGAAAGATGTCGGGTTGGGCACCGGTCTATGCTCCTGAGCAATATATGTATGTCTGGGGTGGTGTCAGAACGGTTAAGCAGGGTTTGATTATACCTGGAATGATTCGAAATGGGTAGTCTTAAATTTGCGTAGGGAATCGCTCTGACCTGTCCAAGAATGCCCGCGGATTTGGATACCCTTTCTGAATCAGCTATACTCAGAGACGGTATACAGACCGATTCAAACAGAATCAGGCAGGATCAACCCTGCCAAGCGGTTGTGCTGACGGTAAAACGTCAGCATTTTTGTTGGTGAACAAGACTCGAAGTTATTTGATCGCCAATCTTACTTTCCAGTAGACCAGAGCCATGACCCTGCTTTCCAGTGTGACGACGATCTTACAGCTTCTCTATGCCCTGTCCGCCATTGGACTTGCCCTCTACGGCCTGAATACCCTGTGGCTGACATGGTCCCTGCGCCGAGAATCCGCCACGGGCCAGACTGACCCCCCGCCGCCGGTCCCGGACCAATGGCCCCCGGTGACGGTCCACCTGCCCATCTTCAACGAACGCTATGTGGTGGAGCGCCTGATCGACGCCTGCGCCCGGCTGGACTACCCCGCCCATCTGCTCCAGATCCTGGTGTTGGACGATTCCACGGACCAGACCACGGTGATCGCCCAGCGCCGGGCCGCCCATTGGCGCAATTTGGGGCTGGATGTCCAGGTGGTGCGCCGGGCAGATCGATCGGGCTTCAAGGCCGGCGCCCTGGCCGCGGCCATGCCCATCACCACCGGCGACTTCATCGCCATGTTTGACGCCGACTTCCTCCCCCCCGCCGACTTTTTGCGCCGGTCCGTGCCCCACTTCCTGGGCGCAGAGCAGGCCAAGGTCGGCTTTGTCCAGGCCCGCTGGGACCATTTGAACCGAGGCTATTCGGTCCTCACCCAGTGCCAGGCCCTGGCCTTGGACGGCCATTTTGCCGTGGAGCAGAGCGCCCGCCAGGCCGCCGGCTATGCCTTTGGCTTCAATGGCTCCGCGGGGCTGTGGCGGCGCAGTTGCATCGAGGACGCCGGGGTGGGCGGCTGGCAGGCGGACACCCTGTGCGAGGATCTGGACCTGAGCTATCGGGCCAAGCTGGCTGGGTGGCAGGCGGTCTATTTGCAAGAGTTGACCGCTCCCGCCGAAGTCCCTCCTCAGCTTTTGGGCTTCAAACGTCAGCAGTTCCGGTGGGCCAAGGGTAGCGTGCAGGTTTTGCTGAAACTAGCCCGGCGGGTGGTTGGGGAGGGCGGGCGTCAGGGCTGGTCCGCCATGACCCGCTATCAGGGCCTCTTTCATCTGGGCAACTACCTGATCCACCCCCTGCTTTTGGGGCTGCTCTTGGTCAACCTGCCCCTGCTGCTCTTGGATGCCCACCCCTTTTGGCCCCTCAGCTATCTCAGCCTGGCCTCCCTGGGACCGCCTTTGCTTTACGCCGTGGGTCAGCGTCGTCTGCACCCGGAGCGCTGGCTAAGAAATTGGTCGTTTCTCTTCATTCTCACCTTTTTGGGCATTGGGTTGAGCTTCAACAACAGCCAGGCCGTCTGGCAGGCCCTGCGCGGCCAAGAGGGCCAATTTCTGCGCACCCCTAAATTCAGCGTCGAATCCGCCCAGGATGCCTGGCAGGGCAGCAGCTATGTCCTGGCCCTGCCCCCCTCCCTGTGGGCGGAGCTGGGGCTGACCCTCTACGCCCTGGCCGCGGTGATTGTGGCCGTCGTACAGCGCCAATGGTGGGCGGTCCCCTTCATGCTCCTCTACGTGGGCGGCTTCGGCCTGATGGTGGGCATGGGCCTCTGGCAAGCCTGGCAAGCCCGCCCCCGCCGCCGGGTAGGGCTGGCGAGAATCCACGAGACGTCGTGAAGCGAATGGCGAATAGCGAATGGCGAATAGCGAATGGCGAATGGCGAATAGCGTGTATGATCGCATCTCGCATCTCGCATCTCGTAACCTGCATCTCGCATCTCGCATCTCGCATCTCGCAACCTGCATCTCGCCATTTGCCATTCGCCATTCGCCCCTTTCTTGTCAAAACATGGGGTCAACTGTACAATATCGGTTGGCCTCGCTGCTGTCCGACCCCTTGTTTCGAGGGGCGATCGTTCTTGAGTCTGCGGCAAAAAGGTCAAATTCACCGCAAAGACGCCAAGGACGCAAAGAAAAGCAGGGTTTTCTCGGTGTTCTCTGCGAAATCTCTGCGAAACCTCTGCGATCTCGGCGGTTAAATGCCCTTCGCAGTGCAGTCATCCTTATTCTCAC
>CAZKEX010000117.1:7570-9185 GCA_964551895.1 uncultured Caldilineaceae bacterium | reverse complement strand
GCGGTTAAATGCCCTTCGCAGTGCAGTCATCCTTATTCTCACGAAAAGGGCGCACGCCAAGGACGCAAAGAAAAGCAAGGTTTTCTCGGTGTTCTCTGCGAAATCTCTGCGATCTCGGCGGTTAAATGCCCTTCGCAGTGCAGTCATCCTTATTCTCACGAAAAGGGCGCACAAATTATGGCAAAGCAACAAGAAGGCATCGGTTGGATTCAGAACAAAGCGGACATCATTATGCTAGCCAACCGCTCTGGCCACAACTTTATCCTTGAACTGCCCACGGGCCGCTATCGCCTGGACGCCGGGCGGCGCATGCGCACCATGCGCTCCATTTTGGCCGTTCCCCAGGTCAAACAGTTGGTGGATCAGGGCGAACTGGTTGTCGAATAGCTCCAGCCCCGCCCCCGCGTTCGGGAGATCTCAGTCCCATGCCCACACTTCTATTAATTGACGGACATTCCCAGGCCTACCGGGCCTTCTTTGGGGTCAAAGCCCCCCTGATGACCCGCAGCGGCGAGCAGACTACAGCGGTCTATGGCTTTGCGCGCAAGCTCTTCGCCGTGCTCAAGGAATATCAGCCGGACCATGTGGCCGTGGCCTTTGATCTGGGCGATACCTGGCGTCACGAAGCCTTCGCCGACTACAAGGCCACCCGGGACAGCATGCCCGACGAGATGCGCAGCCAGATCGACCGGCTGCAAGAGCTGCTGCGCGCCCTCTCCATCCCCATCGTCACCTACCCCAACTACGAGGCGGATGATGTGCTGGGTACCCTGGCCCGCCGGGCCGCGGCCGACGACATGGACGTGCTGATCCTGACCGGGGATCGGGATATGTTCCAGTTGGTGGACGAGCATGTGCAGATCCTCTACACCTCCGGCGGCCCCAATCCCCAGACCAAGCCCTATGGTCCGGCGGAGCTTCAGGATCGCTACGATCTGACCCCCCAGCAATTTATCGACATGAAGGCCCTGACCGGCGACTCGTCGGACAACATCCCCGGCATCCCCGGCGTGGGGGACAAGACCGCCATCAAGTTTCTCAAAGAGTATGGGGACCTGGACGGGGTCTACGCCCACGTGGACGAGATCCGCGGTCCCAAGACCCGGCAAAATGTGATCGACGCCAAGGATCTGGTCTATCGCAACCGCACCTTGGTCACCATTGTCACCGACCTGGATTTCCCCTTCGATTGGGCGGAAGCCCAGGTGCGCCAGGCGGACCGGGCCGAAGTGCTGCGCCTTTTCGACGAACTTGAGTTCCGCACCATGGTCCCCCAGTTCTTGGAACTGTGGCCCGACGCCGCGGAGCCGAGTGAACTGATGCCCCCTGGGGACGGCGCCGGCCAACTCTCCCTCTTTGGGGAGGATGTGGTGGCCACTCCGGCCCCGGCCACGCAGACCGTGGCCCATCTCCCCGCGTCCGGCGTGCTGGCCGAGAGCGGCTATCTGTGTGTGCGGGACGAGGCGGCCCTGGCCCAGGTGGCCGATGCCCTGGCCGCCGCCGAGTTCCCCAGTTTTGATGTGGAGACCACCAGCACGGACGCCATGCAGGCGGTCTTGGTGGGGCTGGCCGTGGCTTGGGCGCCGGGCCAGGCGGCCTATATCCCCGTGGGCCA
>CAZKEX010000117.1:6256-7470 GCA_964551895.1 uncultured Caldilineaceae bacterium | reverse complement strand
TCCGAGCTGATCGGCAGCGGGCGCAAGCAGATCACCATGGACCAGGTGGCCATCGACAGTTCCGCCGCCTATGCCGCCGCGGACGCGGACGCAACCTTGCAGCTTTTCGCCATCCTCGCCCCCAAGGTGACCGCGGCGGATCTGTGGGATCTCTATACAAAGATAGAACGCCCCTTGACCCCGGTACTCACGGACATGGAGATGGCCGGCATCATGCTGGACACGTCCGTTTTGGCCCAGATGTCCGAGCAGTTGGTGCAGCGGCTGGCCGAGTTGACCACGGAGTTGGTCCAGATCGTGGGCCACGATTTCAATCTGCGCAGCACCCAACAGCTCAGCCAGGTGCTCTTCGACGAGATGGGCTTCCCCACCAAGGGGCTGAAGAAGACCAAATCCGGCTTTTACAGCACCGCGGCCGGGGTGCTGGAAGGGCTGGCGACTTACGGCAAGGAGCTAAGTCCCGACCAATATCGGGTGCTGGAGATCATCCTGGAACAGCGGCAGATGGAGAAGCTGCGGGGCACCTATGTGGATGCCCTGCCCGAGTTGGTCAACCCCAACACCGGGCGGCTACACACCAGCTTCAACCAGACCGGCTCGGCCACCGGGCGCATGAGCAGCAGCGACCCCAACTTGCAGAACATCCCCATCCGCACGGAGATGGGCCGGGAGATCCGCAAGGCCTTCGTGGTGCCGCCGGGCCACCTGCTCCTCTCCGCCGACTACAGCCAGGTGGAGCTGCGGGTGCTGGCCCACGTCATCCACGAAGAGAGCCTGATCGCCGCCTTCAAGGCTGGCCAGGACATTCACGCCGCCACCGCGGCCCGGCTCTTTGATGTGCCCCTGGAACAGGTGAGCAAAGAGCAGCGGGGGCTGGCGAAAACCATCAATTTCGCCACCATCTACGGCGTCAGCGCCTACGGGTTGAGCTCCCGCTGGGAGATGGGGCCAAAGGAAGCCCAGGCCTTTTTGGACAGCTATTTTGTCACCTATCCCAAGGTGCAGCGCTATATCACCGACACCATCGCCAAGGCCAACGACCTGGGCTATGTGGAGACTCTGCTGGGCCGCAAGCGCTACTTCCCGGAACTGGGCAGCAAGTTGCCCTACAACCAACGCCAGGCCATCGAACGCCAGGCCATCAACGCCCCCATCCAGGGCAGCGCCGCGGACATCATCAAGATCGCCATGATCAACCTGCACAACCGCCTGCG
>CAZKEX010000117.1:0-6156 GCA_964551895.1 uncultured Caldilineaceae bacterium | reverse complement strand
ATGGTGGCCCGGCCCAAGCAGGCGGACCACGGGGACTACAGCAGCAATGTGGCCCTGGTGGCCGCGGCCGCGGTCAAGAAAGCCACCGGGGCCAAGGCCAACCCCCGGCAGATCGGCCAGGCCGTGCTGGATCATCTGCCCGCATCCGGGCTGATCGCCGGGGCGGAGTTGGCCGGGCCGGGCTTTATCAACCTGCGCTTGGCCGATGGCTGGCTGCAACAGCAGATCCCGGCCATCATCGCCGCGGGGGAGCGCTTTGGCAACATCGACCGGGGGCAGAATGCCCGCTGGCAGGTGGAATATGTCAGCGCCAACCCCACGGGTCCGCTCCACTTTGGCGGCGCCCGCAATGCGGTGCTGGGCGACACCGTGGCCAATGTGCTGGAAGCGGCCGGCTACGACGTGCAGCGGGAATTCTATGTCAACGACGGCGGCAACCAGTTCCGGCTGTTTGCCGAGAGCCTCTATGTCTTTTATCTGCGCCACTTTGGCCAGGAGGCCGACGTGCCCGAAGGCGGCTATCCCGGCGCGTACATGGCCGACTACGCCGCCCAGATCGTGGCCGAAGAGGGGGACCGCTTCCTGAGCATGGATCGGGACGCCGCCGTGGCCGAGATGGTGCAGAGCGGGCGGCGCATTGTGCTGGCCAATCTGGCCGACCAACTGGCCGGGATCGATGTGGTCTTCGACAACTGGTTCAGCGAGCAGAGCCTCTACGACGAGGGCTTGGTCGAGCAGTCCATCGCCTATCTGCGGGAGCGGGGGGATGTGGACGAGCATGACGGCGCGGTCTGGTTTCTGGCCAGCAAGTACCCAAAATGCGAAAAGGACGAAGTGCTGGTGCGCTCCAACGGCACCCCCACCTACTTCGCCGCGGACATCGCCTATCACTACGACAAGTTCATCCGGCGCAAGTTTGACCGGGTGGTCAACGTGTGGGCCGTGGACCACCAAGGCCACGTCCCCCGCATGGCCGCCATGATGAACGCCTTTGGTCTTGACCCGGAGCGGCTGGTGATCCTGATGTACGACATGGTCAAGCTGATCCGAGACGGCCAGGAAGTCAAGATGAGTAAGCGGGCCGGCAGCTTCCTCACCCTGGAAGAGGTGGTGGAAGAGGTGGGCGCGGACCCAGTGCGCTTCATGCTCCTCACCCGCAGCCCGGAGAGTACGGTGGAGTTCGACCTGACCCTGGCCGTGGCCCAGAGCAACGACAACCCGGTCTACTATATCCAATACAGCCACGCCCGCATCTGTTCTATTTTGGAGAAGGCCGTGAATGACGGCATCCCGGTCCCCGGGGCGGACGATGTGGCGGCGCATGAGTTGTTGGCCCTGCTGGTCCACCCCTCCGAGCTGGCCCTGATCCGCAAGATGTTGGAGTTGGAGGAGCAGATCGACCTGGCCGTGGACAAGCTGTCGCCCCACAACCTGACCTATTACGCCATGGAGTTGGCCTCGGTCTTCAACGGCTTCTATCGGGACTGCAAAGTGGTGGACGCCGACCAGCCCACTCTCAGCCAGGCCCGTCTTCTGCTCAGCCAGGCCGCCCGCACCGCCCTGGCCCGTGTCCTCACCCTCATGGGCATGAACACGCCGGAAAGCATGTGATTTCAGATTCGACAATCTCCCAATCTCCCAATCGCCCAATCGCCCAATCTCGAAGACAGAGATTAGGCGATTGAGAGATTGAGAGATTGGGAGATTGAGAGATTTTTCTGCGGTAACACATAGAAACGCACCCTAATGACGACTCGATTCAAAGTTTTGGTGGCCGACGAACTGTCGGGATCTGGGTTGGCCCCGCTCTTGGCGGAAGCTGCCATCCAGGTGGACCAACAAACGGATATTTCGGCGGCGGCGTTGCTGGCCGTGATCGGCGAGTACGACGCCTTGCTGGTGCGCAGCCGCACCAAGGTGACCGCGGACATCTTGCGGGCCGGGACGAAGTTGCAGGTGGTGGGCCGGGCCGGTGTGGGGGTAGACAACATCGACCTCTCCGCGGCCACCCAGGTTGGGGTGATTGTGGTCAACGCCCCCACGGGCAACGTGGTGGCCGCGGCCGAGCACACCATCGCCATGCTCATGGCCCTGGCCCGCATGGTCCCCCAGGCCGATGCCCACATCCGGGCTGGGAAGTGGAAGCGCAACCAGTTTGTGGGCGTGGAGGTGCGGGACAAGATCCTGGGCGTGGTGGGCCTGGGCCGCATCGCCCAAGAGGTGGTGAGCCGGGCCCAGGGCCTGGGCATGGCCATCTTCGCCCACGATCCCTATGTGACTAAGGAATACGCCGACCACCGGGGCGTCACCCTGTTGCCCCTGGACGAAGTCCTGGCCAACGCCGACTTTCTCACCGTCCATGTGCCCCTCACCCCGGAGACCAAAGGGTTGATCGACGCCAAGGCCCTGGCGACCATGAAGGAGGGCGCACGGCTGTTGAATGTGGCCCGGGGCGGCATCATCAACGAGGCGGATCTGGTGGCCGCCATCGAATCCGGCCATATCGCCGGGGCCGCCATCGACGTCTATGAAGAGGAGCCCCTGCCCGCAGACAACGTCCTGCGCAGCCGCCCGGAGATCATCCTCACCCCCCACCTGGGCGGCAGCACGGTGGAGGCCCAGGAAAAGGTGGCCGTGGACGTGGCCGTGCAGGTGGTGGACGTGCTGCTGGGCCGTCCGGCCCGCTATGCGGTCAACGCCCCCATCATCCCACCCAAGGATCTGGATTTCCTGATCCCCTATGTGGATCTGGCGGAAAAGATGGGCCGGCTCCTGCGTCAATTGGAAAATCAGGGCATCAGCCGGGTGGAATTGACCGCCCACGGTCGTCTGGCCGAGTTCGATCTGGCCTATGTGCGGGCCGCGGCCATCAAGGGGCTGCTGGCCGGGGTGGTGGAGGACCGGGTCAACCTGGTCAACGCCGACCTGCTGGCCGAGCGCCGGGGCATGAATTTGATGGAGCGGCGGCAGCGCCAGCACGAACATCCCTACGAAAGCATGGTCACTTTGCGGGCCAGCAGCGAGGACCGGCGTTGGACCGTACGGGGGGCCATGCTCAAGGGCATGCCCACCATTGTGGACATCAACGACATGTGGGTGGATTTCCCCGCCGAAGGCCACATGCTGCTCACTTCCCACACGGACAAGCCCGGCATCGTCGGCCGGGTGGGGATGATTTTGGGCCAGGGAGACATCAACATCAGCTTCATGCATGTGGGGCGAAGAGGTCCCCGCCAAGAGGCCATCATGGTCCTGGGCACGGACGAACCGGTCCCCAACGCCATGCAGATGATGATCCGGGATGTGGATGATGTATACTGGATGAAATCGATCTCGATCTGAAACAGGGAATAGAACGCGGATGACGCGGATTGAACGGATTTTCGCTGATCAAAAGAAAAATCCGTTTTTATCCGTTAAATCCGCGTCATCCGCGTTCTATTCGTTTCTCAGTTATTTTGAACCAACAGCAGGAGCGATTATGGAAGACAATGTAACGGGAGTTCAGCGCCTGACCCAGCGCCTGCGTCGTGGACGGTTGTGGCACCTGCGCGGCTTCTTGGCCCTCTCCCTGATCTGGCTGGCGCCTGTGGTGGCCTGTGGCAGCTTTGCGCCCCGGCCCACCCCCACCCCCACCCTCTTGCCCATCGTCGTCAGCGGTGACGCGTCCACGCCCACGGCCACCCCCATCCCAGCGGTGGCGACCCCCACCTTCACCCCGGCGCCGACGCCCACCTTCACCCCCACCCCTGCGCCGGGCACAGCCCTGACCGCCGGTCAACCGGCCCGGATCTCTGCGCCCAACGGGTTGAATCTGCGCAGCGCCCCCAGCGCCAGCGGCCAACTGCTGACACGTCTGGCCACAGGCCTGCGGGTGGATGTGGTGGAAGGCCCCACCGAGGCCGAGGGCTACACTTGGTGGAAGCTGGATGACCAGCAGGGCAACATCGGCTGGGCCGCAGAGGGGGACGGCGAGACGGTGTGGATTTCGCCCCAGGTGGGCGAGGCCCGACCGGTGAACCGGGATCCCAGGGTGGGGGATCTGATCCAGGTCACCACCCAGGCCGGCCAATTCCTCACCGTGCGCGCCCTGCCCGGCACAGATGCCGCGGTCCTGGCCCGGGTGGATTCGGGCCGCCGCTTCTCGGTTCTGGGCGGTCCCCAGACGGCCAACGGCTTCACCTGGTACCAGATCCGCGCCGATGACGGCAGCCTGGAAGGCTGGGCCGCGGTCGGCGACGGCACGACGCGCTGGATCAGCCCGCTGGAGTGATCTTTCGGACCCACAAAGCCCAAACGGACACCCCAACGGACAAACCGCCGTTGGGGTGTCTTGCTTTTTGGCCTTTGCGATTCAGCCCAAGAGCCTTCTCAATAATTTGAGGAATCTCGTTCCCATGCTCTGCGTGGGAACGTAAATGGGCGCTCTGCGCCCCTCGGCGCAGGAGCGCCGGACAACTACTCCCACGCTCTGCGTGGGAGCGAGACCTTACTTATCGAGAAGATACCAGCCCCACATATAGCGGTGTCTACTATTCAAGAGAGAGGATGAAGAACCTATGAGCTTGGAAACCTGTCGATCTATCCTTGTGCCGGTGGACTTTTCGCCGGATAGTTTGGCGGCGCTGAAGACCGCCTTGGTTCTGGCCAAGAAGCTGGCCTGTCCCATCATCGTCCTCCATGTGGTCCATGATCCCAGCAACCGGCCCGGGTTTTATCATTCCCGCAAAGCCGGGTCCACGGTTATCGAAGGCATGGAAGGCGCGGCGACCGAAATGATGGAGGAGTTTCTGTCCAAAAATGACATCCTGAATCGGGTCAAGGAGGCTGGGGTGAACTTGACCACCGCACTCCTGCGCGGCTTGCCCGTGACCCAGATCTTGCACCATGCCCAGACCGCTGGGGTGGATCTGATCGTCATGGGCAGCCGGGGGCGCACAGGGCTCTCCAACCTGCTCATCGGCTCCCGTGCCCAGCGGGTTGTGCAGCTTTCGCCCATCCCGGTGATGGTGGTGAAGGCCGAGGCCCCCAGCGTACCCGGCGCTGAGTTTGACACAGAGTCCGGCATAGAGTCCGGCACTGAAATGGACCTTGACGGGCTTTCCGACCCCCAAGAGGGGTTAGCATAATGAGAAAATTGGCAACGGCGCCACGTCATTTTCACTATTCCGTGCTGGCCATCATCGGCATCCTGATCTGGATGCTTGTGCGCCCTCAAGCGGTTTGGGCCGCAGAGGGAGTCACCCAGCTTGAGGTCTTCCCCCTCTTTATGGGTCTGTTTGGCGGTCTGGCCCTCTTCCTCTACGGCATGGACATGATGAGCGACGCCATGAAGACCGTGGCGGGCTTTCGCATGCGGGACATCCTGGACAAGCTGACGGCCAACCGTGTCACGGGGTTCATCACTGGGGTGGTGACCACGGCCGTGCTTCAGTCCAGCTCTGTGGTCACAGTGATGCTCGTGGGCTTTATCAACGCCGGGCTGATGTCTTTTTCCCAGTCCGTGGCCGTGATCCTGGGCTCCGGCGTGGGGACCACCTTCACCGTGCAGATCATCGCCTTCAAAGTGACCCAATATGGGTTGCTGCTGATCGGCGTGGGCTTTTTGCTCTCCTTTGTGGCCAAGCAGCGCAAAATTCGACTGTACGGCATGTGGATCCTGGGCTTAGGGCTGCTCTTTTTTGGCATGCATGTGATGAGTACGACGGTCACACCTTTGCGGGAATATGAGCCCTTTATTCGAGCCATGACTGTGGTGGCCAACCCCTTTCTCGCCGTCTTGGTGGCCACTCTCTTTACGGCCACCGTGCAGACCAGCGCGGCCACCATCGGCATCGCCATCGTCCTGGCCTCCCAGGGGCTGATCAACCTGGATACGGGCATTGCTCTGATGCTGGGTGCCAATATCGGCACCTGCGCCACGGCCGGCCTGGCCGCCATCGGCAAGCCCCGGGAGCCGGTGCGGGCCGCCGCGGCCCACATCTTTTTCAAGATTGCCGGCACCCTGCTCGTCCTGCCCTTTATCCCCCACATGACCGAACTGGTGATCGCCATCTCGCCCAAAGTGACGCCGGGCATGAGCGCGGCCGCGGTGGCCGCCACCATCGTCCCCCGCCAGATCGCCAACGCCCACACGGTCTTTAACGTCGGGATTGC
>CAZKEX010000116.1:2818-12107 GCA_964551895.1 uncultured Caldilineaceae bacterium | reverse complement strand
CGGCGACCAGAAGATCGCTCACCCACTCACCTTGTCACCTTGTCACCTTGTCACCCTGTCACCTTGTCACCCTGTCACCCTGTCACCCTGTCACCTTGTCACCTTGTCACCTTGTCACCCTGTCACCCTGTCACCCCGTCACCTCAAACCCGCTCAATGATCTCCTGCCCAAACAGGCCGTATGGGCGCACCATGAGGATGATGACCAGGACGACAAAGGGCAGGACCTGGCCCAGGCCGGCCCCGATGTAGCCGCCGGTCCACGCTTCCAGCAGGCCGATGATCAGCCCGCCCACAATGGCGCCGGGGATGGAGTCCAGCCCGCCCAGGATGACCACGGGGAAGACCCGCAGCCCCACCCGGCTGATGTCCCCGCTGACGCCGATGATGTTGGCCAGGAGGACGCCGGCCAGGGTGGCCGTCACCGCGGCGATGGACCAGGCCACAGCAAAGGTGCGTTTGACGCTGATGCCCATACTCAGGGCCGCCTGCTGGTCATCCGCCACGGCGCGCATGGCGATGCCGTCCGGCGAGCGACGGAAGAAGAGGGTGAAGGCCGCCAACATCACCACGCCCAAACCGATGGCCCACAGACGATCCGCGCTGGTCATGGTGCCAAACAGGTTCACGTCATCGCTGGGGATGAAGCGGGGGAAGGCCCGGGGCCGGGGCGACCAGATGCCATTCACAATCGCGTTGAGCAGGCTGGACAGGCCGATGGTGACCATGATCACCGAGATGATGGGCTCCCCAATCAACGGGCGCAGGACCAAGCGCTCGATCACAATCCCCAGCAGGACGCCCACGGCCAGGGCCAGGGCA
Source organism: uncultured Caldilineaceae bacterium (assembly GCA_964551895.1). Classification (GTDB taxonomy): domain Bacteria; phylum Chloroflexota; class Anaerolineae; order Caldilineales; family Caldilineaceae; genus JAGNDO01. Next base: position 11,285 of record CAZKEX010000116.1, on the reverse strand, counting down.
ATGCCGATCGGCCAGGGTATCCCCATCTGGGCGATGAAGAAGTAGCTGACATACGCCCCGACCAACAATAGTTGCCCCTGGGAGAAGTTGATCACATCGCTGGATTTATAGATCAGGACAAAGCCCAATGCAACCAGCGCGTACACCGCGCCGTTTGTGAGACCGGAGATTGTGAGTTGAAGGAAGAGGTTCATATGTTAGATCTTCTCAATTCGCAACGTCGTCTGAATCCGCGCCGTCCGTCCGTCTTGGTAGGTGATGGCGCTGTCCACGTCCAACGTGTCGGCGTCGCCGTAGAGGGCCTGGATGATGTCGGCGTAGCGCTCGGCGACAAAACTGCGGCGCACCTTGCGGGTGCGGGTGAGCTCGGCGTCGTCGGCGTCGAGTTCTTTGTGCAGGAGGAGGAAGTGGCGGATGCGGGCGGCCTCGGGCAGATCGGCGTTGGCCCGCTCCACATCTTTGCGCACCAGGGCATAGACCTGGGATTTTTGGGCCAGGTCCGTGTAGGTGGTGTAGGCCAATTGGTGGTTCTCGGCCCACTTGCCCACGTTGCCCATGTCGATGTTGATCATGGCGGTGACAAAGGGCCACTCCCCGCCAAAGACCACGGCCTCCCGGATGAACTGGCTGAACTTGAGTTTGTTTTCGATAAACTGGGGGCTGAAACGGGTGCCGTCGGCCAGGGTCATCACATCCTTGGCCCGGTCGATGACCACCAAATGGCCGTCCTCGTCGTGATAGCCGGCATCCCCGGAGTGCAGCCAGCCATCCACCAAGGTTTCCGCCGTGGCTTCGGGATTTTTGTAATAGCCCACAAAGACCGACGGGCTACGGGTCAGGATCTCCCCGTTTTCGCCCAGACGCACCTCGGTTTCGGGGATGGGCACGCCCACGGTCTGGAACTTGATCTCCCCATCCCGATGTACCACGGAGATGCCGCTGACCTCGGTCTGGCCGTAGATCTGCTTGAGGTTGACCCCCAAGGCGTGGAAGAAGCGAAAGACATCCGGCCCCAAAGCCGCGCCGCCGGTATAGCAGCGGCGCAGATGGCGCAGACCCAGGTGATCCTTGACCATCTGGAAAGCGATCCAGTCGGCCAGAAAATAGCGGGCTTTGAGCCAGACCGAGGGCGTCTCTTTCTGGAAGCGGGTGTCCGCCATCTGGTAGCCCACGGGCAAGGCCCAGTTGAAGAGCCGCTTCTTGAGCCAGGAGGTATCCTCGATCTTGACCTGCACCTGGGAGAGCATATTTTCCCAGATGCGAGGGGGCGAAAACATGACCTGGGGGCCGATCTCCCGGATATTTTCCTGGACGGTCTCGGGTTCTTCGGGGAAGTTGATGGTGAAGCCACGGGCCAGCCCGCAGGAGATCGCCATCATCTGCTCGCCGATCCAGGCCAGGGGCAGAAAGCTGACAAACTCGGCGTCGGCGTCGATGGGGTCGATGGCCATGAGGTTGCGGCCCATGCTGAGCAGATTGCCGTGGGTGAGCATGGCCAGCTTGGGCTTGCCCGTGGTGCCCGACGTGGTGCTGAGGATGGCCAGATCGGCCGATTTCCCCGCGGCCACGGACTGCTCGAACCAGCCGGGATGCGCCGCTTCATAGGTCCGGCCCAACGCCTCCACCTCTGGAAAGGCCATGAGGGCCGGGTGATCGTAGCCTTGCAGCCCCTTGGGATCATAGTAGATCAGCTTCTCCACCCCCTGGATCCGATCCCACAGATCCAGCAGTTTGTCCACCTGCTCTTGATCTTCCACCACCACAAAACGGGCGTCCGCATGTTCGATGATGTAGTGGACCTCTTCGGTGATGGCGTCCTGATAGATGCCCACGGAATGGGCGCCGGCCGCCTGGGCGGCCAACTCGGCATAGACCCACTCGGGCCGGTTGTCGCCGATGATGGCCACGGTGTAGTCCGGGGTCAACCCCAGGCTGACCAGCCCCAGGCAGAAATGCTTGACATGGGTCAAATAGTCGGCCCAGGTCACCTCCTGCCAGATGCCGAACTCCTTTTCGCGCAGGGCGACCCGGCCGGCCCCATATTGGGCCGCCCGTTCCAGGAGCAGTTGAGGGAAGGTCTGGGCCCGTGTCTCAGTCATGGTCCGCCCCCAAATAGGCCTGGATCACGGCCGGGTTGCTCCGCACCTCGTCGGGCACGCCCTGGGCGATCTTGGTGCCGAAGTCCAGCACAATCACCCAATCGGATATGTCCATGACCACACCCATATCATGCTCGATCAACACGATGGTCAGCTTGCGCTCTTCGTTGATATCCAGAACAAAGCGGGCCATGTCCTCCTTCTCTTCCGCGTTCATGCCCGCCATGGGCTCATCCAACAACAAGATCTGGGGATCCAGGGCCAGCGCCCGCCCCAATTCCACCCGTTTTTGCAGACCATAGGCCAGGGTGCCCACGGGTTTCTTGCGGATGGCCTCGATCTCCAGAAAGTCGATGATCTCCTCCACCACCTGGCGATGGGCCACCTCTTCACGCCGGGCCGGGCCAAAGAAAAGGCCGCCGGTCAGTACATTGCCCTTCATGTGCAGATGACGGCCCAGCATCAGGTTGTCGAGTACGGTCATGTGGCGGAAAAGCTCGATATTTTGGAAGCTGCGGGCCACCCCCAACCGGGCGATCTGGTCCGGGCGCAGGGGGATCAGGTTGTGGGCCTGGCCGGTTTTGTCCCGGGCGTCATGGTAGAAGATCTGACCCTGCTGGGGCTTGTACAGCCCGCTGACGCTGTTGAGCAAACTGGTCTTGCCCGCGCCGTTGGGGCCGATCACCGCGGTGATCTGGCCCCGGCGGAAGTCCGCGGAGACGCCATTGAGCGCGGTCACGCCGCCAAAGGTGAGCGTGACTGTTTGGATGGAAAGTTGGATTTCGGTTGATCGTGCAGGTTCCACGGCCACGTTGCTATGGTCCTATGCGACGGAGTAAAATGGGCGCAGACTTGAGTAGAAAGGAAGAGAAATCTTCCGTTGAGGTAGGTCGAGACGTCGAACCATGCCGGGCACAAAGAGCGAGTGCATCGGTGTGCATGATACGAGCCAGACAGAGACGGATGTCTCAGGCAGGTGCGAAGACAGATAGGTTTATATTCTTACATTATCTATAGTTGGAGATCAGTGGAGTCCAAGCGGGTGGGGATTGTGGCTAGATTGTAGACGAGGAGTGGGCGAACGTCAAGTCTGAGATAGACAGAACAGACCGCGGTGTTCTGTTTTGCCAAATTGAGATCCCCAGCCAGCAAAAGTCCGGTTTCATTCGGTACAAAAGATGTTATACTGGATGGTAGCGAAACGCTCCATAACGATCCGCCCCTCTCAATCAGCCCCAAGTGAGGTCAAACCATGCAGCCCATCCAGCCCATTCAGCCCATTCAGCCCATTCAGCCCGCCCAGCCCATTCAGCCCGCCCAGCCCATGCGCATCCTGTATGCCGAAGACAATCCCTTCGACGCGGACCAGGCCGCGGAACAGTTTCGCCTCAACGCCCCGCAGATCACGCTTGAGATTGTGGCCACGGGGCAGGCCTGCCTCGACCGGCTCAGGCAGTCCACCTTCGACCTCTTGCTTCTGGACCACAGGCTGCCGGATATGGATGGCCTGGATCTGCTCAGACAACTGAGCCTGGAGGAAATTGAGATACCGACCGTCATGGTCACTGGCCTGGGGGAGGAACAGGTGGTGGTGGCGGCCTTGCGTTTGGGCGCGGTGGACTACATCCCCAAAAGCCCGGATTATCTGGCATCCCTGCCCACGGTCTTGGCCCAGATCGTCGCAGAGCAGGGCCGGGCGAGAGGCCAGGGCACAGGCCCCACGGCAAAAAGGAAGTCTGTTCAGCGGCGCATCCTGTATATCGAGCGCGATGAGATGGACATTGACCTGGTTACCCGTAGCTTTGCAGAACGCAAACCGCATATCCAGGTGGATGTGGTCCGATCCTCCCAAGAGGCGCTCTCCCTGCTGACCACGGCGCACGGGTACGATCTGGTTTTGACGGATCTGCGCATGCCCGAACTGAACGCCATCGATCTCTACCGGCTGGTCAAAGGGTCGGGCATTAGGGCGCCCTTTGTGATCGTCGCCGGCAAGGGGGGCGAGGCGTCCGCGATGGCCGCGCTGCATTTGGGCGTCTACGACTACGTTGTGAAAGAGAAAGAGTACTACATCCGGATCCCGCACATTGTGGAAAATGTGATCCAGCGTTTTGGGCTGGACCGGGAAAATGAGACCTTGACCGAGGAATTGAAACGGCTCAACCAGTCGCTTGAAGAGAAGGTGGAGGCGCGCACCGCGGCCTTGCGCATGAGCGAAAGCCATTTCAGCGTGGCGCTCAAAAACTCACCCATTGTCATTTTCAACCAAGACCGGGATCTGCGGTATACCTGGATCTACAACCCACATCCAACCTTCGAACCACAGGCAGTCGTCGGCAAGACAGACGCCGATGTGTTTCCTGCCCAGGAGGCGGCTCGCTTGACCGAGATCAAACGTCGCGTCCTGAAGAACGGCATCACCGCCCGGGCCGAAACAGTCATCACCCTTGGCGGCCAGCGATTCTTCTATGACCTCACCGTGGAACCTTTGCGGGATGACAGCGGGTGCATCGTCGGTGTGACCTGCGCCGCGGCGGATATCACCGTGCGCAGGCAGGCGGAGCAGCAGTATAGGGATATCTTTCAGAACGCGGTTGAGGGCATCTTCCAATCCACGCCCCAGGGACGCTTTCTGAATGTCAACCCGGCCATGGCTCGTATGTACGGCTATGCTTCGCCCCAAGAGATGATCGCCGGCGTCACCGACATCAGCCGCCAGATCCACGCCGACCCGGCGACCCGGCGCGAGTTCACACAAAAGCTAACGGCAAACGGAGTGGTCGAGGAATTCGTGGCCCGCAATCTGCACCAAGACGGCAGTCTGTTTTGGACCAGGACCAATGCTCGTTGTGTCAGGGACGCGAACGGGGAGATCCTCTATTTCGAAGGCTTTGTGACTGATATCACCGAAGACAAGCGGGCGGAAGCGGAACGGTATCGCCTGCTACAACGCACCCAACGATTGCTGGCGACCACTTTGGATGGCTTTGTCCTGGCCGATACCGATGGCTGCATCATGGATGTCAACCCGGCCTATTGCGGGCTGATTGGGTATACGCATGATGAATTGACCCGCATGAACATCCGCGAAGTGGAGGGCCAGCTTTCGTCCGCCGAGGTGGAAGCGCGCATTGGGCAGATGGTCTCTCAGGGCGGCGCCAGGTTTGAAACTCGGCACAAACATAAGAATGGACAGATAGTCGATCTAAGTGTGAGCAGTACCATCATCGACGACGAGGGCCGCCTCTTAGTGGCCGCTTTTGTGCGAGACATCACCGAACAAAAGCAGGCAGAAGAAGCGTTGCACCGGCTCAACAGTCGCCTGACCAACGTCTTCGAGAGCATGGCCGACGCCTTTGTCTCCTTGGACAAAGAGTGGATCTACACTTATGTGAACCAGCGGGCGGCACAACTCTTCGGGCGCACGCCGGCACAACTGGTGGGCAAACATATCTGGACCGAATTCCCAGAGGGGGTGGGCCAGCCCTTCTACAAAGCGTATTACAGGGCGGTGGAAACCAACCAGCCCATCACCCTGGAAGAATACTACCCGCCCTATGACAAGTGGTTTGAAAACCGCATCTATCCCTCCGCCGACGGGTTGGCGATTTTCTTCAGCGACATCACCGAGAAGAAACAGGCCGCAGATGAAATCCACCGCCGGGGCGTAGAACTGATCGCACTCAACGCTCTGGGCCGGGCAGTCAGCCTCTCCCTCTCTCTGGACGAGGTCATCTCCGCCGGTCTCCAGGGTATACGGGCCACCGTGAATCCCGACATGGCCTACTTCTTCCTGCGGGAGGGCGATCGATTGCTGTTGAAAAGCATGGCTCCAGCTCAGGCCACAGCCAGGCTGGGGGTTATGCCCGAACACTGGATGGGTGATTGCCTGTGTGGGTTGGCCGCCACCCAGAAGAAGCCCCTGTACTCGCAAGACATCTTCACCGATCTGCGCTGTACGCGGGAAGAATGCAAACAAGCCGGCATCCGCTCCTTTGCCGCCCTGCCCCTGCTCAACGGCGGAAAGGTTATCGGCGTGATCGGGCTGGCTTCGGACGAAGATCGAGATTTTGAGACCCAGGCCGAATTCTTGGAAACCCTGACCACCACTATGGCCACAAGTCTGGGCAACGCCCTGCTGCATGAACAGACTCGAAGACGCCTTGACGATCTAACCACGATTCACCGGGCGGCACAACAGTTACAGGTGATTCAGACTCCCCAAGTCCTTTCCCAAACATTGATACGCTTGCTTGAAAGCGAGTTGAGCTTTGAATATGGCGCCATCCTTCTGGTGGATGAAGAGGGCGATACCCTATCCCCCTTTGCCCTCAGCGATCGAGGGCAGGGCGTGGACTTTCTTAAACAGGATATGGCCTATGTGCGCTCGAAGGGGGTGCGAGTTGGCAAAGGGATTACCGGTTGGGTGGCACAAAATGGAGAAAGCGTGCGTGTGGGCGATGTGCGCCAAGATACACGCTACACCTCCATGCGCTCGGATATTCGTTCAGAACTCTGTGTTCCCTTGCGGGTCGGTGAACAGGTCATCGGCGTGGTGAACACCGAGACCACAAAGCTGAATGCCTATACCGAAGCGGATCAACGGGTGCTGGAAACCATCGCCGCCCAGATCGTAGTCGCCATCCAAAACGCCCGGCTGTTTGAGCAGATCCAGCAACACGCCGCCGAACTGGAAGACCGGGTCTTCGAACGCACGGCCCAACTGCAAGAGGCCAACAAGGATCTGGAATCCTTCTCCTATTCGGTCTCCCATGACCTGCGGGCGCCCCTGCGGGCCATCAGCGGTTTCTCCGAGATCATCGCCCGCCGCCACCGGGCCGACCTGAACGAGGAAGGCCAGCACTATGTGGACAACATTGTGCAGGCCAGCGCCCGCATGGGGCAGTTGATCGACGATCTGCTCACCTATTCCCGCCTGGGACGGGCGGGCGTACGCCGAGAGCCGATCTCCCTGGCCCATCTCCTGCAAGAGACTAGTACCAATATGGGGTCGCTGATCAGCGCAAGTCGTGGTACACTCAACCTTACGCCTGGATTGCCCACGGTGATCGGTGACCAAACCCTGTTAGGCCAGATCTTTACCAATCTTTTGGAAAATGCGTTCAAATACCATCAACCGGATCTGGCTCCCCAGGTTTGGGTAGACTTTGATCTCGACCATGCCGAGGATCCGTCTGTCCTTGTCAGCATAACCGACAACGGCATCGGTATTGCGCCCAAATATCTGGACAAAGTCTTCAATGTCTTTCAGCGTCTGCACTCAGAAGAGGCCTACCCTGGCACGGGCATTGGTCTGGCCACGGTCAAGAAGGCGGTTGAAATGCTGGGGGGCAAGGTCTGGGTTGAATCGCAGTCTGGACAAGGCAGCACATTCTGGGTAAAATTACCCAAGGGGTAGATGTGGAAAAACCCGCCGTCATTCTGCTTGTAGAAGACAACCGCATGGATGTGGAGTTGACCCTTGACGCCTTCAGCGAGGCCAAGTTGACCAACACGATCCATGTGGCGTCCACCGGCCAACAGGCCCTGGACTATCTCTTTGGCCGTGAACAATACGCGGACAAAAGGGCATTTCCCCTGCCCAACCTGGTCCTGTTGGACCTGAAATTGCCCGGCATCGACGGCTTTGAAGTCCTGCGCCAGGTCAAGGTCACGCCGATCCTCAAGCGCATCCCCGTGATCGTACTCACCTCTTCCCAAGAAGAGGGCGACCGCGCCCTCTCCTATGACAACGGGGCCAACAGCTATCTGGTCAAGCCGGTCTCCTTCACAGGTTTTGTGGATGTCGTACGCCAAATTAAAGGCTATTGGATGGCATTGAATGTATCCCCCCCAAAGGAGCTTCCATGAGCAAAGCTATTCGCATTCTCTACGTGGACGACAATCCGTTTGACCGCGAACTGGTGCGGGATGCCCTGGAAAGAGAACACGGCGGCTTCCATCTGACCACCGTCGCCTCCCGGGCAGATTTCGAAGGGGCCTTTGCAGAGGGTGGCTTCGATCTGATCCTGAGCGATTTCAACATCCTGGGTTTTGACGGTTTGCAGGTGATCCACACCATCCACGCCCATGACCCGGATCTGCCTGTGATCATCGTCACCGGAACCGGCTCCGAAGCCATTGCAGTTGAGGCTTTGAAGCTAGGGGCAGCGGATTATGTAATTAAAACCCCGGCCCACATCCGTCGCCTCCCCCTGACCATCCACGCTGTGCTGGAAAAACAGCAGATGGACCGGGCGCTGCACGAAAGCCGTACCCAGTTGACGGGCATCTTCAACACCATGATGGATGCCCTGGTCGTCATCGATGAGGACCAGAAGATCGTCGTCTTCAACCCGGCCGCCGAG
>CAZKEX010000116.1:0-2718 GCA_964551895.1 uncultured Caldilineaceae bacterium | reverse complement strand
CCTGGTCGTCATCGATGAGGACCAGAAGATCGTCGTCTTCAACCCGGCCGCCGAGTATATGTATCGGTGCAAGGCGGTTGACGTGATCGGCCAGCCGGTCGACCGTTTTCTGCCCGATTTCGTGCGCTCGGATCACAGAGAACATCTGCGCCGCTTTGCCCAATCAAGCGCTACGGCGCGCACAATGAAAACCTCTGTCCTGGCCCTGACCTGTCTGCGCGCCGACGGCGATATGTTTGCCAGCGAGATCTCCATCTCCCACATAGTGATCCGTGGCAGAAAGCTCTTTACCGCCATCGTGCGGGACATCACCGAGCGCAAACAGGCGGAAGCAGCCCTAGCCGCCTCCGAGGCCGAACTGCGGGCGCTGTTCGCCTCGATGAAAGATGTCGTCCTGGTGATCGACCGCCAGGGCGTCTACCGCAAGATCGCCCCCACCAATCCAAGCTTGTTAATCAGGACACCGCAAGAGTTGCTGGGCCAAAACTTGTGGGATGTCTTCCCCACCCCCCAAGCCAAGATGCTCGCCGCCACCATGCAGCAGGTCGTGGAAACAGGCCAAACAGCCCATATCGAGTATGAACTGACCATTGACCAGCGCCAGATCTGGTTCTCGACCTCCATTTCGCCCATGGATGCGGACACCACCCTTTGGGTGGCCCGAGACATCACCGAACGCAAACAGGCGCAAGCCCGCATCGAAACCCAGATGCACCGCCTGGCCGCCCTCCACGCCATCGACATCGCCATCACCAGCAACTTCGATCTGCCCCAAACCCTGGACGTGGCCCTGGAACAGGCCATCACCCACCTGGATCTGGACGCCGCCTGTGTGCTGCTGCTTGGCCCAGACACCCAGACCCTGACCTATGTCGCCGGGCGCGGGTTTCGCACGTCTACGGTCGAGAACGAATCCATTCACCTGGGCAAGGGCATCCGGGGGCGCTCCGTCTTGGAGGGGCGCATGGTGTGGGCCGACGACATCAGCCAGATCGTGGAGAGTCCACGTCTTGCCGCCCTGTGGACAAGCGAGGGCTTTGCGGTCTATCATAGCATCCCGCTGATCACCAAAGATCGCATCGTCGGCTTGATGGAGGTCTTCCGCCGCACCCCACGGCCAAGCGACGAGGAGTGGCGCAGCTTTTTGGAGACCCTGGCCGGCCAGGCCGCCATTGCCGTGGACAATGCCACCCTCTTTGCCGAAACCCAGGCCCAAGCCCAGTTGACCCAGCAGATCATCGACAACGCCCCGGAAGGCATGGTGCTGCTGGATCAAACCCAGGGGTTGGTCCTGGCCAACCCCACGGCCCTTGCCCACCTGGCAGATCTGGCGATCCTCTCCCCCGGGGATCTGGTCACGACCCTGGGCGGTCACCCCCTCTCCGCCCTGCTGGAACCAGGGAGCAACGGGCAGGTCCGGCACGAGCTGGTCATGGAGGATCCTGATCGCATCCTTGAGGTGGCCGTGCAGCCGCTGACCTCAGGTCCCCACACCGGGGGCACCCTGTTGGTGATCTGGGATGTGACCGCGGAACGGGAGCGCCAGCGCTATCAACAGGCCCAGGAACGGCTGGCCAGCGTGGGCCAGTTGGCCGCCGGCATCGCCCATGATTTCAACAACATCATGGGGGCCATCGTCCTCTATGCCCAACTGCTCGGCAAAACCGCCACCCTCACCGAGCGCCAGCAGGGTCAACTTCTCACCATTCAAGACCAGGCCAGGCACGCCACCAACTTGGTGCGCCAAATTCTGGACTTTAGCCGCCGCTCGGTCATGCAGAAAATAGCGTTGGATCTGGCCCCTTTGGTCAAAGAGATGGTCAAGCTATTGGAGCGCACGTTGCCGGAAAATGTGCGTATCCTGCTGACGTATGACCGCAGCGAATATCCTGTCTTTGCGGATCCGACTCGCCTGCAACAGGTGCTGATGAATCTGGCCTTCAATGCCCGAGATGCCATGCCCGACGGCGGCGACCTGGGTTTCACCCTGTCGATCCTCTCCTCGGGGCCGGATCATCCCCCACCCCTGCCCGATATGGGACCGGGCGAGTGGGTATGTCTTGGGGTGTCCGACACGGGCACGGGCATCGATCCGGCCGACTTTCTCCATCTTTTTGAACCCTTCTTCACCACCAAAGAGCCGGGCAAGGGGACTGGGTTGGGTCTGGCCCAGGTCTATGGCATTGTCAAACAACATGGTGGGTCGATTGTCGCCGAAAGCCACCTAGGCCAGGGAACCACCTTCACCCTCTATCTGCCCCAGCACAACGCCGCCCTGGATGGGGTCCCGGTCGGGCTGACGGACGAAGCGCTCCCTGGGCGGGGGGAAACCATCCTGCTTGTGGAGGACAACCAGGCCATGCGCCAATCTGTGCAAGGGGCGTTGGAGGAGTTGGGGTATGTGACGCTGGCCGCAGAAGACGGAGAGCAGGCCCTGGAGATCATCGACCAGCAGGCCAAGGCCATCTCCCTGATATTGAGCGATCTGGTCATGCCCCAAATGGGGGGCATGGAACTGAGCCAGATCGTCCTGGAACGCTTTCCCAAGGTAAAGATCCTGATCATGACCGGCCACCCCCTGGGCGAAGAGGAAGACGACCTGGCACAGATGGAGAACGCCGGATGGATCCGCAAACCCTTCGCCATGGCAGACCTGGCCAACAAAATCCGCGGCATCCTGGATGAGATGGAGCCAGGGGCAAGCTAAGGGGTTAAAAA
>CAZKEX010000115.1:0-12146 GCA_964551895.1 uncultured Caldilineaceae bacterium | reverse complement strand
GTGCATAGCCTGTTGTTGATCGCCATGCTCGTCTCCATCTTTGGCGCGGCCACACCCAGCGCACATGCCGCGCCCGTGGCCGAAATCGGCGCTGACCCAACCTCTGTCACCATCGCCGGGAGTTTCCAGTCTGAGTTGGGCTGCCCCGGTGATTGGCAGCCCGAATGCGCCAACACCCACCTCACCCACGACGCCGCAGACGACGTCTGGCAGGGGACCTTCACCGTGCCAGCCGGGAATTGGGAGTACAAGGCCGCCCTCAACGACAGTTGGGATGTGGCCTATCCCAGCAGCAACCTCACCATGACCCTGGCCGCCGAGACCTCGGTCAAGTTCTACTACGACCACAAGACCAACTGGGTCACCGACAACCAGCGCAGCGTGATCGTCACCGCGGCCGGTGATTTCCAGAACGAACTGGGCTGCCCCGGCGACTGGGCCCCGGACTGTCTGCGCTCCTGGCTCCAGGACAAGGATGGGGACGGCATCTACACCTTCGCCACCCCAGCCCTCCCGGTCGGTGACTACGCCAGCAAGGCGGCGCTCAACGAAAGCTGGGCCGAGTCCTATCCCGCGGACGACGTGGCCTTCACCGTCGCCAACGCCGGGGACACCGTCACCTTCAGCTTCAACTCTGCCACCAACGAGTTCACCATCGACGATGGCAGCGCCCCTCCGCCGCCCACAGCTATAGAGTACGCCGTCATCCACTACAACCGCCCTGCCGGGGACTACACCGACTGGGGGCTGCATCTGTGGGGCGATGGTCTTGACCCGGCCGAGGGCACATCCTGGGACGCGCCCAAGCAATTCTCCGGCGTGGACGGCTACGGCGCTTTCGTGGCCGTCAAGCTGACCGACCCCAGCAAGCCGGTCAACTTCATCATCCACAAGGGCAACGACAAGGACACCCCCAACGACCGCAGCTTCATCCCCGACGCTTTCCCCCATCTGTGGCTGAAGCAGGGCAGCCCGGCCAACTTCGCCAGCCGGGCCGGGGCCACGGGCAAGACCGTCGTCCACTATCAGCGGGCGGACAACGACTACACCGGCTGGGGTCTGCACCTGTGGGGCGACGCCATCGACCCGTCCGAAGTGACCGATTGGAACACGCCCAAGCCGCCCACGGGCACAGACGACTACGGCGTCTATTTCGAGATCGCCCTGGCCGACCCCACCAAGCCGGTCAATTTCATCGTCCACAAGGGCGACGCCCAGGACCCCAACGGGGATCGAAGCTATACCCCCGCGCAGAATTACGAAATTTGGTTGAGATCGGGCGATCCCTCCGTGTACTTGCAACAGGGGGCGGCAGAGGACTTTGCGGTGATCCACTACCACCGCAAGAAGGCGGACTACACCGGCTGGGGCCTCCACCTGTGGGAAGGCTCCGCCGAGACCGGCATCACCTGGGGCACGCCTTTGATGCCGGCGGGCACGGATGTCTTTGGCGTTTACTACAAGATCAAGCTCCAGCCCGGCGCTGCCCGCATGGCCTATATCCTCCACAACGGCGACACCAAGGACCCCGGCCCGGATCAGTTCCTGGTCTTCGCCGACAAGGGCCACGAGATCTGGCAGATCCAAGACAGCGGCACCCAATACACCGACCCGGCCCTGGCCTGGGCTGCCCTGGCCACATCCGCCGGCGCGGGGGACCTGACCAAGCAGCAGGCCTACTTCGTGGACCGCACCACCATCGCCTGGCCGGCGGCCACGGACGCCACGGCGACGTATCGCCTCCATGTATCCCAAAACGCCGGGCTGACCCTGGAAAAAGAGGGCATCACCGGCGGCCAAACCTACACCCTAACCCTCTCTGCCGCCGGGCTGAGCCAGACGGTGATGGACAAATTCCCCCATCTCGCCACCCTGCCCGCCCTCACCCTGCCCGGGGAGGCTGACCCGGCCATGTTGCTCAAGGGCCAGTTGGCCGTCAGCGCGGTGGACAGCCAGGGTGGGCTGATGGACGCCACAGGCTTGCAGATCCCCGGCGTACTGGACGATCTCTACACCTTCGGCGGCGATCTGGGGGTGACGTGGAGTGCGGGCGTCCCCAGCCTGGCCCTCTGGGCCCCCACGGCCCAAAGCGTGACCCTGCACCTCTTCGACACCTCCACCATCACCGCCAGCACGCCCTACACCATGACCTGGGACGGGGCCACCGGTGTCTGGGCCAAGACGGGCATGGCCGACTGGGCGAACAAGTTCTATCTCTTCGAGGTAAACGTCTATGCCCCCACCACCCAGCAGATCGAGACCAACATGGTCACGGACCCCTATGCGGTCAGCCTCTCCACCAACAGCGCCCGCAGCCAGATCGTGGACCTGGCCGCGACCGCGCTCAAGCCCCCGGGCTGGGACACCCTGGCCAAGCCCGCCCTGGCCGCGCCGGAAGATGTCAGCCTCTACGAGATCCACGTCCGGGACTTCAGCGCCAACGACCCCACGGTGCCGGACAACCTGAAGGGGACATACAAAGCCTTCACCCTGCCCGACTCCAACGGGGTCAAGCATCTGAAGGCCCTGGAAGCCGCCGGCCTCACCTTCCTGCACCTGCTCCCGGTCTTCGACATCGCCACCATCGACGAGGATAAAACCAACTGGCAGACCCCCGACTTCACCGGCGCGGACATGGGACCGGCCAGCGAGGATCAGCAGGCCGCGGTGGTGGCCGTGGAGAACACGGATGCCTTCAACTGGGGCTATGACCCCTTCCACTACGGCGTGCCCGAAGGCAGCTACAGCACGGACCCGGACGGCGCCGCCCGTATCGTCGAGTTCCGGGAGATGGTCGAGGCCCTCAACAAGATGGGGCTGCGGGTAGTGGTGGATGTGGTCTACAACCATACCAACGCCGCGGGGCAGGCCGAGAAGTCGGTGCTGGACAAGATTGTGCCCGGCTACTACCAGCGGCTCAACGCCAGCGGCCAGGTGGAGAGCAGCACCTGCTGCGCCAACACGGCCACCGAGCACAACATGATGGAAAAGTTGATGGTGGACACCCTGGTCATGTGGGCCAAGGAATACAAGGTCGATTCCTTCCGCTTTGACCTCATGGGCCATCACATGGTGCGCAACATGGTGGCCGTGCGGACTGCACTGGACGCCCTGACCCTGGAAAAAGATGGGGTGGACGGCAAATCCATCTATCTCTACGGCGAGGGCTGGAACTTTGGCGAGGTGGCGGACAACGCCCGGGGCATCAACGCCACGCAACTCAATCTGGCTGGCACGGGCATCGGCACCTTCAGCGACCGCCTGCGGGACGCGGTGCGGGGTCCCAGCCCCTTCGCTTCCGGCCAAGATCTGAAGACCCAGGGCTTTGCCAATGGTCTTTTCTACGATCCCAACGACCTGGCCCAGGGCGGCGCGGCGGCCCAGAAGACCCGTCTGCTCCTCCTCACCGACCAGATCAAGGTGGGCATGGCGGGCAACCTGGCCGACTACGAGATCGTGGATGGCACCGGAGCCACGGTCAAGGGCTCCCAGGTGGACTACAACGGCCAGCCAGCCGGCTACACCCAGGATCCCCAGGAGGTGATCACCTATATCGACAAGCACGACAACCAGACCCTCTACGACATCAACGCCTACGCCGCGCCCACGGCTACCAGCATGGCGGATCGAGTGCGCATCCAGACCATTGGCCAGGCGGTGGTGTTGCTGGGCCAGGGCGTGCCCTTTGTCCAGGCTGGCAGCGACATCCTGCGCTCCAAGAGCTTGGACCGGGACAGCTATAACTCGGGGGATTGGTTCAACAGGCTGGACTTCACCTACCAAAGCAACAACTTTGGCGTGGGCCTGCCTGTGGCCTCCAAAAACCAGGAAAACTGGCCGATCATGACGCCGATCCTCTCGAACACCGCCCTGGCCCCCGCCCAGGCGGACATCGAGAAGGCTGGCGCGCTCTTCCAGGAACTGCTCCAGATCCGCTATAGCTCGCCCCTCTTCCGTCTGCGCACGGAGCAGGAGGTCATGGATCATGTGCGCTTCTACAACAATGGGCCGGACCAAACCCCCGGCCTGATCGTGATGGCCATGAGCGATGACGCCATGCTCACGGACCTCGACCCCAACTACGAAGGGATCGTGGCGCTGATCAACGCCAACGACGCCGCCCAGACCTTTGCGGACAGCGCCTTTGCCGGGCGTGACTTTGGGCTGCATCCGGTCCAGGCCAACGGGGTGGACCCGGTGGTCAAGACCAGCACCTTCACCACGGCCACCGGCACATTCACCGTGCCGGGGCGCACGGCCGCCGTCTTTGTGGAGGCGGACCCGGGGCTGAACCACAAGATCCTGCTCATGCCCATCTTCATGAACTATGTGCATGTGGCGCCGACCCCGGACCCGGTGGATGTGGCCCTGGCCCGGCCCGCGGTCACCGTGCCTGTACAGGACGAGATCTTCTACTTCGTGATGACCGACCGCTTCGCCAACGGGGAGACGGCCAACGACTTCGGCGGCCTGGGCAGCGGGGAGACAGTCACCGACACCCTGCGCCACGGCTATCTGCCCAGCAACAGCGGCTACTTCCACGGCGGGGACATGGCCGGCCTGACCGCCAAGCTGGACTACCTGGCCAATATGGGGATCACCGCCATCTGGATGACCCCGCCCTTTGGCAACGATGTGGTCCAGGGCAACGGCACGGTGGCAGGCTCAAGCGCCGGGTATCACGGCTATTGGGGCACCGACTTCCTCAACATCGACCCCCACCTGGGCGACCGGGCCGACTTCGCCGCCCTGGTGGACGCTGCCCACGACAAGGGCATCAAGATCTTCCTGGACATCGTGGTCAACCACACCGGGGACATCATCTCCTATGACGGCGGGGTCTATGATTATGTCACCAAAACCGCCAAGCCGTATAAAGATGCGGCGGGCGCGGCTTTCGATGACCGGGACTACGCCGGGGGCGTCACTTTCCCGGCCCTGAGCGCGGCCACCAGCTTCCCGTATAGCCCCACCTTCGGGTCGCCGGATCTGGCTACGATCAAGAACCCGGCCTGGCTCAACGACCCCACGGTCTATCACAACCGGGGCAACTCCACCTTCGCCGGGGAGAGCAGCAACTACGGCGACTTCTTCGGGTTGGACGATCTCTTCACCGAGCAGCCCAGGGTGGTGAATGGCATGATCGATCTCTACAGGTCGTGGATCACCGACTTCGGCATCGACGGCTATCGGCTGGACACGGTGAAGCATGTGAACACCGAGTTCTGGCAGGCCTTCGCCCCGGCCATCATGGACCATGCCAAGGGCCAGGGCAAAGATGAGTTCTATCTCTTCGGCGAGGTCTTCAACGGCGACCCGGCCTATCTGAGTACCTTCACCACCGAGGCCAAGCTGCCCAGCGTGTTGGACTTTGGCTTCCAGGGCGCGGCCACCAACTTCGCGGTCAGCGGCGGGGCCACGGACAACCTGCGGGACTTCTTCGCCAAGGATGACTACTATACGGACGCGGACAGCAACGCCTATGGCCTGGCCACCTTCCTCAGCAACCACGACAACGGGCGCATCGGCTACGGGCTGACCGGGCTGGGGGTGAGCGACGGCGAGATGGCGGCCCGGGACAAGCTGGCCCAGGGGCTGATGTATTTCAGCCGGGGCTTCCCCGTGGTCTACTACGGCGACGAGCAGGGTTTTGTGGGCGGCGGCGACAAGGATGGCCGGGAAGATATGTTCCCCAGCCAGGTCGTTTCCTACAACGACAATGACCTGATCGCCACCACGGCCACCACGGCTGACGATAACTTTGATCCCAGCCATCCCCTCTACAACGCTTTGTCCGACTTCGCCACCCTGCGCAAGGCCCACCCGGCCCTGAGCAACGGCGCCCAGATCCACCGCTA
Organism: uncultured Caldilineaceae bacterium; assembly: GCA_964551895.1. Classification (GTDB taxonomy): domain Bacteria; phylum Chloroflexota; class Anaerolineae; order Caldilineales; family Caldilineaceae; genus JAGNDO01. The sequence goes on along the minus strand of CAZKEX010000115.1, from coordinate 6,288 downwards.
CAGCAGCGCCGGCGCCGGGGTCTACGCCTTCAGCCGTATCGACCGGGCGGAGAAGGTGGAGTATGTCCTGCTCTTCAACAACAGCAAGGCCCCCAAGCGGGTGAGCTTCCCGGTCTTCCAGGCCAACACGACCTATGGCCGCATCTATCCCGCGGGCGGCGCGCTGACCACGGACAGCCACGCCACCTTCACCGCGGACGTGCCTGCCCTGGGCTTCGTGATCTATCGCCAGGGGGCCGCGCCAGTGCGGGCCGAGCAGGAGAAGGTCATGGGTCTGCCCGTCATCCCCGCCTTCACCCTGCCCACCGCGGGCGGCACGGTCGGGGGCCGGGCGGAGATCGCCGTCACCCTCAGCCGTCCCACCTTCGCCGAGGTGACCTTCGCCGTCTCGACCAACGGAGGCATCACCTACACCGTGATCGGCACGGACAACAACCCGCCCTATCGGCTCTTCTGGAACGTGGGCGAGTTGGCCAAGGAGACCCCCATCACCTTCCGGGCCATCGTGCGGGATCTCTTTGAGGAGACCCTGACCTCGGCCACGGTCAACGCGGTGGCCGGCGCGCCGGCCGGCACGGACGCGGGCTACGCCATCATCCACTACAACCGGCCCGGCGGGGACTACACCGGCTGGGGGCTGCACCTGTGGGGCGACACCATCGACCCCGCCGAGGCCACGGAGTGGGCCGCCCCCAAACTGCCCACGGGCGAGGATGCCTACGGCATGTTCTGGCACATCAAGCTGGCCGACGCTTCCAAAGCGGTCAACTTCATCATCCACAAAGGCGAAGAAAAGGACGGCGACGGTGACCGCGCCATGACCCCCACAGACAACCGCCAGATCTGGCTGGCCCAGGGGGACACGGGCAACCACCCAAGCCAGGCCGACGCCCAGGGCTTCACCACGGTCCACTACCAGCGGGCGGACGCCGACTACACCGGCTGGGGTCTGCACCTCTGGCAGGAGGGCGGCGACCTGACCGACTGGGCCAGTCCGCTCATGCATACCATGACCGACACCTTTGGCGTCACCTTCGTGATCTCCAAGACCGCCTATCCCGGTTTGGACCTCACCGTGCCGCTGAACTTCATCGTCCACAAGGGGGACGCCAAGGACACGGACGCCGACCGCAGCTTCACGCCGTCGAGCAGTCCGGCGATTTGGTTGAAATCGGGCGATCCTCTCGTCTACAAGCACTTGGGGGCGGTCGAGAACTTTGTGGTGATCCACTACAACCGGCCCGGCGCGGACTACACCGGCTGGGGCCTGCACATGTGGACCGGCTACGACGCGGCCACCGGCGGTCCGGTGGAATGGGCCACCCCCTTCCTGCCCACAGGCGAGGACACCTTTGGCAAGGTCTATCGAGTGCCCGTGATCACATCCGCCGGTGGGCTGGCCTACATCATGCACAACGGCGACACCAAGGATCTGCCCAGCGACCAATACCTGGACTTCGCCCAGGACGGCTTTGAGGTGTGGATGCTCCAAGGTACGCCGGGCTATCTGCTGCCCATGAAGTAAACGCGCCAAGAAGTTCGAATGGAAACAAAATTGTGCCCGGCATCGATGGATGTCGGGCACAGTTTGTTTTGAATCGGACGTTGCGCTGGAGGTAGGGGTGGGGTAAAATAGGCAGGACACGGAAGATCGTGTTCAATCCGACCCTATGCTATACGAGCAGTTTTTAGGAGGCTGGCCTGATGACCACAGCAACATTAACCATCCCACTTGACGACCGCACAGCTAGCGTTCTGAAGCTGGCATCACCAGATCAACGACAACAGTTACAAACCCTTATCAGCTATCTTGTGCGTCAATATGCCGAAAGTACACCAGAATCGCTAATCTCATTGATGGGAGAAATCGGGCGGGAAGCACGAGATAATGGTCTCACCCCAGAGATTCTTCAGTCGATTCTGAACGATGAGTAGGCCCCGTATTGTTTTGGATACAAACACCATTGTCAGCGCCGTTCTGCTGGAAGATTCTGTGCCAGCCCAAGCGGTCGCAGCAGCACTGAGAATGGGTGAAATCTTGATCTCGGATAGCCAACAGGCCGAATTAAGCGAAGTGTTGACACGCAGGAAATTTGATCGCTACGTCTCTCAGGAAAAGAGAGTCCGCTTTCTTACCAACCTTTTGAGCTTGGCGACCCGGGTCATCGTGACTGGTTCGGTCCATATCTGCCGAGATCCAAAAGACGACAGATTTCTGGATCTTGCCCTCAGTGGAAAAGCCGACTACCTCGTCAGCGGAGACGGTGATTTGCTAGTTTTGCACCCCTTTCGTGGCACGGCCATTCTGACACCTTCTGACTTCTTATGACAGATGACAGCGCCATAGCTCAGCCACAAAGTAGCTTCAAAACAAAAACATCCCCGGCATCGCTCGATGCCGGGGATGTTTTTGTTTTGAAGCTTAGGGCGTCAGCTACCGGCCCTGCTCCTCCAACCGATCTGTGGCCGGGGGCGGCGTGGGGGAGAAGGCGCTGATCTCGGCGCGCATGTCGGGGGTCATGGGGATGGTGATGGCGTCCAAGGATGGCTCCAACTGGGCCAGGCTGCGGGCGCCGATGATAGGCGCGGTGACCGCGGGGTGGGCCAGCGCCCAGGCCACGGCCAGGCTGACCGGGTGATAGCCCTTGTCCCTGGCGTAGGTGGTAAAGTCCTCGGCGGTGTCGTAGTACCAATCCATGCCGTAGCGCCGGGCATACATGGGGTTCTCCATCAGCCGCCCCACGTCCGGACGATCCTTGCGGCCATATTTGCCCGTCAACAGCCCACCGCCCAGGGGACTGTAGGGGATCACCCCCATCTGCTCGGAAAGGGCCAGGGGCAGGATCTCCACCTCGGCCTGGCGTTTGACCAGGTTGTACATGGGCTGGATGCACTCGAAGCGGGCCAGCAGCTCCCGCTGGGCAATGCCCAATGCCTTCATGATCTGCCAGCTTGCCCAGTTGCTCACCGCCGGATAGAGGATCTTGCCGGCGGAGACCAGATCATCCAGGGCGCGCAGGGTTTCGTCAATGGGCGTGTCGGCGTCGAACTGGTGGACAAAGTAGAGGTCCAGGCGGTCGGTGTTCAGGCGGCGCAGGCTCTCCTCCACGGCCCGCACCATGTGGCGGCGGCTGAGGCCACCGCCATTGAGCTTACCGCTCATGTTGCCGAAGACCTTGGAAGTGATCACCAGATCGTCCCGCTTGCCCTGGATCAAGCGGCCCAGAATCTCTTCCGAGACACCCCGGTTGTAGACATTGGCGCAGTCGAAGAAGTTGATGCCCACGTCCAAACAGCGGTTGAACATGGCCTGGGATGTCTCCTCGTCCGCCGGGCCGCCAAAGGTCATGGCGCCAAAGCAGAGTTCGGATACGCGCACGCCGGTGCGGCCAAGGGGTACGTAGTTCATTGGGGTCTCCTTTGTGAGTGGGTGGGTTGGTTGGTTGGTTGGTTTGTTGGTTGGTTGATTGGTTGGGTGTTGAAGATCGTGACATAGAATGGGCTGGATTGCAATTGGGTGGGACGGTCTGATCGGTGGCGGTTCTTGTCGGAGGGGGCAGTTTTGTTTGGGGGCGGGGTGCGTTGCGTTGGGGGTGGGGGTGGGGTAAAATAGGGGCTATGGCTATTCAATCGCTCCACCAAATCGGCTCAATCATTCAGGATGCAGTTGTCTTCAACATCCGCAACTGGAACGGAGGCCGCAATCTTATGCCCACCCACTCCCTCATGGACTCCGTGGAGTCACTTTTCGCGCTGCTGGATGAGCGTGGCGTCGAATATGTCTTGGTGGGCGGGATCGCCCTTCTCCAATACGTGGAAGGGCGCAACACGGAAGATCTGGACCTGCTCATGGCCCTGACCGAGTTGGAACGCGTGCCCGAAATCGAGCTGCCCAGCCAGGATGACAACTTTGCCCGGGGTATGTTTCAGGGGTTGCAGATCGACATCCTGCTCACCGGCAACCCCCTCTTCAAGAAGGTGCAACGGGATCACGTCGTAGCGCACCACTTTCTGGACCGGGAGATTCCCTTGGCCACCGTGGCGGGGTTGATTCTGCTCAAGCTATACGCCCTGCCCTCTCTCTATCGCCAAGGCAACTTCCCCAGGGTGGGGCTGTACGAAAACGACATCGCCACCCTCTTGCACGCCTACGAGACGGACACTGATGTCCTGCTGGATGAACTGAAGTCCCATGTCAGCCAGGGTGATCTGGCGGAGATCAAGACCATCCTTGGCGAGATCAGAGGCCGGATCGAGCGCTTTCGTATCGGTCCCGCTTAACCACCTCAACGCCTCATCGACAGGACAGCCCAATGCCATCCACACCCACCCACTGGAACAAGATCTTCTCCACCACGGACGACGCCAGCCTGGGCTGGTACGAAAATGACCCCGCCCAAACTCTGGCCATGTTGGACCGCGTCCCCAACTGGGCGGACGCCACCATCTTCCTGCCCGGCGCGGGGACGTCGGTGCTGATCGACGTGCTTTTAGCGCGTGGCGCAACCTTGATCCTCAACGACATCAGCCAGGAAGCCCTCAACCGGGTCAAGGAACGCCTGGGCGACCAGGGCGCGGGGATCACGTGGCTGTGCCAGGACATCGCCCAGCCCCTGCCCGCCACCCTCCCACCGGTGGACCTCTGGATCGACCGGGCGGTCCTCCACTTCCTGACCGAAGAAGAAGCAATTCAGGGCTATTTCGAGAACGTGAGAGCAAAGTTGCAGCCTGGCGGCCATGCCCTCTTCGCCGAGTTCTCTCTGATCGGGGCCACCCATTGCGCGGGCTTGCGTCTGCACCGCTACTCCGCCGAGGCGTTGGCCGAGCGCATGGGGTCCGGGTCTGAGCTTGTCCACCAAACAGACTTCACTTACTTCAACCCCAACGGCGATCCCCGGCCATACGTGTACGCCCTTTTCAAACAGGTGAACAATTGACCCCATAAAAAGGGGTTGCGTCACCAGACGCATTGAGATAAGATGGAAATGTCGTTTTTCGCGCTGCGCGCCAGATCAAACAGAAAGGCAATCCAGTCATGGCCCTTTGGGATGATCTCCAACGTCTAACCCCCTCTCAGGGAGCATTGCTCTACCGTCTCGTAGAACTGGACTACCTGACACAGGCACAGGTTAATGACCTGATTCAACGTCTGGTTGGCGAACGATTCTCCAAGGCGGATGACTATCTGACGTTTGCACAACACCTCGATGTTGGGGAGCGGCTAAACCAGCCGCACATCATCTCTCGCTGCTACTACGCCATGTACCATGCCGCACGCGCCCTTGCGCTTCATATCCGCCGCGGAGATTTGGACGATCACGAACGCTTGCCCCTGGTGTTGGGGCAGGCATTGGGCACCCCGTACAAGGAAATGTTAGGGCGCTGGCGAGAAATGCGCAATCAGGTCGATTATTCACCCTATGCACCAGACGATCTAGCGCATCTAGCACAGGCGGCTTTGGATGAGGCAGATACTTTGCTAACAGCGTGCCGCAAGGCACTTCAAGATCGAGGAGTGAAACTATGAAGCTACGCGAACTCGCCATCCCCTACATGATCCAGGAAGTTGACTATGTTGCCGTTCGCCAGACGGTCGAAGATGCTTTCGCCGATGAATACGGCGAGGGAGTCGTGGACCGTGTACGTGTTGCGCATTTCAATCCTGACATGATTGATGTCACCGTTTTCGTTCATGATCAATGGCCGGAGATGGATAGTTTTGTATTGGCATTGGGCGAAGCTCTGCGTCGCCAAGGCATTCGTGCCGCCATCCGCGTCACATGTGAACGGGTCGAGACCATCTAGCGCCCAGAAAATACCCACCCACCAACCACCCCTATGCCCGCCATCACCGTCACCAACCTGCAAAAGACCTTTATCGCCAAGCGCAAGGCTGCCGGATTCCAAGGCAGCCTGCGTTCTTTGATGCGCCCGGAGACCCACGAGGTGGCGGCGGTGAAGGGGATCAGCTTTGAGATGGAGCATGGGGAGTTGCTGGGCTTCATCGGCCCCAACGGCGCGGGGAAGTCCACCACCATCAAGATGCTGACCGGCATTCTGCACCCCAGCGGCGGAGAGGCGACGGTGCTGGGCCACACGCCGTGGACCGAGCGGCGGCAGTTGGCCTACAAGATCGGCACGGTCTTTGGCCAGCGGCCCCAGCTCTGGTATCACCTGCCCGCCCTGGACACCTTTTACCTCTTTGGCAAAATTTACGAGCTGGATGACGCTATCACCCGGCGGCGCATCGACCTCCTGGCCGACGCCTTCGAGATCCGGGACCTGCTG
>CAZKEX010000114.1:0-12288 GCA_964551895.1 uncultured Caldilineaceae bacterium | reverse complement strand
GGTCAACTGGGCCCAGGTCTGGCAGGCCCTGGCCGAGATCAACTTTGACGGCAAGCTGGTGTTGGAGTCCTTCGCCGCCATCAACCCGGATCTGGTTGCGGCCACCTGCCTCTGGCGTCCGCCCAACCAGGGGCCGGATGTGCTGGCCTCGGAAGGACTGGCAGTCCTCAAGGCCGGGGCCAAGGCCGCTGGCTTGGTGTAAGCGTCCCCACATTACGGGTTGGCAATCGATTGCGCAATCGATTGCCAACCCGTTTTTGACCGAGAGCAAGCATGTGGACAACTTGACAGTCACAGGAACAATCGCTATTATTATTGACAAATGTGCAGAGCATACACATTTGTTCACAACTCCCTGTTTGAACAAATTCATCCCCTCAAAATGTTCGCAAAATCTTAACCAGTATTTTTACATGAGCCATGTTACCCGCCTGACCCCACTGTGCCCTTTGGCGGTGCCCTCCCTCCCCCTTACCCCATTTTTCACTTGCCGAAAGTGCGGACAACCATAGGATCTTCACCCACCAACTTATAACAATCCAAGAGAGGGATCAATGAAGAAGATACTCAACGACCCGGTCAATTTTGTACCTGAGATGCTGGAAGGGCTGCTGTTGGCCCATCCGGATCAATTGGCTTACGAGGAAGAGCTGTTCAGCATTGTGCGGGCGGATGCCCCGGTGCAGGGCAAGGTGGCCTTGGCGACTGGCGGCGGCTCCGGCCACCTGCCCGTCTTCCTGGGCTATGTGGGCAAGGGCATGTTGGACGGTTGCGCGGTGGGCGATGTCTTCAACTCCCCCAGCGCGGACCAGATGCTCAACGTCACCAAGCGCATCAGCGGCGGCAAGGGCGTGGTCTATATCTATGGCAACTACGGCGGCGATGTCATGAACTTTGACATGGCCACAGAGATGGCCGAGATGGACGACATTGAGGTGCGCACAGTGCTGGTGAAAGACGATGTAGCCTCCGCCCCCCCGGAAGAGGCGGCCCGACGCCGGGGCGTGGCCGGCATGGTCTTCGCCTTCAAGACCGCCGGGGCCAAGGCCGAGGCGGGCGGATCCCTGGACGAAGTGGTGGCCGTGGCCGAGAAGACCCTGGCCAACACCCGCACCATGGGCGTGGCCCTCTCCCCCTGCATCGTGCCCCAGGTCGGTCGGCCCACCTTCACCCTGGCCGAGGACGAGATGGAGATCGGCATGGGCATCCACGGCGAGCCGGGCATGAAGCGGGAAAAGTTGCAGAGCGCGGACCAGATCACCGATCGCATGATGGCGGCGATCCTGGACGACATGGGCGGGGAGACCGGGGACAAGGTCGTGATCATGGTCAACGGCCTGGGGGCCACGCCGCCGGAAGAGCTCTATATCATCTATCGCAAAGCCCACCAGATTTTGGCGAGCCGCGGCATGGACGTACACCGGGCCTATGTGGGCGAATATGCCACCTCCATGGAGATGGCCGGCGCGTCCATCACCCTTTGTCGAGTGGACGCCGAGTTGGCCGCCCTGTTCGATGCCCCTGCAAATACGCCTTTCTTCACCCAAGTTTAGGATGCAAAGAGACTCGGCTTTTTGAAAAAGCCGAGTCTCCGGGTTGACCCGACCCGTCCGATTGCACAGCGAAAGGATGCCAGACTCATGGCAGAAATTCAGAAGGACGCCATACTCGCCGCCATGTTGCGTGCCGCCGGGGTTTTGGTGGAACAGAAAGACTATTTCACCGAGTTGGACCAGGCCATGGGCGACGGCGACATGGGCCTGAGCATGGCCAGGGTCGGCGTGGCCCTGCAAGAGTATGTGGCCGATACGCAACCCGGCGAAGACATAGGCGGCTTTATCGCCCGGGCCGGGATGGCCGTGAACAAGGCTGCCCCCTCCACAATGGGCACCCTGATCGCCACCGCGCTGATGCGAGCGGGCAAAGAGGTCAAGGGTCAGGCCCAGATCAGCGTGGCAGACTTGGCGGCCATGTTCAGCGCGGCGGACCAGGGCATGCAAGAACGGGGCAAGGCCAAGCCCGGCGACAAGACGATCATCGACGCCATCCATCCTGCCGCCGAAGCCTTTGCCGCGGGGGTGGCCGCGGGCGTCTCAGCGCCCGAAGCCGGGGCGTTGGCCCTGTCCGCCGCCCAGGCCGGGCGGGACAGGGTGACCCCTCTGCGCAGCAAGGTCGGCCGGGCCAGTTGGGTCGGCGAGCGCACAGAGGGAAAAGTTGACCCCGGTTGCGCCATGTTCTGCATGGTTTTGGAGGCAGTTGTCGCCGGGTAAATCTGGGTGGCACAGAGAACTTGCGTGGGTTTAAGATGAACTGTTCGCCCTCGGCGACAATTCATCTCAATGTACATTTATGTCGATTCAACACTCCCTATCTGTTTGATGGTTCATTCACATTTTTCCAAAGGAGAAAAGCATGAAGAAGCTATTCGTCGTACTGTCCGTGTTGTTGATTGCTTCGATGTTTGTGGCCTGTGCTGCTCCGGCAGCCCCAGCCGCTGCCCCGGCAGCAGAGGCGCCAGCAGCAGAGGCCCCGGCCCCAGAGGCGCCTGCCGCCCCGGCGGATGAGTTGGTCTTCACCACCGTGGTCAAGATTGCCGGTATCAACTGGTTTGACCGCATGGAAACCGGTGTGGTTGCCTGGGGCCAGGAGAACGGTGTCGACGCCGCCCTGGTTGGCCCCGCCGAAGCCGATGCCGCCCAGCAGATTCCCATCATCGAGGATCTGATCGCCGGTGGTGTGGATGCCCTGTGCATCGTCCCCATGGACCCCACCCAGCTTGACCCGGTGTTGAAGAAGGCCATGGATGCCGGTATCGTCGTCGTCACCCACGAGGCCTCCAGCCAGGTGAGCATGGACTACGATATCGAAGCCTTTGACAACTATGCTTTCGGCGCCGGTCTGATGGACCGCTTGGCCGGCTACATGGGCGAAGAGGGCGAGTATGTGGTTTTCGTCGGCAGCCTTGGCTCCGAGACCCACCAACAGTGGGTGGACGGCGGCATTGCCCAGCAGTTGGAAGCCTACCCCAACATGACCCTGATGGGCGACAAGATCGAGACCTTTGACGATGCCGAGATCGCCTACCAGAAGGCCAAAGAAGTGCTGGCCGCCTACCCCAACATCAAGGGCTTCCAGGGCAGCGCCTCCACCGACGTGGCGGGCATTGGCCGGGCCATTGAAGAGGCCGGTCTGCAAGATGTGGTCTCCGTTGTCGGCACCAGCCTGCCCTCCATCGCTGGCGACCTGCTGACCACGGGCGCCATCGACGCCATCGGCTTCTGGGACCCGGCTGTGGCCGGCGCTGCCTGTAACCAGATCGCCAAGATGAAGCTCGAAGGCATGGAAATTGGCGAAGGTACCGACCTGGGCATTGAAGGCTACAACAACCTGATCGCCGTGGGCAACGTCCTCTTCGGCAACGCGGCCGTGTACGTGGACGCCACGACCGCTGGCGACTACCCGTTCTAGTCTGAATTAGTGAGTAAGAGATTGGGAGATTGGAAGATTGTGCTCGTGACAATCTCCCAATCTCTCAATCTCTCAGTCTCAAAGTGTTGGTTCATTGGGAACATCCATGATCAGCAGGCTAGCGCAGGTTGAGTAGACCGGGGCAGTTTCCGGTCGTATCGAAACCGCAGCGGGTCTACGACGGATGTTCCCGATGAACCAAAGTGCTTACGACGAACCCTTCCCTGCTCCCTTTGCGGATGCCCCGGCATCCCAAAGGGGCCTCAATGAACTCGGATAAAGCCTTATGGCCGAGGAACTCCTGCATCTGTCCGGCATCAACAAATCCTTTGTCGGTGTGCGCGCACTGCAAAATGTAGATCTGAGCATCCAGCGTGGCCGCATCCACTGTCTGGTGGGTGAGAACGGTTGCGGCAAATCGACCCTGATCAAGATCATCGCCGGGGTCTATCAGCGAGATTCGGGCAGCCTGACCATCGACGGCAAGGAGTTCCCCGCCGTCATCCAGCCGATTGACGCCATCCGGGCTGGGATTCAGGTGATCTATCAAGACTTCTCCCTCTTCCCCAACCTGACCGTGGCGGAAAATATCGCCCTCAACGAGCAGTTGGCCGAGGGCCGACGGCTGGTCAACTGGCGCAAGGTGCGCAACATCGCCAAGGACGCCCTGGCCCAGATCGAGGTCAATATCCCCTTGGATGTGCGGGTGGAGGAGGTGTCGGTTGCCAACAAACAGCTGATCGCCATCTCCAAGGCCCTGCGCCAAAATGCCCAACTGATCATCATGGACGAGCCGACCAGCGCCCTGACGGAACGAGAGATCCGGGCGCTGTTTAGCGTGATCCGCAAGTTGCAGGATCGGGGCATCGCCTTCCTCTTTGTCAGCCACAAATTGAACGAAGTGCTGGAGATCTCCGAGACCATCATCGTCATGCGCAACGGCAAGGTGGTGAGCAGCGGGGACCGCCAAGAGTATGACAACGCCCGGCTGATCCTGGAGATGACCGGTCGGGACATCGCCGACAAATCATACGAATTTGTGGCGGATCCGACCCAGCCACTGTTGCTCAAGGTCGAAGATCTGAGCATGGGGGCCCTGTTGAACGGGGTCAGCTTTGAGATGCGGGCCGGGGAGATCTTGGGCGTCACCGGGCTGCTTGGCTCTGGGCGCACAGAGTTGGCCCTCACCCTCTTTGGCATGACCCCGGCAGATGCCGGACAGATCACCATGCACGGCCAGCCGGTCAGGATCCGCTCCATCCAGGATGCCATCCGCCACGGCATCGGCTATGTGCCCGAAGATCGGCTCTCCGAGGGGCTATTTTTAGAGCAGTCCATCGGCAACAACATTGTGGTGCGCATCATCGACCAACTGCGCAACAGCATGGGGTTGACCATCCCCAGCCAGATCAACGGCAAGATCGACGAGTGGGTCAGCTCTCTGCGCATCAAGACGTCGGATTCGGCCCTGCCGGTCAAGACCCTGTCCGGGGGAAATCAGCAGCGGGTGGTGCTGGCCAAATGGCTGGCCGCCAATCCCCGGCTGATGATCCTCAACGGGCCGACTGTGGGCGTGGACATCGGCTCCAAGGACGAGCTCCACGACATGATGAAGCGGCTGGCCAGGGAAGGCATGGGGCTGTTGGTGATCTCCGACGACATCCCGGAGCTTTTGAGCATTTGCAACCGCATCCTGCTTCTACGTCATGGACGGGTGGTTGAAGAGATTCTGCCCCAAGAGACCGACGAAAATCAGCTCGCCGCCAAGTTAATTGAGGATTAGTCCCGTGAAAAGTATTTTTCGTCGTAACGAAACCCTGGTGGCCATCACCATCGTCGGCTTGAGTCTGATCATCGGGCTAAACAACCCCATTTTCTTCACCATCGGCAATCTTTTTGATCTGCTGCGCAACGGCATCGTGATCGGCATCATGGCGATGGGGGTCTTGATCGTCATCGTCTCCGGCGGCATCGATGTCTCCTTCACGGCCATCGCCGTCTTTGCCCTCTACGCCACAGTCAAGTTTTTCAAGGCCAGCGCCCCGGACGCCCCTATTTGGATGTTCTTCGTGGTCGCCTCCCTGATCGGCACAGGGCTGGGGCTGATCAACGCCTTCTTCATCGCCCGCTTCAAACTGCCCACCCTGATCGTCACCTTGGGCACCCTCAGCCTCTTTCAGGGCTTTCTGCTCTTCGCCATCGGCAACGCCATCATCCGAGATGTGCCACCGGCCTTGACCGCCTTTGCCCGCATGGCCTTGGTGAAGGTGCCTTTGAATCGAGGAGTCGCCAATCTGCACCCGGCCATCTTGATCACGGTCGCCGTCACCATCGTGGTCTGGTTTGTGTTGCGCTACACCATGTTGGGCCGGGGTATCTACGCCCTGGGCAGCGCGCCCGAAGCCGCGGAACGGGCCGGTTTCAACGTCACCCGCATCCAATACTTTATCTATGCCTTTGTGGGCCTCCTCTCCGGCATCGCCGGCATGACCTTTGGCTCCCTGGCCCGCCAGGCCAACCCCCAGGACATTGTGGGCATGGAGCTAAATGTGATCGCCGCGGTTGTGTTGGGTGGGGCCACCCTCACCGGCGGGCGGGGGACGGTGCTGGGCACGCTGTTGGGGGTGATCCTGGTGATCATCGCCAACACCAACTTGATCCTGATCGGCGTGCCCACGGTCTGGCAGCGGGTGGTGATCGGCGTGATCATCCTGGTCGGCACCGGTCTGCCCGCCATCCGCGAACGCCAGGCCAGCAAGCAGGCCGCAAGCGTGGCGGAATAACCGTGAGTCTCTCCTGGGAAAAGATATTAACCGCCGAGAACGCAGAGAGCCACGGAGGAGTCGCAGAGGAAAGTTTTATTTTCTTTGTGCGCTTGGCGTCTTTGCGGTGAAGTCATCGTAACCTACCAACGGAACAGAAAACTATGGATACCAAAATTCCTTTGAAGCGCTCTTTGCTCAGCCGTCTGCCCTTTGACAGCCACACAGTGCGCCTGCTCTTTATCGCTGTGGGCTTTTTCGTCTTGTTCAGCGTGTTGCTGCCGGGCAAGTTCTTGTCCATCCGCAACATGCAGTCTATGACGGTACAGTTTCCCGAGTTTGGCATTCTGGCCTTCGCCATCATGGTCACCATGCTGACCGGGGGCATCGACCTCTCGGTGGTGGGCGCGGCCAACCTCTCGGCCATCGCCGCGGCGATGACCTTGGGCTTCTTGAACGAGAGCGCCGGGCTGCCCCTGGGCGTGGCGATTCCTGCGGCTATCTTTGCCGCCCTGCTGGTGGGGTCTCTGTGCGGTCTATTCAACGGATATCTGGTTTCCATGATCGGCATCACCCCCATCCTGGCCACCCTGGGCACGGGGTCACTCTATACCGGGCTCTCCTTTGTCGCCACAGGCGGCCCGGCCATCACCACCACCAAGTTGGCCTTTATCGGCAATGGGTCGGTGCTGGGTGTGCCCATCCCGGTGATCATCTTCATCGTTCTCACCGGGGCCATGTCCCTGATCCTGCGCCGCACCTCCTTGGGCTTCAACATCTACATGCTGGGCACCAACGATCGAGCCGCCCTCTTTTCGGGCATCAACAGCGTGCGGGTGTTGGTCCGCACCTATTGGCTGGCCGGACTCTTCGCCGGCATCGCCGGGATTATCTTCCTGGCCCGCACCAACTCGGCCAAACCCGACTATGGCTCCTCCTTCATTTTGCTGACCGTGCTGATCGCCATCCTGGGCGGCATCAACTACATGGGCGGCTTTGGCACGGTCTCCGGGCTGGTGCTTTCTGTGCTCAGCATCCAGTTTATGTCAACGGGTCTCAACATGCTCATGTTGCAACTCTCCGGCTCCAGCGCGGCCATCTTCTTTCGCCAATTCGCCTGGGGCGCGGTCCTGCTCATCGTCATGGTGATCAACTACTACAGCGACAAGCGCCGGGATAAACAGTTGAGGGCGCTGCAGAATAGCAACTGAAAACGAGTAACGAGTAACGAGTAATGTGTGGGTTACACACATTACTCGTTACTCATTACTCGTTCCTGTAACACAAAACATTCACACGAAAGGCAACCCCAATCATGAAAAAAATTGCGTATCTCGGCATGGGTATCATGGGCCGTGGCATGGCGGCAAATCTGGTCAAGGCCGGCCATGCGGTCACTGTGTGGAACCGTACACCGGAGCGCTGTCAACCCTTGGTGGCCCTGGGCGCTTCCCAGGCCGCCACCCCGGCGGACGCCGCGGCCGGCGCGGACGTGATCATGTTCTGCCTGAGCGACGATGCCGCGGTGGAAAAGCTGGTGTGGGGCGAGGGCGCCCTGCTGGCCGCTGTCAAGGCCGGACAGACCGTCATCGACATGACCACGGTCCACCCGGACACCAGCCGCAAGGAGGCAGCCGCCTTCAGCGCCAAGGGCGTCCGTTTCTTGGAAGCCCCGGTCAACGGCAGCAAGAACGAGGCCGCTGGCGGCGGTCTTTGGATCGTGGTGGGCGGCGACAGGGCCCTCTATGACGAGATGGAACCCATCCTGGCCGTGTTGAGCGAGAGTACCCACTATATGGGCGAAAACGGCAAGGGGGCATCCATGAAGTTGGTGGGCAACCTGGTGGTGGCCTCCATGCTGGAAGCCCTGGGCGAGGCAATGGTCCTGGCCACCAAGGCCGGGCTGAACCCGGAGGATGTGCTGGGCGTACTCCACGTCACCGACTTCAAATCCCCCATCTACGACGGTGTGGGCGGCATGTTGGTCAACCGGGACTTCGAGACCCACTTCGCCCTCAAGCTCATGCTCAAGGACGCCAACCTGATCAACAAGTTCGCCCAGGATCTGAACGTCCCCCTGCCCGCCGGGGCCGCCACCCGGGAGGTGATCAAGGCTGCGGTCAACAAGGGCTGGGGCGAGGAGAACGCCTCGGCGTTTATCAAGGTGCTGGAAGAGCAGGCCGGGGTGGTGGTTCAGAAGTGGTAGGGGCAAAAATACGATAGAATCGATCTCACTGTAAAAAGTTTTTTCGCCGCAAAGACGCAAAGGACGCAAAGAAAAGCAAGATTCCTCTTCTCAAACTCTTTGCGTCTTTGCGTCTTTGCGGTGAAAGCTGTTTTTGCAGGAAAGTCACTTTTGAAGCGAATAACGAGGAGTACACCTGTGGCCTATTACGCGTTGGACAACCGAACCGTGCTGGACTATCTCCGCGGCCTGGCCAGCTTGAACGGCATTCTGGACGTCACCGCTCCCCTCACCGCCCGGGAGATCGGGGACGGCAACCTGAACCAGGTCTTTATCGTACACAACCAGGCGGACCCCACCCAGTCTGTGGTGCTGAAACAGGCCCTGCCCTATCTGCGGGTGGCGGGGGAAGGCTGGCCTCTGACCCGGGAGCGCATGCGCTTCGAGACCCAGGCCCTGCTCAAGCACAACGAGTTGGCCCCGGGCCTGGCCCCCCTGGTCTACGACCACGATCACGAAATGTCCGTGGTGGTGATGGAAAATCTCTCCGACATGGAGGTGATGCGCAAGCCCCTGGTGGCCCGACAGCGCTTCCCCCACTTCGCCGACCACATCTCCACTTTCCTGGCCCGCACCCTCTTCTTCACGTCGGATCTCTACCTCTCTGGCGTGGAAAAGAAGGAGATGCAGGCCACCTTCATCAACCCCCACCTGTGCAAGATTCAAGAGGACTTTGTCTTCACCAACCCCTACATGACCTCGCCGGAGAACAAGTGGAATCCCCTGCTGGATGGCGAAGTGGCCGCCGTGCGCCAGGACAGCGAGCTAAAGCTGGCCCTGGCCGACATGAAGGAACGCTACATGACCCACGGCCAGGCCCTGATCCACAGCGATCTGCACACGGGCAGCATCATGGCCAACACCACCCAGACCCGGGTCATCGACCCGGAGTTCGCCTTCTTTGGCCCTGCCGCCTTTGACATCGCCGCGGTGCTGGAAAATCTGGTCCTCAACTATCTCTCCCACTTCGCCCACACCCCAGACCCCACCGAGCGGGCCGACTACCAAGCCTATCTTTTGGAAACGGTCCGGGAGATCTGGGTTCAGTTTGCGGCAAAATTCGACGATCTGTGGGTCAACAACAACCGGGGCGAATTGGTCCCCACCCCCTATTGGGCCTATCCCGGCGGTGACGAAGCCTTCGCCGAATACCGTGGCCGCTATATTGCCCACCTGCTCCAGGACGTGGCCGGCTTCGGCGGGGCCAAGTTCCTGCGCCGCATGATGGGCATTGTCACCGTCTGGGACATCAGCAGCATCGAAGACCCGGTCCAGCGGGCCGTGGCCGAACGCATGGCCCTCCGCATTGGCCGCCGCTGGATCGTGGAACGTAACAGCGTCACCAGCGTTGATGACCTGATCAGAATGGTGGAAGAAGAGGCGTAACGGCCAACCCCACCCTAACCCTCCCCAGATTGGGGAGGGAACCGTCCAAGTTTACCGGACTTCCGTCTTTGACAATCCGGCTGCTTTACGGCGATCCGGCTCCTCCCCCAATCTGGGGGAGGCTGGGAGGGGGTTATCCACTACACAAAATCTTCCAACATCAGGTGGGCAAAGACCGCAGATAGATGCAGAAAGGAGACGCCTAGCGCCATAGAGACCGCTTGTCCGAGTATCCCAATCATCTTTATTTATCAACCGGTCAATCAAGCACCTTAGGAGATTCTGTTATGAAAGCGAAGAGATCGCCCTATTTTTGGTTGAAAATCGCCCTGATTTTGTGTGTGGTCAGCATGCTTGGCGCAAGCTTCGTGCAAACCGATGGGGGAAATGTCACTGTCAAAGATATGCGCTGGGAAACACCCTCCGGCAAATATATGAGCGCCCTGCTCTTTGTGCCGGATACTGCCACCGTTGAAAACCCTGCTCCTGCGATCATAACCAGCCACGGTTGGTTCAACAACCGCGAAATGCAGGATATGAATTTCGTGGAATACGCCCGCCGCGGCTACGTCGTGCTGTCGATTGACATGTACGGTCACGGCAACTCGGAGGTACTCTACACCCCCGAAATTGTCCCTACCTCCGTGGGCATGATCGATGCGGTTAAGCTGATCTATGCCCTGCCGTACGTGGACAAGGCGCGTGTGGGTGTTACAGGCCACTCCAACGGCGCTATGGCCGCAAACTTGGCCGTGGACCTGGACAATCAGCTGGAGACGCCGATGATCGCCTCCGTGCTGTTGGTCGCCAACAACGCCACCTACACAAATTCTGACGGCGAGTACTACAACAAATATGGCAACCGGGATGTTGGCATTGTCGCCGCAAAGTACGATGAGTTTTTCTTCAGAGTGGCCAATGAGGATGGTACCCGCACAGCCCCCCGGGACTATATCGATCAGGCCACAGCACAGTCCTTCTTGCACTTTGGGACGGATCCAGCAAATGCGGAAAAACGTGTAAGCTACAACATGTACAAACAGGATATAGATGGCAAAGAGACCATCCGTGTGATCTACAATCCGAACCAGATCCACCCTTGGAATACCATTTCTTCCAATGTTGTCAGATCAAGTCTCGAATTCTTTGAGGATTCCTTGGGCGCACCCAACCCTATTCCACCCGCCAATCTGGTTTGGATCTGGAAAGAGCTGTTCAATGTGATTGGGCTGGTTGGCTTTGCCATATTTGTCCTGGCATTTGCAAAGGTTTTGCTGGAAACCAGCTACTTCAGCGCCCTCAAATCGGATGAGATTGTGGTTGCACGACCAGCGCCCACTGGCAACGGGAAGATATGGTTCTGGACCAGTCTTGTGCTGACCGCCTTCGTCTCTGGCTACACCTATCTGATTATTCCAGGATGGTTGAGCAACGATGGGTGGCTGACCCGTCCAGATTATTTCCTTCAATCGCCGGTCTTTTTCATCGGGGTGTGGGCAGTCGTCAACGCCATATTTGCCCTGGCCCTGATGGTCATCACCTGGTTCTTCTTCGGCGCAAAGACGGTCAGCCTCAAAGAGAGAGGCGTTACCCTAAGCCTGCCAAAGCTCTGGAAGACGATTCTGCTCTCCCTGGCAGTTGTGGCCGCATCTTTCCTGATCGTCTTTGTTTCCGACTATCTGTTCAAGGTTGATTTCCGCCTATGGGTCATCCCGGTGAAGGCGTTCACACCGGACAAATTCCCCATTATCCTGATGTATCTGCCCTTCCTTCTGGCGTTCTATGTGCTGCATTCTATTGCAGTCAACAGCTTCAACTACGTGAACCAGGGCAAGGAATGGGTCAACGTGGCGGTGATGGCCCTGTTCACCACCCTCGGCGTGCTGGTCTATCTGATCATACAGTATGGCACGTTCTATGCGACAGGAAGATCTTGGACAGAGGTGATGGATCCGTCTGTTTCCAACATCTATGGCATCTGGCTCTTCCCCATTCTGGTCTACTTCCCACTGGCTGTGATCTTTGACCGCAAACTGTACAAAGTGACCAGAAATCCATATCTGGGCGGGATCATCTTCGCCACGATCATGACGATCATCGCCTGCACAAACACACTGAGTCAATTGCCGTAGTTGTCCCAGTCCGGATGAGTCCACAGCGGAAAGGTTTTTTAACGCAAAAACGCTGAGATCCCGGAGAAACACCTTCTTTCTCTGGGATCTCAGCAGTACTACATGCTTTTTGCAAGGGGTCTAAGAAATAGAACACGGATTAGACGGATCGAACGGATAAAAACGGATCTTTTTCAACAAAAAAAAGATCCGTTTTTATCCGTTCGATCCGTTCAATCCGTGTTCTATTTTTTTAGCCCCCATCCAGCTCTAAAATCGCCTGGGCCCCATTGCTGTCGGTGATCAGCACATCCAA
>CAZKEX010000113.1:0-12349 GCA_964551895.1 uncultured Caldilineaceae bacterium | reverse complement strand
TTGGGCGGGCGTGGGCTGCATGATGCCCCGCTCAATTTGGGTGCGGGGCGGGTTGGCGGGGAAGACGGGCCGATAGGGTTCGGTAGGCTCCAGGGGCTTGCGGAAGGGCAGGTTGATGTGGACCGGGCCTTTGCGCAGACCATCCGCGGTGGCCATGGATCGGGCGGCCAGGGTGCGGGTGTTGCGCACGACCACATCGAGCGCGGCACCGGTCGGGAGAGCGGCGTCCACGGCCCAGAGGACGTGATCCCCGTAGATCTTGACCTGATCGATGGTCTGGTTGGCCCCGCTGTGGCGCAGCTCCGGCGGGCGGTCCGCGGTGAGGACCAGCAGGGGCACGCCGGACATGTTGGCCTCGACGATGGCCGGGAAGAACTCGGCCGCGGCGGTGCCGGAGGTGCAGAGCAGGGCGACCGTGCGCTGGGTGGCTTGGGCCAGGCCCAGGGCGAAGAAACCGGCGCTGCGTTCGTCCAAATGCAGGTAGACTTTGATCTGAGGATGGGCGTCGAAGGCCAAAGTCAAGGGCGTGCTGCGGGAGCCGGGGGCGATGCAGACCGCCCGCAGCCCGGCCTGGGCCAGACTGTCCACCAAAATTTCCGAAAATCGCAGATTTGGATTGGTCATGCACCCTCCCGCATCACGTTCAACATGGGGCGGAACTTCCATTCGGTCTCTTCCCATTCCCGCCGGGGGATGGAGCCGGGCACGATGCCGCCCCCGGCGTAGAGCCAGGCCCGACGCTCCTGCACCACGGCGGAGCGGATGGCCACGGCAAAGCTGCCGTCCAGGTTGGCGTCGATCCAGCCCACCGGCCCGGCGTACCAGCCCCGCAGGGTCGGCTCGTGGACTTGGATGAAGGCCAGGGCCAGATCCCGGGGGGATCCGCCCAGGGCCGGGGTGGGGTGGAGCAGTTCGACCAGGGGCAGGACGCCGGCGGGCTGGGCCAGGGTGGCCCGCACAGGGGTGTGCAGATGGTGGATGTTGCTCAGGGTCAGGATCTGCGGCTCGTCGGCGATGTCGAGGCTTTGGGCGATGGGCTGCAAGCGGCGGCGCAGGGCGTCCACCACCAGGGCGTGCTCGTGGCGGTCCTTGGCCGAGGCCAGGAGGCCGGCGGCGTGGGCGGCGTCCTCTTGCGGCGTGATGCCCCGGGGCGCGGACCCGGCCAGGCTCATGGTCTCAAACTGGTCGCCGACCACCCGCACCAGCAGTTCCGGCGGCGCGCCCAAAAAGGCGTGGTGGGGGCGGGGTTCAAAGAGAAAGGTGTAACAGCCAGGATAGCGGACGTTCAGGTCGGCCAAGGCCCGGTCGGTGTTGATGGCCTGGGGGCTGCGCACCTGGCAGATGCGGGAAAGCACCACCTTTTTCAGCGGCGTGACGCCAAACTGGGCCTGGGCCGCAGCGAGCATCTCTGCCCATGCGGCGAAGGGGAGGGGATAGTCGATCTGCGGCTCGGTTTTGGGGGAATCTTCGGCGGGTGCATCGTCGGTCTCGTTGAGCAGGGCAAGGCGAATGGCCAGGGCCTCTCGCAGTTCGATCTGGCTGTCGGCCAGATCATCTTCCGGGCCGACCAGGGCGTTGAGGGTCAGCCAGCCTTCGCCCGCTCCGCTTCCGCCGGGCGCAGGGGCCCAGGCCAGTTGATAGTGGGGCAGGATAAAATGGGCCGGGTGAAAGGCGCTCCACGTCACGTCGGGGATGAAGTCGCCCCGAAAGGCGAAGCCGCCGCAGAGCCGGGGACCGGCCAGCCCGGCGCCGCCCTGGTCCACGCTGATCTGGGCGTGGGCGAAGAGGGCGCGGGCCTGGCGCTCGATGGTCTCAAAACGGTTCTCGCCATAGCCCATCAACGAGAGGGCCGCGCCCATGCCCACAAAGGTGACCCCGCTGCTGCCGTCCCGCCAATAGAAGCGTTCGGAGCCAGCGGCATGGGCCAGGAAGCGGGCCGGGGTCAACCCCGGTGCGGCCACGCTGACGCTGAGCAGCCGTCCGCTGTGGGCCACCTGATATTCGGTCAGGGGTCGATGCAGGACCGGTTCACGCAACATTTCGCCCGTCCTCCGGCCCGTGATAGTCCACACTGCGCAACAGCACGGGGACCAGGGTCTGCATGATCCGGCTCGGCTCTGGCTCCCCGGTGTAGACCCAGCGGATCACCAGTTGGTAGATGGCCCCCATCCACGCATAGGCCACCACGTCCGTGTCCACGGGCGCGATGTCCCCGACCTCCACGGCCTCGATCAGGTAGGCTTCGATCAGGTGGGCGAAGCGGTCGTTGATTTCCTGGCGCTTCTCCTCGAAGGCGGGTCCCAGGCCGGACGCCTGCACCAGCAGGATCTTGGCCGGACGCCGGTAGCGGCCAAAGGTCTCCAGGGTGGCCTCCAGGGCGGCCTGGACCTTGGCCATGCCCTTCTCGTGCTCTTGGATGGCGTCGGTCACCCGGCGCTCCAGGGAATCGGCCAGCTTGTCCACCAGGGCCAAGAAGAGCCGCTCCTTGTTGGGAAAGTGAAAGTAGATGGAGCCTTTGGAGGTATGGCTCTCGTCCACAATCTCGTCCATGCGGGCGCCGTAATAGCCCTTGCGGCTAAAGACATCCAACGCGGCGTCGAGAATGCGATCTTTGGTGCCCTGGGGGTCTTTGGGTGAGGTGGGTTGGGTCATGGTGGGTATCAATAGAATGAGTAATGAGTAATGAGTAATGAGTAAGGGTTGGTTGGGAGAGATTTTGGCTTTGGACAGTCTCTGATTTTGATCATGCTTTCGCAAACCGACCGGTCAGTCTAGTAGAGCCAAGCAAGTTTCCCACAAAATGAGCGGGAAACCTGTTTGGATTCATACAATCATCTCGTAATGAGTGATGAGTAACGAGTAATGCGTGTCAGAGACGATCCTTTATTCGACACGTATTACTCGTTACTCATCACTCATTGCCTTACCTTCAAACCCCGTAAATGTCCGCCACCTTGCGCTTCAGATAGGCCACATAGGGAGCCGAGTCGATCTCCCGGCCTGTGGCCCGCATGAGGAGTTCGTTGGCGGTGAACTTGGCGCCGTGGATGTGGATGTTTTCCCGCATCCAGCCCAGGACGGTGTCGAACTTGCCCTGGGCGAATTCGTCTTCCAGGCCGGGATGGGCCGCCTTGGCCGCCTCGTACAACTGCACGGAGATGATGTTGCCCAGGCTGTAGGTGGGGAAGTAGCCGATCAGCCCCAGGCTCCAGTGCACATCTTGGAGTACGCCCTGGCCCAGGGTGGGGGGGACGATGCCCAGATAGCTTTCCATGCGCCGATCCCACTCTTCGGGCAGGTCGGCGATCTTGACCTTGTCCTCCAGAATGGCCTTTTCCAGCTCGAAGCGCAGCATGATGTGCAGGTTGTAGGTCACCTCGTCGGCCTCGATGCGGATCAGGCTGGGCTCGATGGCGTTGACGGCCCGATAGAAAGTCTCCGCGGGCACATCCTGAAGCTGGGGGAAGCTGGCCTGCACCTGGGGATAGGCCCAGGCCCAGAAGGAGCGGCTGCGCCCCACCAAGTTTTCCCACAGGCGGCTCTGGCTTTCGTGGATACCCAGGGAGACGCCGCCGGCCAGGGGGGTGCCTTCCAACGCCGGGGCGCTGCCCTGTTCGTAGAGGGCATGGCCACACTCGTGCAACATGCTGAAGAAGTTGGAGTTGAAAAATTTGGGGTCCACCGTGGTGGTGATGCGCACATCGTCCCGGCCAAAGTTGGTGCAATAGGGGTGGGCCACCTCGTCCACCCGGCCCCGGTTCATGTCATAGCCAAAGGCCAGCGCCATCTTGGTGGCCAGGGCCAGTTGGGTGTCGTGGTCAAAGTCGCCGGAGAGACAGCCCACATCCACGTCCCGGCCCGATTCCCGCACAGCCTGCACCAGTTTGACCGTCTCCTCCCGCAGGGGGGTGAAGATGGCCTCGACCTGGGCGGCCTTCATGTCCGGCTCGTAGCCGTCCAACAGGGCATCGTAGATGTGGTCCGTGTAGCCCACATAGCCGGCATATTCCCCGGCCATGCCAAAGATCTCCTCCAGATGGGGGGCAAACTTGGCGAAGTCATTTTCTTGCTTGGCCGTGGGCCAGACGCTGTTGGCAATGGATCGGGCTTTGGTGAAACGGGCCACAAACTCGGACGGCACCTTGATCTCCCGGTCATAGTCCCGGCGCACTTTGCGCACCAGGGCCGCGCCGTCGCTGTCGTAGGGCTGGTCCGCGGCCCAGGGTTCCAGATCCTCCACCAGCCGACCGATGGCCGGGTCGGTGAAATGGTCATGGCTCAGACGGCTGAGGGTGGACATCTGCTGCGCCCGACCCTGGGCCGCGCCGGCCGGCATGTGGATGTCCTGATCCCAGTTCATCAACGCCACCGCCGCGCGCAGATCTTGGATAGTGGCCAGTCGATCTTTCAGATCCTGCAATTGTGGGTCCACGGTCAATTCCTTTCCTGGTTTCTCGGCAGAGAGTACGCGGTTTCCAAGGGGTGTAAACCGGTTTAATGCGTAGGGGTTCATTCTAGCAGAGACGGGGAGAAGTGCATAAAATCGGACGCTGACCCACGGACGATCCAACCAAGACTCAGGCCAGGCAAGGGGGCCAGCCAATCCGTCTGCAAACAGCAAGAGGCGGGTGTGGACGTCCACACCCGCCTCGATTGGATTCTCAACCTGGTCCGAAGATGGGTCAGTTGGGATCAGCCGCCCGTTGGCTGGCCGATTGCCCGATGATCTTATGTTCCTCGTCGGTCAGATAGAGGATGATAAAGTTCCCTACATCCGTGGGCGGCTGTGGAGCCAACCCCAGCCCGATAGGTTGGCCAGAGATGATAGGATCCGTGTCTGTTATAAACCGGATACCGATGACATTCCCGTTCTCATCCACAATCGGCTCGATGCGCCAGCCGGGCGGGGCGTGGATGCCTTCCGCTCCCTCCCAAGGGGGATTCTGGGCATCAAAGAAGATCTCTATATCGAAGATCTGTCCGCTTAGGTGGTCTGCCACCCACACCTGAATATCCAGCGCGCCCGGCGAACTTGGGGATTCGCGGAAGATGGACGACACACCGGTGATCACCGGGGGAGCTGTCGTGGCCGTTGGCGTGGGTGTCGATGTGGGCGTGGCGCTCGGCGTGGGTGTGGCAGTTGGCGTCACCGTGGGGGTGGGTGTCACCGTTGGCGTGGGGGTTGTCGTCGCCGTGGGCGTCGTGGTCGATGTTGGGGTGGACGTCGGCGTTTGGGTGGATGTTGGTGTACGCGTTGGGGTGCGCGTTGGTGTACGCGTTGGTGTACGCGTTGGCGTGTGTGTGGACGTCGGCGTCCGGCTCGGCGTCGGCGTTGACGTGGGGATGATCCGAGTCGGTGTGGGTGTGCGGGTGAATGTAGGTGTATAGGTCGGTGTGGGTGAATAGGTCGGTGTCGGTGTGCGGGTCGGTGTACGGGTAGACGTCGGCGTATTCGTCGGCGTGGGGGTCCAGGTCGGCGTGGGGGTGGGACTGCCTGTGGTCGTGGGCGTGGGGGTGGGTGTCTTGCCGCAATCCCCAGGCCGGTCGTCCCGACTGAGGAAATTGCTGGTTTCTCTCCCATCTCTGCGCCCAAAACGGTCCACGGTCTTGCCGTTCAGGTTGGCATCCTCCACACCGTCGATGACACCGCCGTCGTCGTTGTCTCGATCCAATTCCTTGCGCAGACCATCCAGATCCCAGTCGGCCCGACGGGGGCTGTAGTTGCCCAGGTTGTCGAAGACATATCCCCGGATATCCTGCTTGTCCAGAACGCAGTCGCTGTCCGTGTCCGCGTTGTTGGGCAGGGTCTTGAAGCGGTTGCTCTCGTCAAAGTTCACGATGCCGTCGTTGTCCGTATCCTGGGTCAGGGACGCCTCGTCCGAGCGCGGCGTGACCCCGGCCGCGGGCACATGATACTCGGTGATATTCCAACTGCCATACCACACCCAGGACCCTGTGGCGGTCCACGGGTCCACCCGGTGGGCGAACTGCCAGCTAAAGAAGAAGAGGTTGAAATCCCAATAGCCGTCCAGAACAACGCTGTGGCTGTCGTTGTTTTCCACCACCAGCAGCGGGCGACTGGCGTTGATCCAGCTTTTCACCTGGGCAAAGGTGGGCTTGCCCCGGCTGCAACCGCCGCTGGCATCATTCATCGCCCACCACATGACATCTTTTGCCCCGCCTTGGGTACACTTGGCATTGGGCCACAGCCCGATGCCATGCCCCAGGTCGCCCTCGGGCGCGCCGCCGCCATAGGCATAGAAGGAGATGCGATCCTGGCTGAGGCTCGCCCCGTTATAGGCGGCGATCATGGAGATGGAGGCCCGGGTGCAATACCAGTCGTCGTGGGATTCCCCCCGCACGGCCGGGGCGTTGCCGGCGATGAAGTCGCCGTCGGTCTCGTGGGGCCGGTCCCAGGCGTGGATGCCGGTCTCTGCATGGCCGTCCAGACAGAGCATGCGGGTATCCTTGTGCTGAAGCTGAGGCGCCACACCCAGCAGCCGATAGGCGTCAGGACTGAGCAGTTGGCCCCCTTCCGGCGCCGGCGGAGAGAGCAGGATCACCTGGTTGGTCGCCGACCACGGGCTTTGGCTGCCGTCCGCCTGGCGGGCCCGCACCCGGAAGTTGACCGTGCGGGTCGTCTCCATGGTCGTGGTCAAGGAGAGAGTGGCCATGACATCCGCCGTCATCACCCGTGTTATGGGTAGGGTGAAGGCGGGGTCGTTGGCAAGCTCCAACTCGTACAGGTCGGCGTTGGGCACGGTGGACCAGCCAAAGGTCACATCCCCGTCCAGGATCACGCTGTCGTTCATGGGCGTGCGGAAGTAGGGGGCGGGCGCGCCATTGGGTGCGCCGGGGGAAACCTCTTCCGGGCGGTAGAGGGTCCAGCCATCCGGCCGCCGATCTCGGGCGTCGGGATAGCGTCCCAGAGAGCCGTTGGGGGCCAGCACATCGGCCCCGGGGATCTGCTCCGTCGGCGCCACCAATGTATCCAGGGGCCAGAGCCCAGCTTCGATCCCCAGACTGTCCGCCGGGGGAATGGCCCCATAGGCCACATAGTCCATCAGGTTGACGGCGGCGTGGGCGCTGCCATCGTAGAGGAACAGTTCATCCGTCGGTCCCAGGATATTGACCGACGCGGCGGCGCTGTGCAGGGTGGCCACCCCATCGCTGAAGTCGTATTCGTTGGCCGACTCACCCTTGCCATCAAAGTAGACGACCAGATAGGCCCCTGGCGGAACGGCCGGCAGGGCAGCGGGGAAGGTATAGGTCCCCCCGGAGGCGGCCACGATCTGCCACCCCGCCACGTTCGCGTGCAGAGGGCCCGGCGCGCTCACCGGCGAAGAGAGGGGCGTCCCCGACCGGCTGCCGCCCGCAGTGGATGGCCGCAAGATCATGGGCAGAAACAGATCCTGGGCGACGTTGACCAGCTCGATCCATTGGGTCGCCCCGTCGGTCTGGGCGGGCATGATCTCGTTGAAGGCCAGCCCCAGGCGCAGCTCTTCGTTGGCCACGCTGGTGGACGCCGCCACATTTCGGGTCGTCACATCGACCGAAGATGGCAGCACGTCTGTGTTGGAGAAAGCGGCCAGAACAAAGAGCAGCCCCAGACAGATCCCCACGGTGATCAAAGTGAGCAGAAAGGCTGCTCGCCGGGTAGATAGACGACGGTCAGACAAATTGGGCAAATGGGACAAAATATAGTCAGACATGATCGGTGGTTCCTCCCTCCAAATAAACATTACCATGGATCGGGAAGTGACCGGCGCTCAAGGCAGGCATTTATGAAGGTAGACGCCGTGGGGAATCTGTTCCCGGCATGGTACACACGCGAAAGCAGGCAGAGATCTCAGAAAAATGGTCAACCGGTGGACGACAAGTCGGCAGACCATGCGGAACGGTTACACGACAGGCCAGAAAGACAAGATAGCCGGATGAACAACTGCACCAGGAGCGGAAGAGCGAGAGGGGTTTGGGCGATGGGTTTGCAGCAAACGAGCAATAGGGCAGACGATGGGGCAGACAATGGGGAAGACAATGGGGAAGACATCGACCCCACGGGAAAACACGTGTCAACCACTATAGCACACGAGAAATCATTTGTCCACACGTTTTTTTTTGCCTCCGAGTTGTCGCTTCTCGACAACCCGGGAACTCGCGCCCACGCAGAGCGTGGGCGCGTCTGTCCGGCGCTCCTGCGCCGAGGGGCGCAGGAGCGCCCAGCTCCGTTCCCACGCGGAGCGTGGGAACGAGATCGAGAGAACGAGATCGAGAGAACGAGTGCCTGAGGGCGCTTTTCACTGTCGGCAGCCGATCTCAATCGTGCAAACCTTGACGCCACGCCCAACCGATGTCAGAATGGATGTATGCACAACCACGCCCTCACCCACACAGTCAAAACAGCAGCCCATCGCCTGGGATTCGACCTGTGCCGGATCACGGCCATCACCCCGGAGCGGGCCGCGCCTCATGCGGACTTTTTTGAGGCGTGGATCGGCTTGGGCCGGGCCGGGGAGATGGGCTATCTGGCCAAACATGGGGAGAAGCGTCGTTTTCCCGCACTGCTGGCCGATGAGACGTTGGGCGACGGTTTTCGCTCCATGATCGTGCTGGGCGTGGACTATCACCGCTTCGACCTGCCCCCGGACGTTCTGGCCGACCCCAGCCGGGGCATCATCGCCCGCTATGCCTGGGGGGACGACTACCACGAGATCATCCGCCCCCTGCTCTACGAATTGGACGAGATCATCCGGGGGATCAGCGGGCGCACGGCCCACGGCAAGGGGCTGGTGGACACCGGCCCGGTCCTGGAGCGGGACTGGGCCATGCAGGCCGGCCTGGGCTTCACGGGTAAAAACTGCTGCACCATCCACCCGGTCTCCGGCAGTTGGATGATCCTGGCCACCCTCCTCATCCCCGAAGAGTTGACCCCAGACCCCGCCCCCATCCCCACCCAAGAGGTCGTCTTCGCCCCCAACGCCGTCGCCGCTGGCCTGCCGCCAAAGACGAATCTAGGTTCTTGGCAAATCCCCAATCCAAAATCAAAAATCAAAAATCAAAAATCGACGTGTGGTTCCTGCACCCGCTGCCTCTCCGCCTGCCCCACGGACGCCTTTGTCGGCCCCCTGCACCTGGACCCGGCCCGGTGTATTTCGTATTGGACCATCGAGGCCCGCACGCCCATTCCCCGGGAGCTGCGCCCCCACTTTGGCAACCGCATCTTCGGCTGCGACATCTGCCAGGAGGTCTGTCCGTGGAACAAGCGGCTGGGCGAACGCACGCCCCTGCTGGCCGGTCTGCGCGCCCAGGAGGAGCGGGTGGCCCCCTTTTTGTTGGACGGTTTTTCGGCGGATCACCCGTATTGGCTGGACCAAACCGCTTTCAGCGCCCACTTCCGCCGTTCGCCCATCAAGCGGGCCAAGCGGGCAGGGATGTTGCGCAATGTGTGCGTGGCTTTGGGCAATTGGGGAGACGCGGCGGCCATCCCGGCCCTGGCCGCGGCCCTGGCGGATAGGGAACCCCTGGCCCGCGTCCACGCGGCCTGGGGGCTGGGCCGGGTTCTGGCCGAACAGAGCGATGATCGGGCCGCCGCCCTCCTGCGGGATGCCCTGGCCGGGGAAGCCGACGAGCGGGTGGCAACAGAAATCCGCCTGGCGCTTTGACAGCGCCCGGCCCCCCATGCTAGACTTCCTCCCATTCTAATGACGGCACAGAGAAAGCGACGAAGCTCTCCAAAACGGGGGGCTTTTTTGTTGGGAAAGTTCAAAATAGGCCACGGATTGGACGGATGAGACGGATCAAAACGGATCTAAAAAAGATCCGTTTCGATCCGTCCGATCCGTATGATCTGTGTTCCATTTTGACCATAAAAGGAGCGTGACATGAGCAAAATTTATCGGGCTGGGATCGCTGGGGCCAGCGGGTATACGGGGTACGAGTTGATCCAGTTGATCCACCGCCATCCCCAACTGGAGATCGGCTGGATCACCAGCGAGAGCAATGCGGGGGGCGTCTTTGGCGATGTCTACCCCGTGCCGTGGGACTATCCCTTTATTCCCTTGGCCGAGGCCATGGCGCGCACGGATGAGGTGGATGTGGTCTTTTTGTGCCTGCCCCATGCCGCGTCCATCGAGCCGGTGCGGGCCTTTGTGGGGGCCGGGGTGCAGGTGATCGACCTCAGCGCCGACTTCCGCATTTTGGACCCGGCGGCGTATAGCCGCTGGTATGGCGTCCCCCACACCGCGCCGGATCTGCTGCCCCAGGCGGTCTATGGGCTGTGCGAGATCTATCGGGACGAGATCCGGGGGGCGGGGCTGATCGCCAACCCTGGCTGCTATCCGACCAGCGTCAATTTGGGACTATATCCTCTGGCCAAGGCGGGCTGGATCGACGGGCGCATCATCGTGGACAGCAAGAGCGGGGTGAGCGGGGCCGGGCGCAAGGCCAAACTGGCCTACAACTACGTCGAGGCCAACGAAAACCTGACCCCGTACAGCATCGGCTATCGCCATCGCCACATCGCCGAGATGGAGCGGGTGCTCAACGGTGCGGGGGCGGGGCACGACTATCGGTTCACCTTTTCGCCCCATCTGCTGCCGGTGAACCGGGGCATTCTCAGCACGATCTACGTGTCCGTGGCCGAAGGCATCACCCAGGCGGATGTGCGGGCGGCCTATGCCGAGCAGTACGCGGGCGAGCCTTTCATCCACCTGCTGCCGGCGGGCCAGACCGCCACCCTGCGCCATGTCACCCACACCAACCGCTGCGCCATCGCCCTCACCCCGGCAGACCCCCGCCAGCCCGACGGCCCGGACTATATCATCACCGCCACCATCGACAACCTGATCAAGGGCGCCAGCGGTCAGGCAGTGCAGAATTTCAATATCAGCAATGGGTTGGGGGAGACGTTGGGGTTGGGGTGATTGGTTGATTTGTTGATTGGTTGATTTGGTTTTCGTTGGACACAAAAGGGCCGTTGATTCCCAACCAGGGAGTCAACGGCCCTTATTTTTGCCTTTTGCACTTTGCCTTTTGCCTTTTGCCTTCTCTTTTACCCTGTCTCGCTCACATGCAGCACTGTGGGCTGGGTGACTCGGATCAGTTCGGCGACGGTCAGTTCCATCATGGTGCGGTCGTCGCCGCCCCCGGCGAAGATGAGGCCGGCGTAGCGGTCATTCAAAGCGAGAATAGTTTCGTCCAAAATCACAGGGAGAGCCGTGCGGTGGCCGAAGGGGGGGACGCCGCCGGCGGGGTAGCCCAGGAGATCGAGCACCACGTCCGCCGGGGCCAGCTTGATGCGCTTCTTGCCCACGCCGAAGTGGTCGGCCAAAGGGCGCTTGTCCACCCGACTCTCGCCGTTGCTGATCACCACCACGGGCGTGGTGGTCTTGTTCCCGGCCAGGTCCGCTTTCTCGACCAAGAAGAGCAGGGTTTTGATGATCTGGTCCGGCTCCACGCCCAGGGCGTCCGCGGCCGCGGGGACCGTGGGGGTGTCGCCCAGGTCTGTGACCAGGCGGGCGGTGATGGTGTGGGTGTGGAGGTGGGTTTGGAGATCGGTGGGGGTCAGGGTGGGTTGCACCATCAATAAACCTCATCGTGGCTACCAAAAGCGAGGAGTAGCAACTCATCTTCGCCAGTGTCGGGATTTTGGACTGGTTCAAAGATGATGCGCAAGTCGTATGTCACACTACAGGCCCAAGTTCCTTGAAACTGCCCCTTGAGCTTGTGGCTACGCAAGCTTGGATGAAAGGGATCTTCGGCCATTTGCCGCAAAACAGTTTCGACATCAGACCGTAAAGCAGGGTTACGTCGAAGCCGTCGTTTCAGAGCCCGGGCAAACGAAGGCTGCCAAACAAGGGTAATCATTCGTCAAGATCCGCCAACAGATCGTCAACACTCCCCCGTTTTACCGCTCCCGTGCGATACGCTAGGCGACCTTCCGCAATAGCCAAAGCAAGTTTCCCCCTCTGCTCCTCTGCAAGTCGCCGATAGACAACATCTATCAATTGAACTTGTTCATCAGCGGACAACTGTTCGACCGTTTCGATGGCGTTTTGAAGTGATGAGACTGCTAGCATCATGGAACATCCTTTCTTTCCAGAGTACCGCTGTGTGCGTTTGATCCACTAAATACCACGCTCTCATTGTACGATCAATTCAGTGCCGAGACAAGCACGGTTTTTGACTTGGTTGGGGCTTTTCAAAAGTCGCTGCACCTCGTAGGGGCATGGGTGGGGACGGCGCACGGATCGGGTTGACAGGCAAGCTACTGGCATCGCCGTCCGCTCCCATGCCCGGCAGGGTGACAAAACGATCCTGTCGTGCCGGGCACGGGAGACGGCGGATGGCA
>CAZKEX010000112.1:0-12352 GCA_964551895.1 uncultured Caldilineaceae bacterium | reverse complement strand
CCGTGACCGGGCGGGTGCTTCCCTGGATCTTCCTCGGTGGACCCGCCCGGTCACGGACCGGGCTAGAGCGCAGAAGTGCAGGGTTCAAACCGATCTCAGTTTAACTTGCTTAGACCCTCCTACATTGGATATACTCGGTCGTAGGATAAGATATGGGTCATCTGCCGAGGGATGGGTTCTTTATAATTCGTAGGTGCGGTTTTCAACCCATAGACATCAAG
The DNA here is from genome assembly GCA_964551895.1 of uncultured Caldilineaceae bacterium. Classification (GTDB taxonomy): domain Bacteria; phylum Chloroflexota; class Anaerolineae; order Caldilineales; family Caldilineaceae; genus JAGNDO01. The sequence continues at coordinate 12,131 of CAZKEX010000112.1, read as the reverse complement.
CTAAGGATTTTGCGTTCAAGAACAGGGCATTCCCGGAATGGACGAGATCTCCCCACCAATCCCGGAATGGGCCAAGACTACTGCATGACCCCAGAAAGAACCGGCCCTTTCCGGGATTGCCCAGCCCGTTCCCATCACACTGCTCCACCAATCCGAAAGACAACCCATCATGGCAAAGAAGAAAACTCGCACCAAATCAAAAAAAGTCACCTCTCGATCCCAGCGGTCCGCTCCCCTGGCCCCGCCATCCGCCAAGCTGCTGGCCCGGCTGGAGGAGGCCGAGAAGTTGATAGAGAACCGCCAATGGGCGGAGGCCCTGACCCTGCTCACCCAGTTGGATCGGGCCTATCCAAACCGGCTCGAAGTCGTGGGAGAATTGGTCAACGTGGCCCACGGCACGAATGATATGCGCGCCTATCAGACCTACGCCGAGCGGCTGGTGCGCCTGGAGCCTGGCAATGTGGAGATGCTGGGCGGACTGGCCGCGGTCTATTTGAAAAACCAGTATCCTTTCTTGGCGCTGACCACGTTCTACGGCCTGGTCCACCGATTCCCAGATCATCCCAGGGCGGCTGGGGCGGGGAAGACGATCGCAGCGCTGGAAGATCTGCTGGCCGATTCTGCCAAACGGGAGCATCTGACCGATGAGAACGCCCTGGACGTGATGGCGCTGAACGATCGGCTGCGTGTCCAGTTGCAGAACGGGGAGCTATTGGGGGTGCGTGACACGGCCCGGCAGATATTGGCCCTGGCGCCAGCTTTCATCCCAACCCTGAACAACCTGAGTCTGGGCGAGTTCATGCTGGGCGACATTGACCGAGGAATTGAGTTGGCCGAACAGGCGCTGGCCCTGGACCCACTCAATTTCCAGGCCCTGTCCAATCTGGCTCGCTTCCAGTTCATGGCCGGCCAGCCCGAACAGGCCAACCAGACCGCAGATCGCCTGTTGTCCGTCACCTCAGACAACGGGGATATCTGGATCAAAAAGGCGGAGGCGCTGAGTTATCTGGGGCGGAACCAGGATGTGCTGGCTGTGGTGGAGGCTGCGGAGGCCGCCGGTTTCTTTGCCAAAGCCGGGGCCGACCCCATGTTGTACCACTACCGGGCCGTTGCCGCCGCCCGCACAGGCGACAGACGTACTGCCAAACGGACATGGCAGATGGCCCTAACGATTCAACCGGACCTCTCTCGGGCCACGGAGAATCTGGCCGATCTGGCAAAACCAGTCGGCGAACGGGCGGGGGCCTGGGCATTTGCCATCAACTCCTGGCTCTCCCAAAAGGCCCTCAGTGATCTGCGCCAGATGCGTCTGCCCGCTGCAGGAACATCCGCCTCGGCCTCGACACAAAAGGTGATTCAGCGCTTCATCAAAACACACCCAGATGTCTTGTCTCTGTCGCCAGTTTTGATGGAACGGGGCGACCCAACGGCCCGGCGCATCGCCCTTGCCCTGGCCCTGCAAGCCGACACCCCCACCCAGCGCACCGCCGTGGCCGATTTTGTCACCGGTCCCCACGGCCCGGATGACTTGCGCATCCAAGCGGCCCAGACCGCCGTGCAAAAAGGCATTCTGCCCTACGGCTTGGTCTCCATGTGGATTGAGGGCAAGCAGCAAAATCTGCTCATGATCGGGTTCACCGTCACCGAAGAGCCGATTGGTCCATTGCCCCCGGCTGTCGAAGCGCTATATGTCTCGGCGCTGAATGCCTTGAACTTGCAGGACTTTGAGCAGGGTGCCCAGCTCTTGGAAAAGGCGATCCAACTGGTCCCCAACGAGCCATCGCTCCTCAACAACCTGGCCCTGGCCTATGAGCAGATGGGTCGGCTCACCGAATGTCGGGCGATTCAGGAGCGCATCTACGTGGAGTTTCCCGACTATCTCTTCGGCATCGTCTCCCAGGCCAATGGCGCGATCACGGACGGAGAGTTCGAGAAGGCCCATGCCCTGCTCGGCTCCCTGCTCTCCCGACAGAAACTGCACATCGCCGAGTTCCGAGCCGTGGCCGAAGGCTTCATCCGCCTCTTGCTGGCCGAAGATCAGGTGCAAGGGGCCGAAAGGTGGATGGAGTTGTGGGAGGGAATTGAAGACGACCATCCGGATCAAGCGCCCCTGCGCCTTCATCTTTCCTTCCGCAAGACCGGCGGTCCCGGCCCGTCCGGGGCGAATCCGGGCTGGCTGCGGGATATGCTCCGCAAATCGCTGAAGACCGATTGAGGTGGGGTTGAAATGTTCTTTATTTCACTGGTGGATTGAAGTCAATCCACCAGTGAAACAAAGAACATTAGGAGCGTCTGTGGTCGCTTGATGCCATCCGTGCAGAGTGCCCACATTTTCGGCAATGGCTCGAACAGCTTGAAGCCTGGCCGGGACGTGGTGTGGGGTAACGACAAGCTGGCAGGAATGGCAAACTTACGGCACAAAAAAAGGCGGGGCGGATCAACACTCGATCCGCCCCGCCTCTTCCCTTTCACCCCTTCATTCTCCCCACACCTCCATTACTCATTACTCATCACTCATTCCTCATCCCTCACCCCTCATCACTCTCTTCAAAACCACCCACCCAAAGACCCCGGCCACCACATAGATGATCCCGGCGGCGTTGAGCAACGGCTTTACGCCCAGATAGTCGGCCAGCAGACCGGCCAGACCGCTGCCCACAAACATGAGCAGGGTGCTGGTAGTGCCAAAGGCCCCAAAGACCCGACCCCGAAACTCGTCCGCGGTGGCGGTTTGGAGCATGGTCTGGCCGCTGATGATCCAGGCCATGAAGAAGGGACCGCCCACCACCATCAGCCCTATGACCACGGTGAGCAGGGGGACGTTGACCATCACCCCGATGAGCAGGCCGGAGAGGGCCAGGCCACCGCCAATCAACTGCACAGGGGTGAACCGGGAGCCAAACTGGGCGATGAGCAGACCGCCCAACAGCCCGCCCACGCCCCGGGCCGTCATGATCCAGCCAAACTCCACCGGGCCCAGACCCATGCCATCCTGCACAAAGACCACCAGAAGGGCGCTGAGGATGGCATCCCCAAAGAAGGCGATGCCGAAGACAGCAAAGATGGCCAGCAACAACTGGTTGTGGCGCACCAGGCGCAGACCGGCCAGCCACTCCCGCCACACCTGCCGCCACTGGCTGACCACCTTGTCCGCTGATTCCTCTGCCGCTGGGTCGGGTTGAGGCCGGGCCGGACGGGCCGGTACACGCACCAAGGCCACCAGCAGCCCCACGGCCAAATAGGAGAGGGCATCCGCCCAGATCACGCTGGAGAGGCCCAGGACGCCCAGGAGTACGCCGCCCAGGGCCGGGCCGATCATGCGGGCCAGGTTGTCGTTCATGGCATTGAGGGAGTTGGCCGCCACCAGATGTTCTTCGCCCACCAAGGTGGGCAGCAGGGCATTTTCGGCTGGGCTAAAGAATTGACCCAACCCAGCTTCAATGAAGGCCACCACATAGACCAGCCACAGCCACTCCGGCGAGTGCACCAGGATCAGCAACGGGATCACCCCGGCCTGGGCCAGGCTGACCCCGATCATGGTACGGCGCCGGTCCCAGCGGTCCACAAAGACCCCGGCCACGGAGCCAAAGACGATCCCCGGCGCAATGTAGGCCATCATCAGCCCGCTGGTGGCCAGGGCCGACCCGGTCAGGTTTTAGACATAGAAGGGCAGGGCGGTCAGCAGCACCCAATTGCCGCTCAGAGAGATCAGCCCGCCCAGCCAGAGCAGGGAAAAGTTGCGGTTGCGTAGGGTTGCCAGCATGGTGAGTCTCCCGATAGGTTATTGCTCTCGCTCCCACGCTCTGCGTGGGAGCGTTTGTCGGCGCTCTGCGCCGAGGGGCGCAGGAGCGCCCGGCTGCGTTCCCACGCAGAGCGTGGGAACGAGGATGAAAAAGGCGGCGGGATTCAAAAGAATCCCGCCGCCTTTTTCGTCACAGAACCCTAACCAGCCTACTTGATCAACAGACCCAGCCACCCGCCCACACCGGCAGAGGCGGTGAGACCGGCGAAGACGACCGAAACCATGGACATCAGCTTGATCAGGATGTTCAGGGAGGGACCGGAGGTGTCCTTGAAGGGGTCGCCCACGGTGTCGCCGACCACGGCAGCCTTGTGGGCCTCGGAACCCTTGCCCCCATGTGCGCCCTCTTCGATATACTTCTTGGCGTTGTCCCAGGCGCCGCCGGAGTTGGCCATCATGATGGCCAGGGAGAAACCGGCGGTGAGGCCACCCACCAGCAGACCCAGCACACCGGCCACGCCCAGCAGCACGCCGGTGACCACGGGCACGGTAATGCCCAAGATGGCGGGAGCGATCATCTCTTTCTGGGCGGAAGCCGTGCTGATCTCGACACAGCGGGCATAGTCGGGCTTGGTTGTGCCCTTGAGGATGCCGGGCATCTCCCGGAACTGGCGACGAACTTCATCCACCATGCCGCCGGCCGCCCGACCCACAGCCCGCATGGTCAGGGCCGAGAAGTAGAAGGCGGTGACCGCACCCAAGAAGATGCCGATCAGCACCGTGGGATTCATCAGGGTGACGTCGTAATAGGTCATGAAGTCACGCATGGTCATGGTGGCCACGTCCAGATTTGCCCCGGCAACCTGGACGACGGTTGTGCCGCCATGGATCAGGCTGAACCGGATCTCTTCCACGTATGCGGCAAGCAGGGCCATAGCGGTCAACGCCGCCGAGCCAATGGCAAAGCCCTTGCCCGTGGCCGCGGTGGTGTTGCCCAGGGAGTCGAGCTGATCCGTGCGCTTGCGCACTTCCGGGGGCAGACCGGCCATTTCAGCGTTGCCGCCGGCGTTGTCGGCGATGGGACCATAGGCGTCCGTGGCCAGGGTGATGCCCAGGGTGGAGAGCATCCCCACCGCGGCCATGCCCACACCAAAGAGACCCATCAGCGTGTTCTGCGCGCCGCCGACCACATAGAAGCTGACAAAGATACCCACAGCGATGGTGACCACGGGGATCATGGTTGAGTTCATGCCCACGGCCAGACCGTCGATCAGCACGGTGGCCGGGCCGGTCTTGGCCTGTTCGGCGATGCCCTTGGTGGGGGCGAAGTCAGACGACGTGAAGTACTCGGTCGCCTTGCCGATGATCAGCCCCACGGCCAGGCCGACGATCACAGAGACGCTGGTCTCAATCCAGTTGGGGAGCTTGAGCAGCCAGAAGATGGGGAAGGCCAAGATTGCAATACCCAGGGAACTGCCGTACACACCCAGGTTCAGCGAAGCCATCAACTGGGACATGGTGGCGTTCTCTTTGGTGCGCACCATGAAGATGCCGAGAATGGAGAGGAAGACGCCAACGCCGGCCAGGGCCAGGGGAGCGGAGAGATAGCGCAACTGCATCCCGATCAACGTGGAATCGCCCAGGAAACCGGCACCGGAGACGCTGACAGAGGCCACACCCAGGGCAGCCGTGGCCAAGATCGAACCGGCGTAGGATTCGTAGAGATCGGCGCCCATACCGGCCACATCGCCCACATTGTCGCCCACGTTGTCGGCGATGGTGGCGGGGTTGCGGGGATCGTCTTCGGGGATACCGGCTTCAACTTTACCGACCAGGTCGGCGCCCACATCAGCCGCCTTGGTGAAGATGCCACCGCCCACACGGGCGAAGAGCGCCTGGGTGCTGGCGCCCATGCCAAAGCTGAGCATGATCACGGTGATCTGGGGCAGGGGGCTGCCGCCGCCAAAGAAATCGGCCGGGAAGAGGTAGTAGAGGGCCAGGAACCAGGCGGAAATGTCCAACAGGGCAAAGCCGACAACGACCAGACCCATCACAGCCCCAGCCCGGAAGGCCACGCGCAGGCCGTCGTTCAGGCTCTTGCGGGCGGCATTGGTGGTGCGGGCGGAGGCATAGGTGGCCGCCTTCATGCCAAAGAAACCACACAGGGCCGAGAAAAAGCCACCGGTGAGGAAGGCGAAGGGCACGATCTTGCTCTGGACATCAAACCCGTAGGCGAGTATTGCAAAAACGATGAACAAAATGATAAAAGCCACCGCCACCACCCGATATTGGCGGTTAAGATAGGCGCTGGCGCCTTCGCGCACGGCCTCGGCGATCTCGATCATGCGGGGCGTGCCCTCTTCCACAGCCATGACCGACCGGTAGAAGTAATAGGCAAAACCCAGGGCGACAATGGAACCGATGGGGCCAAACCACCAGATCCAGGGGATAGACTCCCGGATCGCTTCGTCTGCGCTTCCTGCAGCCCAGGCGGGCACAGCCAGCGCAAGCAGCGTCATGACAGCCAGCACAGTCGCCAGCAAGCCCCGGCGCGGGGATGAGATTCGTGAATTCATAGGTTGGACTCCTCCTTGATTTTGGATAACGTATGGGATTAGTTTGAAGCAGACCACGAGACGGGCGACCCTCACTCTTGGACCCATCAAGCGACAAGAGAAAGGAACCCGTCTCATGGTCACGGTCTAGAACAATATAAATAGAAAGGGGCAATGACGATTATGGAACGAACCGGAGAGCAGATTTGCACAAAATCGACTTGCGTACACTTTCACAATATGTCGACAGTCTGCATTGTAGAAGATGGGAGGAGAGAAGTCAAAAAATGAGGGGGGATTGGGGATCGAGGATCGGGGATCAGGGATCGGGGATCACCGATACAACCGAGAATAGTGATACAGATTGCTCACGATGGCCTGGACGTAGATGCGGGGTTCGTTGACATTCAGGATCTCTATGAAGAGCGTGTCGTCCGGGCCGGAGATCCCTCGCCAATAGTCGGCGTTGCCGGGGCCAGCGTTGTAGCCCACCAGGGCGTGGATCAGGTTGCCGTCCAGATAGTCTCGCACCCAATCCAGATAGAAGGCCCCAAATTTGACATTGATGTGTGGGCGATAGATCAGGTCGTTGCTAAAGTTGGGGTAGCCCATCTGCTGGGCCACCCAGACCGCGGTGTCGGGGATGATCTGGGCCAGTCCCTGGGCCGCGGCGTAGGAGCGTGCCCCTTCTTCAAAGAGGCTCTCCTGGCGGATCAGGCTGAACATGACCAGGGGATCGATGTTGTGGGCCTTGGCCTCGCTCTCGATCAGCTCGCCAAAGGGCCGGGGATAGATGCGCCGCTGCACAAAGATGGGCGCGTCCTCGGTCAGCTTGGCCGGGCTGAGGGCGACCAGTCGCCAGGCGGCCAGCAAGCTATGGCGATAGGCCCCCAGCCGTTCAAACTCCAACATCAGGGCATAGACGGCCTGGGGATTGTCCTGATAGCGCAGGCGCACCCGTTCCAAGGCGTCCAAGGCCTCGCCCCGGCGTTGCAGGTCCAACAGCGCCCGCCCCATAATCAGGTCCGGGTCCTGGGCCAGGGCTGGGGACAGAATGGAGGGGGTGGCTGGGGCGGCGGCGCTGGGCAGCCACCCGGCCAGCCACGTTTCCGCAAAGGCCCGGCTGCCGTCATCCCCGGCCAGGGTAGAGGCGGCGCCGGCCACCTGCTCCACATCGGCCAGCAGAGATCCGCCGCTGCCTTGAGGCAAATTGCCCCCAATCGTACTCTGCAAAGCCAGGGCCGACAGCACCCCATAGTAGGTGTCCGGCTCTTGGCCCGCCACGATCTGCCACTGGCCCTGAGCGGCCACATTTTCCCGGCGGGCAAAGTGGGCCCGGCCCAGCCAATAGCCCACGGCGCTCCATTTGTAGGTGACATAGCCCCTCTGCAAACGCTGGAAAACATCCACGGCCTGGGAAGTCAACCCGGCGCGCTGGGCGCCCAGGGCGATGGCGTAGAGGGCGTCCGGGGCGCGCTGGCTGCTGGGGAAGCCATCGGCCAGGGCCAGGAAGTCCACCGCCGCCTCGATCTGGTTGCCGTCCCGCATGGCCAACAGCCCGCTCTGCCACAGGGCTTCAGCGGCCAAAGCATCCCCGGGCCTGGCCCCGGCAAAGGTGCGATAGGTGCGCCGTGCCCCCGCGTTGTCCCCGGCCACGGCAAAGGAGCGGGCCTTGTCCATCCACGCCTGGCCGGCGCATGCACAGTCGGGATAGTCGGCCAGCACCCGGTCAAAAAGAGCTTGGGCCGCGGCCGTGTTCTGCGCGCCCAAATAGGCCTGACCCATACCATGCAGAGCCAAAGCCACCTTGGGGTCCGTGGGGTCGGCCTGGTCTAAAAAGGCCTGATAGGCGTTGACCGCCGGCACCCAGGCGCCGGACATCAGGTCAATGTAGCCCCGTTGATAGAGATCAAAGGGCACCTCACGGGAGACCAGTTCGATCAGGGCTTGATAGGCATAGCGGCTGGTGGGGTCCTCGGCCGTGGCGGCCTGCCAGCGCAGGATGGCCCCGGCCTCGTCCCCGGCCACGGCCAAGGCCTGCCCGGCCAGATAGTGGATCTGGGTGCGATAGCCCACGTTGACGCTGCGGGACAAGATGGCGTCATAGGCCTGGACCGCGTTGGCATTCAGGTTGTTATCGACATAATATTTGGCCAGATCTTCCAGCAGACGCACCTGCACAATCCGATCCGTGGCCGCGTCCGCGGCGGCTTGATAGGCGGCCGCGGCCTGGGCCACCTCCCCCAGGGCCGCGTACGTGTGCCCAATCTCCACCTGGGTGACCTGGGCCAGATCCGGCCGGGCAACCAGAAACGCCTCATAGGCGGTCAGGGCCTCGGCATAACGGCCCAAATCTGCCAATGCCTCGCCCCGCAGAAAGAGGGCATCTGTGCGATAGGTGTGGCTGGGGGCCAGACCGGCCCCATCGGCCTCGGCGCTGAACTGGGCCAGGGCGGTGAGGGCGCCCAGGTCGTCCCCGTCCTGCAAGTAGGCCAGCGCCATGTGATAGGCCGCGCTGACCCGCAGGGGGCCATCGACCTGGCCGGGGGCCAACAGTTGGGCAAAGGCCAGCCGGGCCGGGCCATAGTCGCCAATGCGCAGCAGACGCAGCCCCTCGTCCAACAGCGCGCTGGGCAGGGGGGTGAGGGTGGCCGTGGGGGACGGGGTGGCTGTCGCCGCGTCCGTGGGGGTGAAGGTGGGCGCGACGGTTGGCGTGGCCGTGCCTTGGGGAGCCGCCACAACCGTCGCGCTCTCCCCTGTCGGCGTGAAGGTGGGCACAATCTGCCCGGGCCGGGCCGGTGTGGCCGTCAGGGTGGGCGGCCCGTTCTCCCCCGGGGCATCTCCGCACCCGGCCAGGAGGGCCATCAACAAAAGCAGGGCCAAGAGTCTCCCGCGCCCGAACCCGAAGAAGTTCGACTTTTGAAAAAAGTCGAACTTCTGGTTGACCAACTGATTGGTAGAGAACTTAAAATTATCCATAACCTGCATTATCCTGATTGAACCACCCTTTGTCAACGCTGGACGCCATCCGCCAAGACCACGGACCGCCCATGACCGCCCCCCAATTGCCCGGCGCGGGGGGCTATGGTATCATCGTGCGAGAGTTTTAGATGGCATGAACGCCGCTTTTTTACCGCAAAGTCGCGGAGAGCGCAAAGAAAAAAGAGGCTCATTGGGATTGGCCGTGGCCATAGGCAAGCGTAGGTTGAGTAGACCGGGGCAGTTTCCGGTCGTATCGAAGCCGAAGCGGGTCAACCGCGGACGTCCCAATGACCCAAAAAAGAAAAATCTTTGTGCCCTTTGCGTCTTTGCGGTGAATCCTTTTTTGAACCGCAGGAATTCGCGATGACCACAACTTATGAAACTGTCGTGGGCATGGAAGTCCACGCCCAACTGCTTACCCGCTCCAAGATGTTCTGCGCTTGCCCCACGGACTATGCCGGCGCGCCGCCCAACACCCGGGTCTGCCCGGTCTGCCTGGGGCTGCCCGGGGCCATGCCCGTGATCAACCGGGCCGCGGTGGAGGCCACCATCAAGACCGGCCTGGCCCTCAACTGCCAAATCCCGGATCTGGCCGTCTTCGCCCGCAAAAACTACAACTATCCCGACCTGCCCAAGGGCTACCAGCTCACCCAATTCGAGCTGCCCCAGGCCATCAACGGCTGGGTGGAGATCGACCTGGCCGACGGCACGACCAAGCGCATCGGCATCCGCCGGGCGCACTTGGAGGAGGACACGGGCAAGAACACCCATGTGGGCGACGCCACGTTGGTGGACCTCAACCGGGCGGGGATGCCCCTGATGGAGATCGTCACCGAGGCCGACATCGCCAGCCCGGACGAGGCCTACGCCTTCCTGACCAAGCTGCGCACCATTCTGCGCTATCTGGGCGTCAACAGCGGCGAGATGGAGAAGGGGGCCATGCGCTGCGAGCCCAATATCTCCATCCGCACGCCCGCACAGGCCGCGGCCGGGGCGTATGGCACCAAGGTCGAAGTCAAAAACCTCAACAGCTTCCGGGCCGTACGCTCGGCCATCGCCTACGAGACCACCCGCCAGGCCAAGGTGCTGGCCACCGGCGGCACGGTCAAACAGGTCAACATGGGCTGGGACGAGAACGCCCAGCGCACGGTCCTGCAGCGCAGCAAGGAGAGTTCCGAGGACTACCGCTACTTCCCCGAGCCGGACCTGCCCCCGGTCCAGGTCAGCCGGGCGTGGGTGGATGAGATTCGGGCCACTTTGCCCGAATTGCCCGACGCCAAGGTACTCCGTTACGGAGAAAAATGGGGCCTGCGCCGGGCCGAGGCCGATATTTTGACCGGTGAGCAGTTGGTGGCCGACTTCTTCGAGGCGGCAGTGGCGGCCTATCTGGGCACAGACCCGGTGCTTGGGGACAAACCCCAACGTCTGGCCAACTGGGTCACGGGCGAGCTTTTCCGCCTGCTCTATGCCGACGGCGACGGCCAGGATCTGCGCCAGATCGCCCAGGTCAAGATTCAACCCGGCCAACTGGCCGCCCTGCTCACACTGATGGACGACAAGGTGATCAACGCCACCACGGCCAAAAAAGTTCTGGAAACCATGTACGAAAGCGGCGAAGACCCCCAGGCCATCGTGCAGCGGGAGGGGCTGGGCATGGTCTCGGACACCGGGGCCATCGACGCCATCATCCAGTCCGTTCTGGACGCCAACGCCGACGCCGTGGCCCGCTATCGGGGCGGCGAGGAGAAGCTCTTCGGCTTCTTCATGGGCCAAACCATGCGCGCCGCCAAAGGCAAGGCCGATCCGGACGCGGTGAAGGCGAGGTTGGTTGATTTGTTGATTTGTTGATTGGTTGGTCGTGTGATACGGGCAAGCCAATCAACCAATCAACAAATCAACCAATCAACAAAAAAGGGCTGGGCACGCGGACCAATCCGCGTGCCCAGCCTTTTTGTTTGGGCTAAAATTACTTGGCCGCAAAGACGATCTGTAACTGCATGGAAAGTTCCAACTGGCCGGGGGCGATGAGGCCGCCGCCCAGCCCAACGGGTTCGGCGTTGCGGAAGCTGTTGGCGTAGTAGCCGCCGTTGCCCCCCACGATCTCGCTGATGCTGAGGATCTGGCCCAGTTCCATGCCGGCCAGGTCGGCCAGCTCTTGGGCCTTGGCCCGGGCGTCGTCCATGGCCTTGGCACGGGCATCGGACTCAACGGCGCTGGGCTTGTCCAGGCTGAAGTTGACGCCGTAGATGTTGTTGGCCCCGGACTCAATGGCCGCGTCCAAGATGTCGCCCACGGTGTCCAGATCCCGAATGATCACGTTGACGTTGTTGCTGACCCGATAGGTGGTGGTCTGACTGGCCCCTTCGGGACCGTAGCCCCGGTCAGCATAGACGTTGTAGCCGTTGGTCTGCATGTCCTTGGCCGCAATCCCGGCCTCGGCCAGGGCGTCCATCACGGCTTGCATGATGGTGGCGTTTTCGGCGCTGGCATCTTTTACCGACTCACCGGCGGTCTCCACGCCGATCACTGCCTGGGCCGTGTCCGGCTCGATGCTGACGGTCCCCTCGCCCACCACGGTGATGGCGCCCGGCGCGCCCACGCTCTGGGTGGTGAGGGGCGATTCGCTCTGGGCGCTGGCGCTGAAATTGTTCCAACTGATGATCGTGGCCGCAAAGAGCAGGGCCGCGGTCAGCAGGATGGTGGTGGCGATGGTGGTGATGGATGATTTGTGGGTTGTCATGGGTTGAAGTCCTTGTGGTTGATAGGTTGATAGGTTGATAGGTTGATAGGTTGATTGGTGACTCTGCTGCAAAAAGCCAATTTTCACCGCAAAGACGCCAAGGACGCAAAGA
>CAZKEX010000111.1:0-12361 GCA_964551895.1 uncultured Caldilineaceae bacterium | reverse complement strand
GTCTGCACCGGGGTGATGCACGAGCGGGTGGCCACACCATCCACATGCACGGTGCAGGAACCGCAGATCCCCGCGCCGCAGCCAAACTTCGTCCCGGTCATCCCCAGCTCGTCCCGGAGGTACCAGAGCAACAGGTCCGCCGAGTCATCGGCCGCCTGGTATGTCTTGTCGTTGATCATCAGATCCATCGGTGCGTTGCCTCTCTGCGGTAAGGGTCTTTTTTTCACCACAAAGACACGAAGGCACGAAGATCACAAAAGAAGGAAAAATTTGTGTCCCTTCGTGCCTTCGTGTCTTTGTGGTGAATCTTATTGACGTGTCCGCACTTTAGCGGGAATTGGCCGGGGAGACAGTAGGAATGCTACCGTTTTGCACCGATCTTCTCGGCCCGCAGGCGGGCGTATTCCCGGTCCAGAGTTTCGGTGATGATGGCCTCGACCTGGGCGGCCATGAGGGCAGCGTCGTCGTCGGGCTTGGGGTAGACCGTGGGGAAGGTGATCAGCTTGATGCGGATGGGGCCGGGGAAGCAGGCCGTGCGCCACAGGGAGGTCATCAACGCCTCCCCCTGGCCGCCCCGCCAGATGATGGTCTCCAGGGGATCGTAGACCACGGCGCAGGGCAGGATGGGGATGCGCTCCTCGATGGCGACCTGAAAGGCCCCCTTGCGGAAGGGGTAGACGTGGTCCCCCGGCCCCAGCCGCCCTTCCGGGTAGAGGACGATGGGCGGACGACGGTCCATGCGGTAGCTGCGGGCCAAGGCCTGGCGCGCCCCGCTGCGGGAGGCCCGGTCATCCCGCACCACAAAGACCGTGCCGATGGCCTGGGCGATCCAGCCGATCAGGGGCCGTCGCCGCACCTCGATGGCGGCCAGGAAGCGGGCGGGCACAAAATAGAGCACGGTGACAATGTCCAAGGCCGAGCAGTGGTTGGGGAAGATAAAGCCATGATGCCGCACCAGCCGCCAGGGGTCCTCCACCTGGATCTTGATGTTGAAGACCGCCACAAAGAGCCGGGCCAACAGCGTCACCGGCCACGCCGCCAGCCTCACCCGACGGATGCGGATGGGCAGCGCCGTGGCCACCAGGATCACCAGCATCCCCATGAGGATGGCCAGGGTGACGGCGGCGAGGCGGTAGAAGCCGAGGATGGGGTGGAGAGGTTTGGGCATGGATCGGGTTCCGTGGTGCGCGGTGTGTGGGTGGATCTGTAGGGGTGATTGTATCATAGGTGGCCGGGGGTTTGCATCTTGCGGTTGTTTTGGCGTGGAGACGGGCTAATTGGACGCAGATTTTCAGGATGCACGCGGATTCCCGCGGATTTTTGGAAGAAAATCCGTTTTGCTCCGTTTCATCCGTTCAATCCGTGTTCTATTTCTTGGGTTCACTCAACGATTGCGATTTATCGCAATATTCTACTCTCGTAAAATCTTATGCTATACTACACAAACTTTGTCCAGTCTTCACTGGTTTGACCGAACCACCATTTGAGCGAGGCAACATGGCAGGCAAGAAAAAGCGGGGACGCAACCGTTCCAAGCAGGGCAAACGGGGCCGACCCAACGCGCCGGTCCCGGTGCGGGGCTATGACACGGCCATCGAGCGCGCCCAGCACGCCTTGGAGCAAAACCGGGCCAAGGATGCCCTGAATCTGGCCGAGACGGGCTTGACCTTCATCAACCCGGCCCGGAACACCCAGGCCGCGGGGATGATCAACCAGATCATGGCCGAGGCCCACTTCCGCCTGGGGGTAGAGGCGGCCAATCCCAACGAACAGGTGCGCCATCTGAACATGGCGCTGAAGTTGGACCCCAAGGATACCCGCTTCCACTTTCACCAGGCCGTCACCCACTTCCGCCAGGGCCGCCCGGCAGAGGTGGACGCGGCCCTGGCCAAGGCCGGGGACCATCCTGGCGTGGCCTATGTGCGCAGCCTGAACCAGCTTGTCGCTGGCAAGCCCTGGACCGAGAGCGGGCTGACCGGGGAGGAAGTCAACACCCTGCGTCTGCTCCAGGCCCTGCGCAAAAAACAACCGCTTGCCACGCTCGACAAGTTGACAGAGCAGCCTTTGCTCGGTCCCAACGAGCTTTGGCAAGCCCTGATCGCCCAGCGCAGCAACCCCAGCGCTGTGCCGTCGGGACAGTTTGTCGAATGGGCCAAAGCGTTTCCCAGCATCCAGGCCCAGAACATTCTCCACTACTATGCTGGCATCGCTGCCCTGGATCAAGGAGAAAGCAAAGAAGCAGGCCGGCTCTGGGCATTCTGCGCCCAGAACCAGCTAAATTCCCTCTGGTTTCGAGAGAACCTGGACTATCTGAGCCGGGAGCATATGGTGGCCGCGGCCCAGGCGGGGAATTGGCAGGAGATCGTGGATCGGGCCGACCAGCACATTGGCGGCACCATTGACGACCGCATCCTCGCCGAGACCGTGGGCACGGCCTATTTTACCTTGGGTTATCAGGCGGCAGAGGCGGGCAAATGGCAGAAGGCGGCCGAGCTGTTGCGCAAGGCCAACAACTTTATGGGCGGGCGCACCCTGTCTCAAAACCTGGCCCTGTGCGAAGAGGCCCTGGAAAACTGGCGTGCGGCCGGGGATGCCTGGCGGGACATGGCCCGTCGCCGCCCCCGTTCGGAGAAGCGCCCGGACTACATGAGCGATGCCCAGGTGGCCGCCCTGTGGGCCCACGCGGCCGACTGTTACCGCCGTGATCAACACGATGCCTACGATGCCTACGATCCATTCGGCGGCTATGATGACTATGACGACGCCGAGGGCAACGACGAGGTGATCAGTTGTCTGCGCACGGCGGTCAAATATGCCGAGAACGATGTTGTGTTGCGCACCAAGTTGGCCAATGCCCTGATCCAGGCCGACCGCTTTGAGGCCGCCGAAAACGAGCTGTACCGCATCCTGGAGATCGACGACAAGCACGTCCCCGCCCTGTTGAGTCTGGCCCACATGACCGCCGAGAGTTGGGGCGGGGATGCCGGCTCCCTCTTCAGGCGGGCGCTGGCCATCGACCCGGCTAACCAGGAGGCCCGGGATGGTCTGGCCGACTATCATCTGAAGCAGGTCCAGATTATGCGCCAATCCTGGAATTTCTTCGCTCGAGTGCGAAACAGAGAAACCAATGAGGTTCTCAACTATCTGAAGCGGGCCTTGGCGGATCTGCCCGGCAATTCAGCGCTCCTGATGGAACTGGCCGTGGAATATCGGCAACTGGACAAGCGCGAAGAGGCCATCGCCGCCCTGGTCCAGGCCTATCAGAGCGACCCCAAAGATGTGGGGACCACGGCCCTTGCCATGCACGAACTGCTCCATTTGGATGCGAATGCGGAACTGGAAAGCATAGTGGCGGAGGTGCGGGAACTGCCCACCCTGCTGGCCCCCTTCTGGGTCAGCCAAGGCGACCAGGCCCTGGAGTGTGGGCTGGATGACGATTGGACCCTGCGCTTTTTTGACGAAGCCCTGCTCTTGGCCGAAAAGGGGCGGGGGGAAGACAGCCGTGCCCACACCCTGCTCCAGATCCTTGACGTCACCATCGACCATGAAGATGAGTATCTGACCGAAAACTTCCTGGCAATGGTCAAGGACGAGATGCCAAAGAGCGGCATTCTGGAATATGCCGAGGCCCGTGCTGGCCTTGAGCAGAAGATAGACAAGGCGAAGATCCAGCGCCTGTTGCGGAAGGCCAGCCAATTGGCCGCCAAGAGCGGGGACAAGGGCGTGATCAAGCAGATCGAGGACGCCCAATCCATCCTCTCCGGGCGGTTCAATCCAATCATGGACATCCTGCGGGACATGGGCGGGGACCTTGAGGGTCTTGAGGACCTTGACGAGGATATGCTCGACGATCTATTCAATGACTTTAGGAGGACCTTCGGTGGCCCAGACCGCTTCTAAACCAACCCAAGACCCCTACGCGGTCCTCCAGATCGACCGCCGGGCGAACGACAGCGCCATAAAAAAGGCCTATTTTGGCCTGGTGCGCCAATATCCCCCCGAGCAGGAGCCGGAGAAATTTCAGGAGATCCGGATCGCCTACGACCTCCTGCGCACCCCGGAGAGCCGGGCCACGGTCGATCTCTTTTTGCTGCAACCGCCCCCCACCCTGCCCAACCGCCGCCGCCCCTCCTACGATCTCTCGGTGCATGTGGAAGATCTGGACCAGTTGGCCCTGGAACTGGGGCTGGCCCGCCACGCCCCCGATCGAGATTACCGCGTGCCGGATCTGGGGTCAAAATGAACAGAACAAGTGTTTAACCGCGGAGGGCGCGGAGGTTTCGCAGAGGACGCAGAGGACGCAGAGGAACGCTCTGTTTCTCTTTGCGCCCTTGGCGGCTTTGCGGTGTGAATATTTGCGGTGAACCATTGTTGAAATACCTTATCCTTGCCAGTCCTGGAGCAGTTTATGTTTGAAGATGTGAACCACCAAGAGTTGGACGACACGCCTGGTCCATCGTCTGCATGGGAAGAGCAGTTCGCCCCCCTTGCCGCCGATAATGAAGACGACAATGAAGACGACAATGAAGATGAGCAGGGTGAGGAAGGGAATGACAAAGGCGGATTCGCCCTCTCCCTGATCGAGGAGGCCCAAAGCCAAGGTTTTCTGCGCCAGGTGGTGGCCCAGAACGGCTTTTTGCAGGAGCAGTTGAGCCAGCTTTTGGACGAAACCCACCTGCACAGCGCCCAGGTGGCTGCGCTGACCCGGTACTTCACCGGCAGTCAGGCCGAGGCCATCCGCCACGAGCGGCAGAGCGATCTGGTCTCCCGATTGGAAACCCTGCAAGAGCAGTTGGACGAGCTGACCAAGGGCGTGACCAAATTGGGCCGCACCCAGTTCAAATCCAACACCCTGACCGAGAGCCGGGAGCAGCAGGTGGGCCAATCCCTCTCCACCCTGCAGGAGATCGCTACCCGCCGGGACGAGATCGGCGAGGCCAGGGAGCTTGCCCAACAGCGCCGTCTGGCCCAACTGCGCAAGGAGGCCCGGGGCGATCTGGCCGCGGACCTGCTGCCCAGCTTGGACGGGCTGGAACTGGCCCTGGCCCACGGCCAGCAGATGTTGAACGAGCAGCGCAGCCGAGCGGAAAATGCTCGTCTGGCCGCCCAACGCCGCCAGCAGACCTCTGTTTCCGTCCCGACGCCCCCCACGGTGTGGGAGAAGGTGCGCCGGGTCTTCATCGAGCCGACCCCACGACCGGCAACATCCCCATCCCCCAGCAGGGAAGTGGACCACGGGATGGAGCAAGCATCGGGCCAGGTGATGGGCCAGGAGATGGCCGATTCGCTTGGGGCCTGGCTGCAAGGGTTGGAACTGGTGCATGCCCGCTTTGTGGCCCTGCTGGGCAAGGAGTCGATCCAGCCCATCAATGCCCTGCACAAGCCCTTCGACCCCCGGCTGCATGTGGCCGTGGGGGCAGAGGAGCACCCGACGTTGCCCGCCAACACCGTCGTCACCGTCCTGCGCAAGGGCTACACCCAGGGCGACCGGGTGCTGCGCTATGCCGAGGTGATGGTCTCCAAGGCCCCGGCTGGGGATATGGAATAAAACCTTCACCGCAAAGGCGCGGAGGGCGCAAAGAAGGACAAGAAAAGGAAAAGCTTTTTTCTTCTTTCAGTTCTTTGCGCCCTTTGCGCCCTTTGCGCCTTTACGGTGAAAAGCCTCTTTTTCCACCATTCATCAAACATTTAGGACACTAAAAGACTATGGGCACAAAAGTTTTGGGGATTGATCTGGGCACCACCAATTCCGTGGTCGCCATTATCGAGGATGGCCAGCCCCGCATCATCCCGGTTGAGGGCGAGCGGTTGCTGCCCTCTGTGGTGGGTGTGGGGCCGGATGGCAAAATTCTAGTGGGTCGCCATGCCTACAACCAGTGGGGCGCGACCCCGGAGCGCACGGTACGCTCGGTGAAGCGGCTGATGGGCAGCGGCCAGTCCGTGGACATGGGGGAGCGCAGCTTCACCCCCCAGGAGATCTCCGCCATGATCCTGGACCGTCTGCGCCATGTGGCCCAGAGCCATTTGGGCGAAGAGATCCGCCGGGTGGTGATCACCGTGCCCGCCTATTTCAACGAACCCCAGCGCCAGGCCACCATCGAGGCCGGGGAGATTGCCGGTCTTCAGGTGGAGCGCATCCTCAACGAGCCGACCGCGGCGGCCCTGGCCTATGGCTTTGGGCGGGACAACGGCGGCAAGCCCCTGAAGGTGCTGGTCTATGACCTGGGCGGCGGCACCTTTGATGTCTCCATCATCGAGCTGGATGGGGAGATCGTGGATGTGATCGCCACGGCCGGCAACAACCACCTGGGCGGCGACGACTTCGACCTGCTCTTGGCGGATCGCCTGGCCGACGAGTTTGAGGAAGCCCATCAGATCGACCTGCGCCAGGACCATCAGGCCTGGGCGCGCCTGCAACGGGCGGCAGAAGAGGCCAAGATCGAACTCTCCTCCGCGCCCTATGCCACGGTCAACCTGGAATATATCGCCTCGGACGCCAAGAACCACCCCCTGCACATCCAGCGGGAGATCGAGCGCCATGAGTTTGAGGATCTGATCCGGGATCTACTGGACGGCACCCTGACCGCCATTGACCAGACCCTGGCCGACGCCAAGATACAGGCCGAAGATCTGGACCGGGTGCTGCTCGTGGGCGGTTCCACCCGCATCCCCCGGGTGTGGGCGTTGATCGTGGAGCATCTGGGCCAGGAACCCCACGGGGAGATCGACCCGGACGCGGCCGTGGCCCTGGGCGCGGCGGTCCAGGCCGGCATCATCAGCGGCGAAGAGATCGACGCCATCCTGGTGGATGTGACCCCCTTCTCCCTTGGCATCGAGACCGCCACCTTTGAACGGTCTGGGCGCATCCGCACGGACCATTTCGTGCCCCTGATCCGGCGCAACACGGCGGTCCCTGTGCAAAAGAGCGAAGTCTTCAGCACCCTGTTCCCCAGCCAGGACGCCATCCATGTCAAGGTCTATCAGGGCGAACATAGGGCGGCTTCCCAAAATGTACTCCTGGGCGACTTCATGTTTGACGAGCTCAAGCCCAACCGCCCGGATATGCTGACCGATGTGACGGTCAACTTTCAGCTTGACATCAACGGC
Source organism: uncultured Caldilineaceae bacterium (assembly GCA_964551895.1). GTDB lineage: Bacteria > Chloroflexota > Anaerolineae > Caldilineales > Caldilineaceae > JAGNDO01. The sequence goes on along the minus strand of CAZKEX010000111.1, from coordinate 5,254 downwards.
ATCCTGAATGTGACCGTGATCGACCGGGTTGGGCGCAAGCAGGTGACGGAGCAGATGAAGGCTAGCCGCCAACGCCTCAGCCCGGAAGAGATCGCCAAGAGCCAGGCCAGGCTCTCCGAGGCCTATGCCGGTGACAAAGATGTCGAAGAAGAAGTCGCCTACGACCCCGGCGTCAGCGCCCTGCTGGATCGGGCCGCCCGCGTCCTGTCCGATGGGGAGATCAACGAAGCATTGGCCGAAGAGATCGCCGAAACCGTCAACGCCATCCAGGTTGCCGCCGCGAATGGCGACGACGAGGTTGTGGAGGACTATTGCGACGAACTGATCGACCTGCTCTTTGAGGCCGAGGAATAATTTCTTCGCCACACCTCTGCCCTCCCGGCGGTTCACCTTTTGTGATCGCATTTTTACTTCTTGACAAAGCAAAAAAAATATGGGATACTCCATCCACGTTGGACGATTTACCAAATGAGGGTCGAGTTCCCGACCTCCCCTCCATACGTCCGGCCTCCTAAACCGCTATCCCATTCATAAGGAGGTGATGCCCATGGACAGTTGTAATTGCAGTAACCGTTCGGCAGCATCACCTCTGAGTTTCTCAGAATAGATGCTGCCGAACAAAAAATGAGGAACCCTCGCCACTGTGGCGGGGGTTTCTCGCGTCTGGGGATTGGGGATTGGGGATTGGGGATTGGGGATTGGGGATTGGGGATTGGGGATCGGGGATCGTTGTGCATTTTTCATTGTCCATTGCCCTTCATGTTATGATGGACTCCGACCTTTCTTGTACGCACATTGACCAATCTCCTAATCTCTCAATCTCCTAATCTCTCAATCCCATAGTTGGGATTTGGAGATCGAGAGACTAGGCGATTATCTCTACACGAAACGAGCAAACATGAGTACCAAGATTATCTATTCCATGATGGGGGTGGGCAAGATCTATCCCCCGAACAACAAGGTTTTGCGGGACATCAGCCTGAGCTACTATCACGGGGCCAAGATCGGTGTGCTGGGGCTGAACGGCTCTGGCAAGAGCACCCTGCTGCGCATCATGGCCGGGGTGGAAACCGAATTTGTGGGCGAGACCCTGCTCAGCCCCGGCTATACGGTGGGCTATTTGGAGCAGGAGCCGACCCTGGACGAATCCAAGACCGTGCGCCAGATCGTCGAGGAGGGGGCCCAGGAGACGGTGGATGCCCTGGCCGAGTTCGACGAGATCAACATGCGCTTTGGCGAGGATCTGACCGACGAGGAGATGAACGACCTGATCCAGCGCCAGGGCGAGGTGCAGGAGAGCCTGGACCGCCTGGACGCCTGGGATCTGGACAGCCGACTGGAACTGGCCATGGACGCCCTGCGCTGCCCCCCCAGCGAGGCCAAGGTCGCCATCCTCTCCGGCGGGGAGCGGCGGCGGGTGGCCCTGTGCCGTCTGCTGTTGCAGAAGCCGGACATCCTGCTGCTGGACGAGCCGACCAACCATCTGGACGCCGAGTCCGTGGCCTGGCTGGAAGGCCATCTGCGGGACTACGAGGGCACGGTGATCGCTGTGACCCACGACCGCTACTTCCTGGACAACGTGGCCGGGTGGATACTGGAGCTGGACCGGGGCCACGGCATCCCGTGGAAGGGCAACTACTCTTCGTGGCTGAGCCAGAAACAGCAGCGGCTGGCCTTGGAAGAGAAGGTGGCCTCCCAGCGTCAAAAGACCCTGGAACGGGAGTTGGAATGGCTCAACATGAGCCCCAAGGCCCAGGCCACCAAGCGCAAATCCCGCATCAACGCCTACAACGACCTGCTCTCCCAAGAGGCCGAGCGGGCCAGGGAAGAGATGGAGATCTACATCCCGCCCGGCCCCCGACTGGGGGATCTGGTGATCCGGGTCGAGGAGATCGCCAAGGGCTACGACGACCGTCTGCTATACGAAAATCTCACCTTTGACATCCCCGCCGGGGCCATCGTGGGCATCATCGGCCCCAACGGCGCCGGCAAGACCACCCTCTTCCGTATGATCGTGGGCCAGGAGACGCCGGACCAGGGCAGCCTGACCGTGGGCAGCACGGTCAAGCTGGCCTATGTGGACCAGAGCCGGGACGACCTGGACCCCAAGAAGACCGTTTGGGAAGAGATCACCGGGGGCACAGACCAGATGTTGCTGGGCAAGCGGGTGGTCAACTCCCGGGCCTATGTGGCCCGCTTTGCCTTCAGCGGCACGGACCAGCAGCAGAAGGTGGGGGGTCTCTCTGGCGGCGAGCGCAACCGGGTACACCTGGCCAAGATGCTCACCCAAGAGGCCAACGTGATCCTGCTGGATGAGCCGAGCAACGATCTGGATGTCAACACCCTGCGCGCCCTGGAAGACGCCTTGGAAAGCTTCGCCGGCACGGTCCTGGTCATCAGCCATGACCGCTGGTTCCTGGACCGCATCGCCACCCACATCCTGGCCTTCGAGGGCAACAGCGAAGTGGTCTGGTTCCCCGGCAACTACACCGAATACGAGGCAGACCGCCGCCGCCGTCTCGGCCCCGCCGCGGATCGGCCCCATCGGGTGTCGTATCGGAAGTTGACGAGATAATATCGAGTATCGTGTATCGAGTATCGAGTATTGGTTGGGTTCAACCCACAAAAATACTCGACACACGATACTCGATAAAAAATCGAACTGCTGATCCAGCACGGAGCCGTGGAGTAAAGCGGACGTCGTGTGGTTGACAACCAATGATATAATGGGAGCAAGAAGTCGCCGGTAAGTGGAAGCGGGCGATGATGCCTTGATTCCGAAGCACAGCCCCGGCGGGTAATGCGCCGGGGCTTACTTTTGCACTCAGTTCTGACTTGTCAAAATAGAACACGGATGCCACGGATCGAACGGATCCCCACAGATTTCTTCTTGTTTTTGGTCTTTGATCCGTTTTGATCCGTCCGATCCGTTCGATCTCTGTTCTATTTTGACAATTGCTGGTCACTGCGGTCGAATTCCTGTCTGTTCGGAGGCCTGATGGCAGCCATGCTGCGCAGAACTCGACAATTGATCTGGGGCAGACGACCGGGGCGTCGCCTGTTCAAGGTGGCCCTCTTTTTCTTCAGCCTCTTCCTCTTCATCCTGGCCGTGGCCTTGATGAAGGACGGCGCCCGCATCTTGGCCCCCCTGCTCCAGGGCAGCTTTGTGGTCTCTACCCCGGCGGCGGCCCTGGGCTTTGGCTGGCTCTTCGCCTATGTGGTCCTCAGCGGATCTCCGGTGGCCGCGGCGGCGTTGACCTTCTTCGATGCCGGGGTGGTGGATCAGGTCTCCACCTTCACCATGATCACCGGCAGCCGCATGGGGGCCAGTTTCATCGTACTCTTCTTGGGCTTTCTCTATGTGCTGCGGGGACGCAGCCGGGCCGCTGGCCTGAGCATGGGGCTGCTCTCCCTCTCCATCACCGGCGCCATCCACATTTTGGGGCTGCCCGTGGGGCTGGCCATGCTGGGTAGCCCTGCCCTGGCCTGGCAGCCTGGGGGCACAAGCAACGGTTTTCAAGCCATCTATGACGCCCTCTTCACCCCAGCCATCTCCTGGCTGATGGGGCTGCTGCCGGCCTGGGGCCTCTTCCCCGCCGGTCTGGTGATGATCATGGTCAGCTTCAGCCTCTTTGACCGCTGTCTGCCCCAGATGACCCTGAAAGAGAGCCATCTGGGCCGCATGTCCCAACTGGTCTACAACCGCTGGATCATGCTGGCCCTGGGCGCGGGGATCACCCTGATCTCCATGTCGGTCAGCGTCTCCTTGGGCATTTTGGTTCCCCTGAGCAACCGGGGGGTGGTGCGCCGGGAAAATGTGATCCCCTATATCTTGGGGGCCAATGTGGCCACCTTTATCGACACCCTGCTGGCCGCCCTGCTGTTGGACAACCCCCAGGCCTCCGCGGTGGTGGTGGCGGAGATCGGCAGCGTGGCCCTGGTCTCCATCCTGATCCTGGTGTTGGCCTATCACCCCTTCGAGCGGGCCATGCTCTCCGTGGTCAACTGGGTGACGGGCAGCAACCGCAATCTGACCGTCTTTATGGTGGGGATTGTGGGCGTGCCGATCTTCTTGTTATTTATGTAAAATGAATTGGTTGATGGTTCTTCGCACGGTGTAGAGATAGAGGTAGAGGTAGAGGTTGGGCGATTAAGAGATTGGGAGATTCTGTTGTGACAATCTCCCAATCTCCCAATCTCCCAATCTCGAACCAAATCGATAGATTTTTGAACTTCAACCCTTGGCTTTTCAACGGACAGAACCCTATGAAAATTCTCTTGGCCACCGGCGGCTCCATCCATTCCGACCACGCGCTGCGTCTGGGCGCGCTCCTGGCTCCCCATGCCGACGTCCCTCCCACCCTGTTGACCGTGGTGGCCGGGCCCCTGCGCCGGGGACGCGGTGAACAGATCCTGGCCGAGGCCCAGGATCTGTTGGGGGAGCTGGGTGTGGCTGTGACGCCAAAGCTTTGCGTGGGCCACCCAGAGGCGGAGATCCTGGCCGAGGCCGAGGCCGGCGGCTACGATCTGGTGATCCTGGGGGAGCGTCGATCTCACCGGCTGCGCACCCGCATCTTTGGCTCGGTGGTGATGGGGGTGGTGGCCCATGTGCCCTGTGCGGTCCTGGTGGTCAAGGGCGAGGCCGCGCCCATTCACCGGGTGTTGATCTGTGACAGCGGCGCGACCCAGCCCACTGTGCTGGAAAGCCTGACCCGACGGCGGCTGCTCCCCCTGCTCTCGTTGAACGCTGCCGGGCAAGGGGCCAGAGAAGGGGTCAGACCGGCGGTGACGGTGCTGCATGTGATCTCCCAGATCACCGCGGGGCCGGGGGTGGAGGCGGGCGCGCTTGAGTCCGACACCGCGCACCAGGTCTTGGCCCACACGCCCGAGGGCAATCGGCTGGCCCAGAGTGTGGCCCTGTTGCAGGAAATGGGCGTCAATGCCGAAGCTAAAGTGCGCCACGGTCTGGTGGTGGACGAGATCCTGGCCGAGGCCGAGGCGGGCGGCTTTGGGTTGACGGTGATCGGGGCCCATCGCCGGGCTGGCTGGGAGCATTTCCTGCTGGAGGACATCGCCCACCGGGTGATCACGGAGATCCGCGGGCCTATTTTGGTGGTGCGGTGAGGGGAGGGGATTGGGGATTGGGAGATTGGGGGATTGGGGGATTGGGGATTGGGGATTGGGGATTGGGGAGTGGGGATTGGGGGTTTGGGGGTTGGGGGGTTGGGGGGGTGGGGGGTGGGGAGATGGGGGG
>CAZKEX010000110.1:0-12399 GCA_964551895.1 uncultured Caldilineaceae bacterium | reverse complement strand
GGATGGCCCCAGGCTGGCCAGGATGCCCAGGAAGCTGCCGTCGGGGCCGATGCCTTGGGCCAGTTGGGTCTCGGCCAGTTGGGCCGCTGCCCCGGTTAGGATCACCTTTTGGCCAAAGCCAAAGCGTTGGATCTCCTCTTCGGTCAAGGAGAAAGCAGGCATGCCCAGGCCAAAGCCCGGGGGCTTGAGGAAGGGGTTCCAGTCGTCCGTCCGGGTGAGGTGGGCCAGATCGGCCAGGGGATAGGCGTGGTCCAGGGCGAAGAAACCGGCCTGCTCCCGGCGCAGGGCGCTGAGGTGGCCGGCGCTGCCCAAGGCCCGGCCCAAATCATAGGCCAGGCTGCGGATATAGGTGCCGGCCGAGCCGGTGACGCGCAGATCCAACATGGCCGGACGGCCATCCTGGGTGTGGATGTCCAGGAGATCCAGCTGGTGGATGGTGACCGGGCGGGGGACCATGACGACGTCTTCGCCCCGGCGGGCCTTGTAGTGGACGCTCTCGCCCCCCTGTTTGATGGCCGAATAGATGGGCGGGATCTGCTGGATCGGCCCGCGGAATTGGGCCAGCGCCGCCTCGATCCCGGCCCGATCCAGGTCGGGGAGGGGGGCGCTGTGGGTGACTTCGCCCTGGCCGTCATAGGTATTGGTGGCCGTGCCCAGCACAACCCTGGCCCAATAGCTCTTGTTGTGGCCCTGGTAATATTCGACAAGCCGGGTGGCCTGGCCCAGGCATAGCACCAGCACGCCGCTGGCAAAGGGGTCCAAGGTGCCTGTGTGACCGATGCGCTGCTGGCCTGTGCGCCGCCGCACCCACTGCACAATATCGTGGCTGGTGGGCGGTCCGCGGAAGCCAGCCGGCTCTGCCTCCCACTGGGGCAAGCCTGGCTTGTCGATCACCAATATGCCGACAAAATCTTCTCGTGATGCAGCCATATCTAAGTCTTTTCCTGTTCGGTGCGGGCGGCAACCAGAGAGCGGCGCAGGGCACGCAGATCCGCCACCACCCGTTCGGTCACCGCGTAGAGCTCGCCCTCAACGGTGCAGCCAGCCGCCGGTGGGTGGCCGCCGCCCCCATACGAGAGGGCCAGTTGGGCCACATCAAAACCAGGCTTGGCCCGGAAGCTGCACTCCACCACGGCCACTCCCTTCTCGTCGATCTTCTCCATAAAGGTGGCGCTGATGTCGGCCTCGTTGGCGATGATCAATTTGCTGCTCAGGCTGCCATCTTCGCCGGGGCCGACACCGGCGACTTGCATGTTGGCTAGGCTGACGGGCGCCCAGATCACCCCATCCTCGAAGCCGATGTGGGGGAAGACCTGGCCCCACAAATTGAAGACTCGGAAGGGCAGGCTGTTGACCGTGCGGGCGGCGATGTCGGCCAGACTTGCCCCGGCATCCACCAGGCGCATGGCGGCCTCCAAGACCCTGGCGTCTGTGTTGGGGGTGCGGAAGCAGAGGGTGTCCGTCACCAGACCGGTGAGCAGACAGATGGCCAGGTCCTGGGAGAGGGGGATGGCCAGGGCATCGGCCAGAAGCACCAACATCTGGCTGGCCGCGGCGCAGGAGGGATCGACCCAGTTGACCAGACCAAAGTTGGTGTTGGTGACGTGGTGGTCGATCACCAGCATGGGGATGACATCATGGACGTCGGCCCGATAGACACGCCCCATGCGGTCGCTGCTGGAGGCGTCCAACACGACGATCAGGTCGTACACATCCTCCACCTGCTCCGGGCCGATGATGGTCTCGAAGCCGGGCAAAAAGGAAAAATCTGCCGGGGGCTTGTCGTGCAAGGCCAAGGTGGGCCGTTTGCCCAGGGCGATGAGCAGATGGCCCATGCCCAGCAGACTGCCCAGGGCGTCTCCGTCGGGGCTGACATGGCTGATACAGAGAACCGTCTCAGCCCGATCCAGGTAGCGATGTAGTTGTGATGGGATCATAGTTCTGGCCTTTCTGCAAAGCGTAAGCGGTCAGCGAAAGAAAAAATAGAACACGGATTGAACGGATGAAACGGATTTTTACTGATTTTTCAGAAGAAAATCCGTTTTTAATCCGTCACATCCGTCCAATCTGTGTTCTATTTTTCAGACTCGCCGCACAATTACAAAAATCCAGGAACAGGGGATCGCTCCACCGTTCCTGGATTATGGCCTCCCAGGGGGAAGCCGATCGTTGTCTCATTCTCTGATGTCGTCTGCACCCGGGATGGGCATGGCCGGTCTATCTGGGGCCAGTTCAGCGTCGGATGCAGGGCTGGGCTCTTGTTGTTGACGCTCTGCCGCGATCTGTTGTAGCAGTTCGTCAACCCTGGCCGCCCGGGCCGGTGTGTCGTCGTAAACAAAGTTGAGTTCGGGCACAACCCGCAGCCCGCAGCGCTGGGCCAATTGGCGGCGCATATAGGGGGTTGCCGATTGGAGACCGGCCAACAGTTCGTGCCTGGGAACATCCGTGTCCGCCTGGTGTACGAAGACACGCACACTGCGCAGATCACGGCTCACCGCCACTTCCGTCACCGAGATCATCGTCAACCGGGGATCTTCCAGTTCAGAGCTGAGTATGACACTCAGCTCCTGAAACAGAAGCCCGGAAACCCGCTCCTGCCGAATTGTGGTCACAGTTTTTGTCCTTTGGACGAATGGCAAATGGCGAATGGCGAATGGCGGAAATAAATCGCCATTTGCCATTCGCCATTCGCTTATTTAACTTGCCGTATTTCAAAGGCCTCGATCACGTCGCCCTCTTCGATGCCCTTGTTGACGCCTTCCAGGCTGATGCCGCATTCGTAGCCCGTGCGTACTTCGGCCACATCCTCGGCAAAGCGTTTGATATTCTCTATCCGACCTTCCAAGATCACTTCGCCGTTGCGAAGCAGACGGGCCTTGGCGTTGCGTTTGATAATACCGTCCAAGACCATACAGCCGGCCACTGTGCCGCCCCGTTTCACCTTGAAGAGCTGGCGCACTTCGGCATGGCCCAGGGTAACAGACTCATAGACCGGCTCCAACATGCCCTGTAGGGCCAGTTCCAGATCCTCGATCATCTTGTAGATGATACTATAGTTGCGAATTTCCACGCCGGAAAGCTCGGCCCGCTGGGCCGCGGATTTGTCCGTGCCCACGTTGAAGCCGATGATGATGCCATCGCTGGCCTCGGCCAACATGACATCGCTCTCGTTGATGTCACCGATGGCAGATTGCAAAATCTTGACCTTGACATCCTTGTTGCCCAACACCTCAACGCTGCGCACCACAGGTTCCAGGGAGCCCTGCACATCTGCCCGCACGATCAAGTTGAGGGTTTCGGTCTCGCCCTCTTCCATGCGGGCGAAGAGGTCTTGCAGGGACATCTGCTGGTGTCCGGGTCGGGCAGATTCCGCTTCGAGCTTCAGCCGCCGCTCTTCGGCGATGGATCGGGCCTCTTTGTCGCTGCGCACGATCTCGAAGATGTCTCCGGCCCGGGGCACTTCCTGCAGGCCCAGGACGATCACCGGGGTGCTGGGGCCGGCCTTTTTGATGACATTCCCCTCATAGTCGAACATGGCCTTGATGCGGCCCCAGGTCTCGCCCACGACCATGGTGTCGCCTTGGGCCACCGTGCCGTTTTGAATCAGCAGCGTAGCGGTCACGCCCCGATACTTGTCCAACTCGGCCTCGATCACTGTGCCGACCCGATGGCCCCTGGGATTGGCCTTGAAGTCTTCGACCTCGGCCAGCAACAGAATGTTCTCCAGAAGCAGATCCACGCCCTCGCCGCGCAGGGCGCTGATGGGCACAACGATAGTGTCGCCACCCCAGGATTCGGGCTGCAAGCCCTCGTTGGCCAGCCCTTCCATCACCCGGTCGACGTTGGCGTTGGACTTGTCGATCTTGTTGAGAGCCACAATGATGGGCACGCCGGCCGCACGGGCATGGCTGATGGCCTCCCGGGTCTGGGGCATCAGCCCATCGTCCGCGGCCACGACCAGAATCACGATGTCCGTGACCTGGGCGCCCCGGGCCCGCATGGAGGTAAACGCCGCGTGGCCAGGGGTATCCAAAAAGGTAATGCGTTTGTCGTCGATGGTGACCTGATAGGCGCCCGTATGCTGGGTAATGCCCCCGGCCTCAGAATCCACCACATGGGTCTGGCGGATATGGTCCAGCAGCGTGGTCTTGCCGTGGTCCACATGGCCCAGGATGGCCACCACAGGCGGGCGGGGTTCCAGGCGATCCTCGTCCTCTTCGGCCATGAACTGCTCGATCTGATCCCGATGGGTGGCGGGCATGGCGGCCTCGATCTCGGCGGCCTCCTCGGCGGCGGCGACCACCTCTTCACGTATGGGCCGACGCACCTCGACACCCAGTTCTTCGCCCACGATCACCGCGGTGTCGTGGTCGATGCTCTGGGTGATGGGGGCCATGATGCCAAACTGCATCAGGACCTTGATCAGATCGATGGGGCTGCGCTCCATCAGCGCAGCCAGATCCCGCACGGTGATGGAATCGTCCACCTCGACAACCGTCGGTGTCACGGCAACGGGCTTGGGCTTGGCAGCCTTGGCCCCCGTGTTGGATTTGACCGGCGGACGCGGCCCTTTGGGACGCTGTTGTGTAGTTTTGGTTTCGACTTTTGTAGTAGCCATATCTTTGTTTCCCCTTCCCAAATAAAATAACGTCAAGCCAGCCCCTTGATCGATCAACTTATTTGATCGACCGATCAGGTGGGATACTGAATTGTCTTTGCGGACGGTGTGGGTGGAGATCCATCGGTGACATGCCTGAAGCGCTGTCACCGAAGATAGGCCAGGAGAGAAGAGAGCGGCCATCAGGCGAGGGCATAGGAGTGGTGTCATGCACACGGTTTCGTCCAAAAATAGGATCGAAAGCGTGTTGAGTAGGATGGGCTGTCGGAGGGACAGCGCCTTCTCACTTAATCATGAGCGTACTCCTGTACTCGTGGCCTGATGTAGGCAGTTTCCCTTGTCTCCAACCGGACCGTTACCGTCGGTTGTTGGTTCCTACTAACTATCTGCTTTGGTGTCGCATGCGTGATGCGAACTGCTATATTGCGCCGCTTCACGGCTGACCATCCGCCGAGACCGTTGCCCCGGTTTCTGTTCCACTTTCTGTCCCGGTCTCCGGCCCAGTTTCTGGCCCAATCTCTGGCTCGGTTTCAGGCAGGGTGGCCATAAAGTCGGCGATCCGCTGACGATCTTCCGGGCGGAGACGGGTGCGCAGGGCTTGGTCTAGCCGCCGCCCCTCTGTCACCTGCACCCAACAAGCTCGGGCCGGGTGTACATAGGCCCCCCGTCCCGCCATCTTGCCGCTTGGGTCAACCATCACCCCGTCAGCCGTGCGCACAATGCGCACCAATCCGCGCTTGCCCGCCACTTCCCGACAGGCTACACACGTGCGCTGGGGCAGATGCCTGACCCGCTGGGGCTGTGATTTGGGCTGTGATTTCGGCTGCGACCTCTGTTTCTTGTCCATGTGGGACAGACTCCGTCGAAAGGCTAAGGAATCTAAATATAGTCGTCGTAGTCGTCGTCGCCATAGGCCGGTCGGCGTTTCTTCTTGGTCGATTTCTTGGCAGGCTTGGCAGCCTTGCCCCGCTTGCTCTTGCCCTTGCTGCGGTCCAATTCTTCCTCGAAGATATCGTCCAGCTCCACCTCTTCGATGTCGTCTTCGTCCAACAGACCGACCAACAACTCCGCGGGGATCTCGAAGTCCATGTCTTTGATGTCAACCTTTTTGCCCCGTCGTGCCCGCAACATGTCTGCGGTGATGACTTCGGGCAGCTCGTCAGGTTCATCCACGGGATCTGGCTTGATCTCCACCGGCTCCTTTGGTGCAGGATCGGCCTTGGCCACGTCCAAGGATTCGGTGATCTTGCGCAGCCGGGCCTCTTCCTCGGCAAGCTGGGTGGCCAATTCGCCAAAGGGATCCGCGCTCTTGGGCGCGTCCTCGGCGGTCTCCTTCTTGGCCAGGGACCACAGATCCACCTTGGGTTGATCCGGGGTGGGGGGCAGCATGTCGCCAAACATGGACATATCCACAGGGGGCAGTTCGTCCCCTTCGTCCTCGACCATGCGGGCCATTTTGCCCAGCTTGTCTGCATCGGTCTGGGGAGCCGCGTCTTTGGCATCCAAGATGGTCTGGGCCATAGTAAAGATGTCCCCCCTGCCAGCCGAATCCTGAACCGCCTTGGCAGCCATCAGATCATACCCCTCGGCCAGGGCTTCGGACTCGCTCTTGATGTCGATGCGCCAGCCGGTAAGCTTGGCGGCCAGCCGGGCATTTTGCCCCGCCTTGCCAATGGCCAGGCTCAACTGACGGTCCGGCACCACCACGGTGGCGGTCTTGACCGAGTTATCACCCTCCAAGATCACCACATCCACCTGGGCTGGGCTGAGGGCGTTGGCGATGTAGGCACGGATCTCGCTGTTCCATTCCACCACATCGATCTTTTCGCCGGCCAGCTCGTTGACAATGCCCTGAATCCGCATGCCCCGCAAGCCGACACAACTGCCCACAGGATCCACATTGGGCACGGTGGCAACCACGGCCACCTTGGAGCGGGCGCCGGGTTCACGGGCAATGTTCTTGATCTCCACCGTGCCTTCTCGCACTTCGGGGATCTCCTGCTCCATCAAGCGGCGCAACAGGTTGCGATGGGTGCGGCTCAGTTTGATCATGGGGCCGCGGCTGCCCTTCTGCACATCCACCACAAAGAGTTTAATATAGTCGCTGCGCCGCAAACGTTCGTTGGGGATCTGCTCGTCCCGAGGCAGCAGGCTCTCGTGTTTGTCATCCAGCAAGACCGTGACCGTGCCGGACAGGGTGTCGATGCTGCGCACCTGGGCGTTGATCAGCTCACCCACCCGATGCACGTAGTTCTCGAAGACCGTGTCTCGCTCGGCCTCGCGGATACGCTGCAGGATCACCTGTTTGGCGGTCTGGGCGGCGATGCGGCCAAAGTTCCCCGGTGTGCTGGGGATCTTGATCAGGTCGTGAACGGCCACCTCTGGGTCCAGCTTTTTGGCGTCGGCCAGGTCGATCTCCGTGCGCGGGTTCATCACGCCCTCGACCACTTCCTTTTCGGCATAGACGCGCATGTCGCCGGAGATGCGATCCACCCCCGCGCTGACGTTGGCCACAGAGCCATAGTTGCGTTTGTAGGCAGAGATCAACGCGGCTTCGATGGCCTCGAAGATGATCTCTCGATCCAGCCCCTTATCGGTGGCAACTTGATTGATTCCGGCAATTAGTGCTTTGGACATGTGCTGACCCAGACCCCTTTATAGAACAGTTCCAATAGACAACCTTAGACTCTGCTAAAAAATACTGACCTTTCACCGCAAAGACGCCAAGAACGCCAAGAACGCCAAGAACAACAAGGTTTTTTTCTCTGCGTTCTCTGCAACCCCTCCGCGCCCTCTGCGGTAAAACCGCGTCTCAGCCAGACCGAAAAAAGTCCCTGACAACAAGAAAAGTGGGGGTTGCCCACTTTCCAAGGTAACGCTCGGCTGAGGCGGAGCCTCGGACGGGACACAGGTTACCCTGTTTCTCATCTTGAGGCTCCCAATACAAAGAGAGTATAGCACAGCCCAGGCAAGGTGATCAAATTTTTCTCGCTATCTGTAGGGTCCACAAGACATTCCTCCTCAGAAGATGGCCAAAAAGTAGCCACGAAGACGAGAAGGCGGGAAGATTCACGAAGGAAAGGACCTCTTCTCCCTATTTCTTCGTGAACCTTCCTATCTTCGTGGCTTCGTGGCTACTTTCAAACACCTTCTAACCGCCGAGAGCGTAGCCCAGTCTTGGAGGGGAGTTGAATTTCCCCCTTGAATAAACCCGGCTCCTCACGTATACTGGTCGCACCCAAAGTTGTCAACATCCCCATTCCAGTTCATCATTCCAGGCGTCATTGCCCGCGCCGCTCTTTCGCTGCCCCAAAAGGGGTCTTAATTTTAGCCTGTGTCTATCGGCACGGGAAAGGAGGAGAGCATGGACCATTCATCCACAGGACCCCCCAAAAAGCGCAGTCGTTTGCGAGGTTGCCTGATCTGGCTGTTGATTCTGGTTGTGGCCTTGGCCGCGTTGGCCGGTGTCGGCTATTTCGCCGTCAAGACCGGGGCGGTCAGCTTGATGCAATTGGAGGCGACGATCCAAGGCGTCGGCGAGATCAGCGTGGTCAACACATCGGACGCCGAGTTGACCGTGCGCTATGTCCAACTGGAGACCGAAGACGGGGATCCCAGCGCCCTGGAAACCGACCGGCTGGCCCCGTTGGATGTGGGCGGTCTGGGCGCCATGCCCAAAGGCCGCTACAACATCGAATTCAGCGCCGAGGGGGGAAATCCGCCGCCGGTGACATGCACCTTGGTCATGGGTCGGGGCGACAAGTTTACCTTTTTCGCCGTGCCCCAGGGGATCGTTGTCGCCCGGGAAGGCTTCTCTTCCCCGGACCGGGCAGACCTGCTGGTGGAGAGTTCATCCCTGTGCCGCCCATAGCGGGCGGGCCTACTCAGAAAGGAGACACCTATGCGTTTTCGACCTGTGATCGCCTTGATTCTGCTGGCCGGGGTCCTGCTCCTCGGCGGCTGTGTGAATATTGATATCCTCAATTTGTCGGATTCCACTATTCGGGTGCTGATCCGCACGCCGGATAGTGGAACCGGCACCACTCGGTTGATTCCTCCTGCTGGCAGCGGCGGCACCTTCAGCACCCACGGTGGCGGCTATCGCATCTCTGTGCTGCCGAACGAGGAATACCAGCAACTGCTGCTAAGTTTGCAACAGCAGATCACGACGCGCCTGTTCGAGGAGGGCGGTTCCCTCTCCAGCGGCGATGTTGCCCAACTCATGTCTCGGCTTAACGAGATCGACGGGATGCTGGATGATCTGGCTCGACCCCAACCATTCTGCGCTGGCACCGCGCCGGATTGGTCCACTGTCACCGGTATCTTGAACTATGATTTCGCTGCCCAGCAATACACAATCGACTGCTCCCTGATCGTCAACGAATAGACAGAAGGAGGCTGGGTGGGCAGAGGGAAAAGCTCAACGACCTTTTCGGGCGAGTGAGTTTTCCCTCTGCCCGCCCAACCTCCGATCGCTTTTTTCACCCCTTCACTTCAAAGCGAAACTTGGCCCGAAAGCGGCGCAGGACGCGCAGGACCGGCCAGCCCAGCAGACCGATGAGCACAGCGTTGCCCACGGCTCGGCCCACGTCCCACCAGGCGGAGGTGACGGCGTAGAAGAGGGCATAGCGGCGCACGGTCTCGACCACGGAGAGGCCAGGCTGCCAGTTGAGGGCGCTCTGTTGCCCCCCGGTGATAAAGGGCCAGAACCACAGATTCATCACCCCGCCAAAGCCCAGCCCCAGCGCCATCCCCCACACGGCCAAAAGTGCCACTTCCCCCTTTGTTCCCACCCACCGGGCAGGCATGACCATCCCCAGCCCGCCGGAAAGCAGCCCCACCCAGCCGGCCGCAAACATCTGAAACGGCAGCCACGGCCCGATCCCGGCCCCGATCAGCGCGCTGGCGGCCAGGCCCAGGCTGCCCAAGAGGAAGCCAAAGGTCGGCCCATAGACATAGCCGGCCAGGATAGGCAGAAAGAAGATGGCGCTGAAGCCTCCCGGCCCCGGCGCCAGGCGCAGCACTGCGCTCACCGCGGCCAGGATGCCCAGGACGGCGATCAGCTTGCTGTTGAGTTGGCCGCTGCTCAGGCTGCTGATCACGGTGACGAGCAGAAGGATCGTCAGCAGGGCGAAGATCAGGGGGGCGTCCTGGCTGTGGCCGACCAGTTGGGAACTGTCGGCTTGGGCCGAATCCTGGGTGAAGAAGGGGTAGAGGAAGGCCAAAATCCCCACGGCCGAGGCGACGAGAAGCGTGGCCATGCGCAGGAGGGATTGGGGATTGGGGATTGGGGATTGGGGATTGGGGATTGGGGATTGGGGATTGGGGATCGGTTGGGGATTGGGGTAGATCGTTGGCGTTTCGCATCATCAATACTCGATACTCGATACTCGATTCAATGCATCCCCCACGGTCATCATACCCTTGTCCCGATAGAGCTTGTGGATCTGGGGGGCGAAGACCAGGGAGTCGGCCAGCACGTCCCGCATGGGGCCGTCCAGGATCACTTCGCCCTCGGCCAGGAGGACCACCCGGTCAGCGATCTCGGCCACCAACTCCACATCGTGGGTGACCATGACCACGGCGCGGCCGGCGTCCCGCTGGGTGCGCAGGAAGCCCCGCAGCCGTTCTTTGTTGGGATAGTCCAGCCCTCGGGTCGGCTCGTCCAAGAGCAAGATGGCCGGTTCGGCCACGAGGATGGCGGCCAGGGCCACCCGCTGCTGCTCCCCGGCGCTGAGGTCCCGGGGATGGCGCTGGGCCAGGTGGGCGATGTCCAAGGTGTGCAGCAGGGCCAGGTCCCCGGCGGGGTCCGCGGGCAGACCACGGCTGCGCCGGGTGAAGGCGATTTCGTCGGCCACGGTCTCGCTGAAGAGCAGGGAGGACGGCTGTTGGGGCACGTAGCCGATGTGCCGGATCACCTCCTGCACTTTGGCCGTGCGGGTGTCCAACCCAGCCACCCTCACCTCGCCCTGGGATGGCTTGAGCAACCCACTCAACAGCTTGAGCAGGGTCGTTTTGCCGCTGCCGTTGCGCCCCATGACAGCCAAAATCTCCCCAGGGTTGATCTGCAAAGTCACATCCCGCACCGTCTCGTGGCTGCCATAGGCGTGCCACACGTGGGTTAGAATGGCGAATGGCGAATGGCGAATGGCGGGATTGGGGATTGGGGATTGGGGATTGGAGGGCGTTGATTCCTCCGCCATTCGCCATTCGCCATTCGCCATTCTAACAAACCGCCGCCCCTCTTTGATCGTCAAAGGCAGGGGCTGCCAGCCCAGGCTTTTGGCCAGGGTGATCAGGGGCGGGGTGAGGGGGATTTGGGCCAGGACCGCGGCGGGGTCGTCGAGCAGGGGGGGTGTGCCCACGCAGGGGAAGTAGAGGATGCGGTCGGCGTATTGGACCACCCGCTCCAAACGATGTTCGGCGCAGATCACCGTGAGGCCCAGGTCTTCGTTGAGCTGGCGCAGGGCGATCAGCACCTCTTCCGCAGCCTGGGGGTCGAGCTGGCTGGTCGGCTCGTCCAGCACCAGGACCCGTGGCTGGAGGGTGAGGACGGCGGCGATGGCCACCCGCTGCTTCTCGCCGCCGGAGAGGGTACTGATGCGCCGGGCCCGCAGGTGGACGATGTTGAGCTGGTCCAGCACCTCCTCCACCCGCTTGCGCATGGTGACCTGGGAGACGGCGAAGTTTTCCATGGCGAAGACCAGCTCGTCCTCCACCGTGTCCACCACAAACTGGCTCTCCGGGTCCTGGAAGACAAAGCCCACCCGCTCCGCCATGCCCCGGGGGCCAAGGTCGATGGGGTCCAGCCCGGCCACGCGCACCCGGCCCGCCACCTGTCCGCCGTGGAAGTGGGGGACCAGCCCGTTGAGGGCGCGCAGAAAGGTACTCTTCCCCGCGCCGGAGGGGCCGACCACCAGCACAAACTCCCCTTCGTGGATGGAGAGGGAGAGGTCATCCAAAATGGGCGCGGTGGTGTCGGGATAGGAATAGGTGAAACGATCAAAATGAATCATGGTGAACTCGATGCTGAAATTCACCGCAAAGGATAAAAACAAAAAATAGAACACGGATTGAACGGATTTGACGGATAAAAACGGATTTTTTCTAACGAACAAAAAGATCCGTTTTTTATCCGTTCGATCCGTCAAATCTGTGTTCTATTTTTTTGTTCTCATCCTCTGCGATGGGCTTAGTTTGGCTGGCCGGTTTCGACGGTTCCGCCGCGGATGCGCCACAGGGTGATGCCGCCTTTGAGGTTGCGGGCGGTGAAGCCTTGGTCGTTGAGCCAGGCGGTGACGGTGTAGGATCGGTTGCCGTGGGCACACATGATCACCAGATCCGCGGTGCGGTCCAACTCGTCCAAGCGCTGGGGAATCGTGTTCATGGGGATGTGTTTGACCCCCGGCGCCCGCACCTGGTTCCATTCAACGATCTCCCGGATGTCCAAAATGGTGGGCGTGCCCCCAGCCTGGATCTCGGCCAGCAGATCCGGCACGCTGACTTCGGGGACCACCGGCTCTGGCTCGTCGTCCATCATGGGCGGCGGCGCGGGGCGGCGGGTTGGGACCGGGGAGGAATGAGATGCGGGTTGTTTGCCGCCAAATAGTCTTTTGATGCTGTCGAAGAGTGCCATCGGTCTATGGTTCCTTTTTTCGCGTAGGCGTTTACCCTGTACGATCCGGCGCAAATAACCCCGCAGATCCGGCAGACCCCCCAAACCCCTGCTCTAGCCCGGTCCGTGACCGGGCGGGTATGCCGCAGAAGATCGTGTAGACCCG
>CAZKEX010000109.1:1484-12668 GCA_964551895.1 uncultured Caldilineaceae bacterium | reverse complement strand
GCCCGGTCAAAGACCGGGCCGTTCCTCATTTCACCACCCAAACCCCATTTTGTCTTTTACCCAAACCGCCCCACCCCAAACGCCCCCAGATCGATCGATGGCTCGCCGTCCAGCAGCATTTCGCTCATCAGCTTGCCCACAATCGGACCTAGGCAGAAGCCGTGGCCGCTGAAGCCGGCGGCCAGGAGATAGCCGTCCACCCCCGGCACAGGGCCGATGACCGGGAAGTGGTCCGGGGTCATGGCCAGGGTGCCTGTCCACATGCGCAGGAAGCTGGCCCCTTCCAGCGCCGGGATGCCCTGGACGACGCCCCGGGCCAATTTGGCCAGGATCTCCGCCGTGGCGGTTTTGTCAAAGGTCTCGGCGGGGACGTCGATGCCGCCCACGTGGATCTGCCCCGCCTTGGCCGGACGGGCATAGAAGTTGAGGTCGTGGGACGAGATAAACTCCTTGAAGAGGAAGGGCACCCGCTGGGTCACCACCACCGTGGCCCGCTTGGGCACGATGGGCAGGGTGATCCCCAGCTTCTGGCTCAACGCCGGGGTCCACGGCCCGCCGGCGTGGATCACCGTGGGGGCCTCCACCAGGATCTCGCCCTGGGCATCCCGGCCCAAAACGCCGGTGACTTGGCCGTCGTCGATCTGGACCTCAATAGCCTCGGTATGGTCCAGAATGGTGACCCCAATCCGTTTGGCCGCCCAGCCAAAGGCCCGGCTGGCCAGGATGGGGTTGGCGATGCCGTCCGTGGCGCAATACTTGGCCCCGATAAAGACGTCGCCCAAGTATGGGGCCCGCTGGCGCAGGGTTTCCCGATCCCAGATCTCCACGGCCAGACCGTCTTCCAGCTCCTCTTCGCCCTCGGCCCGCAGGGCGTCCATGCGGGTCTCGTTGGTGGCCAGGCGGATGTTGCCGTCCTGGACATATTCCATGTCGTAGCCCAACTCGGCCTGGATGCCTTCCCACAGTTTGACGCTGGCAATGGCCAGGGGACGTTCCACCCGCACCCGGCACTGTTGACGCACGCCGCCGCCGTTGCGCCCGGAGGCCTCGCCGCCCACCACGCCCTTTTCCATCAACACCACCCGCACACCCCGTTTGGCCAAATACCAGGCGCTGGCCCCGCCCACAATGCCGCCGCCCACCACCACCACATCTGCGCTAAGTCGTCTGCGTTGCTCGCTCATATTCGATCCTCCTGGCGCCCGCTGGCGCTAACCCCCACACCGGCCATTTCCTGGACGGAGATCTGGGCTAAATCTGCGATGGGGATGGGGAAAAGGGGCGGACGGGGAGTCAGCAGCCCCACCTGGGCCACAGATTTTCCCGCCGCCTTGGCCACGGCCCGGGCCACCAACTGGCCGCACATGCGCCCTTGGCATTCGCCCATGCCACACCGGGTGACCATCTTGACCTCGTTGCTGCTCGTCTGCCCCAAGGCCACAGCCTCCTGTACCTGGCCCAAGGTCACCTCTTCGCAGCGGCACAGGATTGTGTCGGCCCTGGCCAGCTCATAGAGACCCGGCTCTGGGGTGAAGAGTTCGGCATACATGGTTTGGAAGCGCCGCTCCCGCTCCAACGCCTTGCCCAGCTTGCGGATGGCCCGCTCGGCCCGCTCCGGTTGGCCTTGGATGCGGCCCGCCGCGGCCAGCCCGGCGATCTCCCCCTCCACCTCGGCCAACAACACCCCGCCGATCCCGGCCCCATCCCCCACGGCATAGACACCGGGCAGGCTGGTCTCCATCATGTCGTCCCGCACGGGCACCTGGCCGCCCAGGTCGGGCCGCCAGTCTTGGGCCGCGCCCATCAGCACACTGAGGCTGTTGGCCGGGATAAACCCATAGCCCAGGAGAAGGGTGTCACAGGTCAGGGTTTGGGCCTGGTCGAGTTTAGGACGCCAATTTTCGTCCAGGGGTGCGGCGGCGATGGACCCCACGCCCTCGTCTTCGCTTCCTCTGCTGTGGGCGGAGACAATCCCCCAGCCCATGTGGATGGGCACGCCGTGTCGGGTCAGACCCGCCAGGCTGCGCAGCCCTTCGCCCAGCCGTCCCCACTGCTTCCACAGCGCCCCCACCTGGCTCATGGAGGGCTTGAGGTTGTGGCTGCCTTCCAGGATGGCCACGATCTCGGCTCCGGCGTGGCGCAGCTCCGCGGCCAGCACAAATTGCAGGGGACCTGTGCCGGCCAGCACAATCCGCCGTCCGGCCAGGATGCCCTGGGTCTTGAGCAAGGTCTGGGCCCCGCCGGCGGTCATCACCCCGGGCAAGGTCCAGCCGGGGAAGGCCACGGGCCGGTCATACGCGCCTGTGGAGAGGATGACCGCCTGGGCCTCTACAAAGGCCGGGGCGTCGGGACCGTGGAGGGCCAGGATGCCCTCGCCCACAGTGGCCCACACCACGGTTTCGGGGAAATAGGTGACCCCGGCGGCCTTGACCTCCTGCCACAATTTCTGGCCTTTGGCCTGATGGCCATGCTCGTCCGGCGCGCCGGAGAGGTCGGCCTGGCGATAGTATTGGCCGCCGGGCTGGCGGTTGGCATCGATCAGGGTGACCTGGACCCCGGCCTTCGCCGCGGCCAGGGCCGCCCGCAATCCCCCTGGCCCAGCCCCCACCACGGCGAGTTCGCATTGCACATGCATGTGGATTTCCTTTCGTAGCCTCAGATTGAGGAAAAAATAGGCCACGGATGGTACGGATTTGACGGATTAAAAACGGATCTTTCTCTTTTGAAAAATCCGTTTTGATCCGTTCGATCCGTCCAATCCGTGTTCTATTTGTTATTTTGTAGTCACGACCATCCCCGGCTGGGCCAGGGTTTGGCAGGCGCGGACGTAGGGTTTGTCGTTGACGGTGAGGGTGCAGTCGAAACAACTGCCGATGCCGCAGAAGAGGCCCCTGGGCTTGCCCCCGGGGGTGCGCCGCCAGGATCGACGGCCCGCCTCCAGCAGCGCCCCGGCAATCGTCTCGCCGGGAAAGGCAGTCACGGCTTGGCCATCGACAGTGATGTCAAAGGCTTTGCCACGGGTGGTGATGAGCGGGGTGCGAAGTGTGTCCATTTTCGGTTCCTTTGCGGACTTGGGGAGGGTGGAGAAGGGTAAAACCTCACCGCAAAGGCGCAGAGGGTGCCTTTGCGGTGAAAAATAAACGGTTACTTGTGCCGGGAAAGCATAGCCCCGGCCAAAGCCCTGTGTGGGGCAGGCCCTTCGGGATCGATGCCCGCCGGTCCCCCGGCCCGAATCAACGCCTGCATCAGCGGGGTGAGCTGTTCGGCGTAGAGTTCCATGCACGGTCGCGGATGGACGCCGGGCCAGGAATAACACGAGACCGACCAGCGCCGATGGGCGCTGTCCACACAGGCGGGCAGGGCGTCAAAGGCCGGGTCGTCCGGGGCGAAGATGTATTGGTCCAGGCTGCCGCCGACCACCCCTTCGATACCCTTGAGGGCGGGGGGATCCAGTTGGCAATTGTAGGGGTCCACGGCCAGATCCAACAGCGCCGCGTGGTCGGGCATCAGGCCGATCCAGGCGTTGGGGATCACCGGGCGGCTGGGGTCCGGGCGTGCGGTGGCGTCGATGAGGAGGTCGCATTCGGCCAGGAGGCGGTGCATGGTGGCTTCGTGCCGGGTGACGTCGAAATCCACCACGGTGAGCTGGACGCCGGGCACGCCGGCCCCGGCCAGCCGCTGCCACAGGGCCATGTCCCCATAGCGCACCGCGGCCTGCAACACCACGCTCCCCAACGCGCCCGCGCCCAGGAGGATGGCCTGGATGGGCCGCCGGTCGGGACTCTCGAAACCGGGGGCGGGGAAGCTCTTGGCCAACACCTGAAAGGCTGCCTCCACCCCGTTCCAGGCCACGGCCCGAAAGTTCTGCATGGTGCGTCGGCCCTGGTCGTCTTTGAGGGAATCCAGGGAGATGGCCTCCACGCCCAGTTGGCGCAGAAAGGCCACCCGCTGGGGCCGGGTATGATAGTGGAGCATGGACATGAGACAGGCGCCGGGGCGCATCAACCGCAGATCGGCGTCATCGGGACAGCGCAGGACCAGGACCACGTCCTGGGCATAGGCGTCGGCATGGCTGCCGAAGATCACACCGGGGGCGGCCTGGGTGTAATCGTCCACATCCAGCCCCATCCCCGCGCCGACCCCGGCCTCCACCACCACATCGGCCCCGGCCTCGATCAACATGGCCACAAAATCGGGCAGAAAGTCCCGCCGCTCCCCAACTTCCGCCCGCATCCGGGGCAGACCAATGGTCACTCTTTGGATCATGATCGATCACAGCTTTCTAAAAAAATAGAACACAGATTGGACGGATCGAACGGATCAAAACGGATCAAAAAAGATCTTTTAAGAATCCGTTTTAATCTGTCTCATCCGTCCAATCTGTGTTCTATTTTTACTCTTGCAGCTTGGGATCCAGCACATCCCGCAGGCCGTCGCCCAGCAGGTTGAAGGCCAGGACGGTGACCAGAATGGCCAGGCCGGGGAAGATGGAGAGCCAGGGGGCGTTGATCAAATTGGGCACACCGTCCCGGATCATGTTGCCCCAGGTGGGGGTGGGCGGCGAGACGCCCAGGCCGATGAAGCTCAGGTTGGCCTCCACGCGGATGGCCGAGGCGGTGAGCAGGCTGCCCAGGACGACGATTTCGCCCATCAGGTTGGGCAACACATGGCTGCGGATGATGCGGAAATTGGACGAGCCGATGGATCGGGCCGCCTCGACATAATCGTTGTATTTGATGGTCAACGCCGCCCCATGCACCACCCGGGCAAAGGAGGGCGAGAGCATCAGCCCGATGGCGATGATCATCTTGCCTACGCCCGCCCCCAGCACGGCCAGCACGGTCAACCCCAGTAGCAGGCTGGGAAAGGCCATCAGAATATCCACAAAACGCATGATCACCGTTTCGGTCTTGCCCCCTGTATATCCGGCCATCAACCCCAAAATGGTGCCGGTCGCCCCGCCCAACAGCACGGAGACCACCCCCACGATCAGCGAGATGCGCCCGGCGTAGACGATACGGGCATAGACATCCCGGCCAAAGGTGTCGTGGCCCAGGAGATAGTCACCGTCCGGCGGCTGCATCCTCATGCGGGCGTTCTGCTCCAGGGGATCCCGGCTGGTGATCAGGGGCGCGGCCGCGGCCAAGAAGACGATGATGAGGACCAACACCAGCCCAAAGACCGCGGCCTTGTTGCGCAAAAATGTACGGATCAACCGCTTGCGCTGGCTACGAATGAGCAGTTCAGGTCCGCCGTTTTCCGCGAGATCGTCGTGGGTCATGGAATAGGGCCTTTCAGAGGTTGGGCGATTGGGGAGGTTGAGAGATTGGGAGATTGGGCGATTGGGAGATTGGGCGATTGGACCGGCGTAATCTCCCAATCTCTCGATCTCTCAATCTCCAACCTCCCCCTTTTCAATTATGTCGGATACGGGGATCGACCAAAGCGTAGATCAGATCCGTGAGCAGGTTGATGATCACCACAAAGGCGGTGTAGATCACCATGATGGATTGCAGGGCTGTGTAGTCTCGCTGCAAGATCGCCCCCACCATCATCTTGCCCAGACCGGGCCGGGCAAAGACCACTTCTGTGGTGACAGAGTCGCCGATCAGGCTGACGGCCCAAATCCCCGAAAGGGAGACGATGGGGATCAGGGCCGAGCGCAGGGCATGGCCCAGCAGCACAGTCCGCTCGCTCAACCCCTTGGCCCGGGCCGTGCGCACATAGTCCTGGCTCAACACGTTCAGCATGGCCGAGCGGGAGAGCCGGGCCACGGAGGCCGTCATCACCAAGCCCAGGGTGAGGGCTGGCAGGATCAGGTGAGAGATGTTGTCTTTGAAGTCGCTGATCTCTCCGCCGCCGATGGCGGGCAGCCAGCCCAGCTTTACGGCAAACAACAACATAAAGAGGATGCCCAAATAGAAGGCGGGCACGGACAACCCGGCCAAGGAGACGATCCGGCCCACATAGTCGGGCAGGCGGTTGCGGTTGGTGGCGGTGTAGATCCCCGTGGGCACCCCCAGCACAATCCCGATCAGGATGGAGAGCAGGGTCAGTTCCAGGGAATAGGGCAGCACCCGGCTGATCTGCTCCTTGATGGGCGTGCCGGTGATCATGGAGTTGCCAAAATCCCCCTTGGCCAGATCCAGCAGAAAAGTGCCATACTGCACCAGCAAAGGTTCGTTGAGCCCCATGGTCTCCCGCAGGGCTTCCACGGCCTCCTTGGACGCGTAGTCCCCAAGCGCCGCGGTGGCCGGGTCTCCGGGGATGACGCGCACCACAAAAAAGACGATGGTGAGAACCCCCAAAAAGACGGGGATGGTCAAGATCAGCCGACGCAGAATGTATCGAAGCATAGTTTTTTGGGCCTATGGCTGGCGGTGGAAGGGGGATGAGGGCTGAGGGACAAGAGGTTTAACCGCCGAGAGCGCTGAGAACTGGCGGAGGTCTCAGAGAGAAAGAGGGCTTTTCCTCTGAGATCTCCGCGCATCCTCAGCGTCCTCGGCGGTTAGATCACACTTACTTCACAATCTTGGTGGTCTCGTCGATGCCTGGGTAGAGGGCCAGGACCGACTTGAGCTCGTGGCCGAAGTCCACCGCTGCGGAACGGGCATAGACCTGGCTCTGATACTGGATGGGGAAGGCGACCATATCTTCCAGGATCATGACCTGGGCGTCCTTCCACAACTGCACCTGCTCCACCGGATCCAGGGCGCCGCGGGCGCCGACGATCAGATCATCGATCTTGTCGTAGTGGGAGAAGTTGGTGTCGGGCTTGGCGCCGGTCACCACGATGGAGTCGGAGTGGAAGAAGCGGGTCAGGAAGACGTCGGCGTTGGGCCGCCAGGCGATGTAGATCACCAGGGGGTTGGCGTCGTTGCGGATGGTGCTGTGCATGCTGGAGTGGTCGACCACCTGCAGGTTGACGTTGATGCCAACCTTGGCCAACTGGGCCTGCATGGATTGATAGAGTACCTGATAGCCGGTCATCTCAGAGGTGATCATGTCCAGGGTGAAGCCGTCGGCCAGACCGGCCTCGGCCAGCAGTTCTTCGGCCTTGGCTGGGTCGTAGGCATACTCAAGATCCAGAGCGTCTACCTCGTCCTTGGTCAGACCGCCAGCCAGGAATTGGGCCGGCACGGGAGAGTAGACATTGCCGGCCACGGTCTCGCCCACCAGGGCCAGGAACTCTTCCCGATCCAAGGCGTAGGCAATGGCCTGGCGCACCCGGATGTCGTCCAGGGGGGGCACGTTCTGGTTGAAGTGCAGGGTGGCGATCTCGCCGGGGCCGAAGACATCTACCTTGATGCCCTCAACCGGGACCATCTTCTGCACCCAGATCTCGTCCGGGGCGCCGTTGATCACATCCAATTCGCCGCTGCGCAGACCCACTTCGCGGCTATTCAGGTCGCCCATATAGCGGATGGTGACGCCGTCTAGCTCAGGCATCCCTCGGAAGTAATCGGGATTGGCCACCAACTCCACCTTCTCTTGGGTGTTGTAGCTCTCGAACATGAAGGGACCTGTGCCCGTGGGGTGGGTCTTCAGCTCTTCGGCGCTCATGCCCTCGGCGCCCTTTTGGCAGATGATGAAGCCGCCGGAGTAGTTGGTCACCTTGGGGTAGAAGAGGAGCTTGGACAAGGGGGTGTCCAGGCTGATCTTGACCGTGTAGTCATCCACGGCTTCCACGGTCATGCCCGCATACTCGCCGGCATAGGCGGAGGTATCCGCGTTGGCCGACTTGGCCAAGGACCAGACCACATCGGCGCTGGTCAGCTCATAGGAGGGTACGGCGTCTGTGGCATGGCACATCACCCCGTGGCGCAGGTTGAAGGTCCACACCTGCTTGTCATCCACCATCTCCGGTTCGGGCAAGTTTTCGGCCAGATCCGGCTCAAAGGTCGAGCTGTCGCCAGGCGCATAGCGGACCAAGGCGTTAAAGATCATGTCCACGACGGCCCGGTCTGGGGTGGTGGTGGCAAAGTGGGGATCCAAGCTGGAGATGTCTGCGGCGTTGATGCCCATGCGCAGGGTGCCGCCGGATCGCATGGGTTCGGCAGGGGCTTCGACTGCCGGGGCCTCTGCTGGGGCCTCAACCGCCGGGGCTTCAACCGCCGGGGCCTCAACCGCTGGGGCCTCTGTCGGCGCTGGCGCGGCTGGGGTTGCCGGGGCACACGCCCCCAGGATCAAGACAAGCAACACGAAAATGGACAGATACGAGAATCTCAACTTCATTGTTTCGCTCCTTTTGGGTTTTGTTGATTGATAAAGCGGAAAACCAAGTGTTACGAAATGGGGTGAGGTCGGGTGAACAGAACACGCGGAGGATTCACAACGTCAAAAAACGACTGAGGCTGAAGTCGCCACTGGCTCGGACAGGCCGGGGGATGAAACTGTGGTTGGGATGGTTCAAAACTGGCGCTAGACGGTGGAGGGTATTTCACGGCCCATAGAGATAGGCTGCGTGGGACATCATACCTTGATTTTAGGCGAATAGCAAGTCGGTGTCAAGGCGTCCAGAAAGTCACAGTCTGACCAGAATGGTTCCCCTACGAAAACTAAAAGTTCACCCCAAAGACGCCAAGAGCGCAGAGAAAAACAAGATTTCTCCTCTCGATTGCCCTTAACCCCTTTGCGCCCTTTGTGTCTTTGCGGTGAGAACTGGCTTTTTGCAATGGAGTCACCATCCTGTGGTCAAACTGAAACTGCTGCAATTCTGTTTTCCCGGTTGACAAGGCGGATTGAGTGATCTATACTCAGGGTGTCCAATTAATTCCTCTTGAGGATTAATTGAACACCCCATCAAATGTTCCCAGCTCATCCAACCCTGCAAAGGGGCATCCACGTGGCCAGGAAATCCCAGGGCGGACACAGCGCCCTGACCATCAAGGCACACAACCTGCATCGGCTGCTTCTGACACTCCAACGATATCAGCCGATCTCCCGTGTGCGCCTGGCCCGGCTCACCGGACTTTCCACCACCACGGTCACCAACCTGACCGGGGAATTGATCGGCCAGGGCGTCTTGGCCGAGGTGGGCACAGATCTGGAAGCCCTCACCGAGGGGGCGGGGCGTCCTCCCCAGGCCCTGGCCTTGATCCCCGACAGCCGCTATGCCGTGGGCATCCACATCGGCGTGCGCACCATCTACTTTGCCCTGGGCGACCTCTCCGCCCACCTGGTGGATCAGCGCACGGTGCCCCATTTTTACGACGAACCCGTGGCGCAGACCCTGGATCGCATGGCGGCCACGGTGGGCCAAATGCTGGGGGATCACCCGGAGAGGGCGGCCAAGGTGGTGGGGGTGGGCGTGGGCGCCTCGGGCTTGGTGGAACAGTCCACGGGCATCAACATCCTGGCCCCCAATTTGGGCTGGCGAAACGTGCCCCTGCGGGACGAATTGGCCGGCCGCCTGGGGTTGCCCGTTCAGGTGGACAACAACGTGCGCTGCATGGCCCTGGCCGAAAGCCTGTATGGCCAGGGCAAACATGCCAAAGCCCTGGCCTTTGTCTATAGCCGGGTGGGACTGGGGGCCGGACTGGTTGTGGATGGCCAGGTCTATCGCGGCGCAGGCTATGGGGCTGGGGAGATCGGCCATTGGACCATCCTGCCCCAGGGCGGGGAGCTGTGTCGCTGCGGCAACACCGGCTGCCTGGAGACCCTGGTCTCCGAGCTGGCCATCATCGCTCTGGCCCGTCCCCTGGCCCCGGATCTGCTTGAGGCCGCCAAATCCATCGGCCAAGATCCCCTCAGCGCCATCTTCGCCGCCGCCCGTTCCGGCCACCCGGGCCTGGTGGCCATGTTGGCCGACCGGGCCTTCTATATGGGCATCGCCCTGGCCAACCTGGTCAACGTACTCAACCCCCAACTGATCGTCCTGGGCGGTCTCTTGGACAGCGGTTTTGACCTCTTTCATCCGATCCTGCTCCAGACCATCCGGGATCGGGCTTTCGGGGGGCTGGGGGACCAGATCACCCTCCTGCCCGCCTCTTTTGGTGACAAGAGCGGAGAAGCCGGGGCCGTGGCCTTGGGGCTAGACACCTTCTTTTTTAGCCCCCAGGCCCAGGGCGCAGGCGGACAACCGGTTTTAGCCTAATCTGGCCGAGTCAGAGCCAAAAAGGGCTACCACCAAGACACCAAGGCACAAAAGAACACAAAAAATTCTTCCCTTCGTGACCTTTCGGGCCTTCGTGTCTTCGTGGTAAAGATCCTTGCACAAAAAATAAGAACCTGGTTGGTGAGGAACTAGATCAAAAAGGAATTCCATCCCGTGACCACCCCACACTCCACCCAACCCATCCGCATCGGCTTGATCGGCGCAGGGCGCATGGGCAACACCCACGCCCGCATCCTGCGCACCCAGGGACAGACCCAGATCCTGGCCACCTGCGATCTGATCCCGGAGAAGGCCAAGGTCATGGCCGACGAATGGGGTGGGCGGGCCTACACGGATCACCAAGCCATGCTGGCCCAGGAAGCGTTGGACGCGGTCTACATCTGCACCCCGACCCACAACCACGGGACGCTGGCCCTGGATTGTGTGGATGCGGGGCTGCCTATTTTTGTTGAAAAACCCCTGGAGCTGGATCTGGCCGCGGCCGGTCGGCTGGTGCGGGCCGCGGAGGCCAAAAACGTCCTGGTCTGTGTGGCCTTCCACTGGCGCTACAGCCCCGGCTATCTCAAAGCCCAGGAATTGATCGGCCAAGATCCCATCGCCCTGATCAACCTGCGCTGGTATTGGACCCGCCCGCCCATCCCGTGGATGTGGGATCGCCACCAGGCCGGGGGCCAGATTGTGGACCAAAACATCCATTTGATCGACGTGGCCCAAGGGCTGGCCGGAGAGATCGAGACGGTCTATGCCGCGTACAGCCGCCGCCAGGTCAACTTCGAGCCGACTTTTGACAATTGGGACGGCTACGCCCTCACCCTGGGCTTCAAAGATGGGGCCGTGGGCAACTGCGCCGGCACCTATGGCCTCTTCCCTGAAATCCAGATCGGCCCCGCCGCCGATTTTGCCCTGCGGGACCGACTTGTGCGGGTGACGGACAAGGGCGCGGCCCACTACACCCCATCCGGGGTCGAAGAGTGGGCCAACAGCGGCCCCTTCCACGCCGGGGTGAACCAGGCCTTCATCAACGCCATCGCCACCGGGGATCCCACCCACGTCACCGCCACCCTGGG
>CAZKEX010000109.1:0-1384 GCA_964551895.1 uncultured Caldilineaceae bacterium | reverse complement strand
TGCTCATGGACGCCGACGGGGCCGAGCGGGCCATCAAGTCACTGGCCGGGGCCGAGTTCGATCTGCTGATCTTGATGCAGGCCAGCTTTGCCGACAGCAGCATGGCCGTGCAGATCGCCTCGTCCGTGCGAGATCGGGGGCTGCCCACCCTGCTCTGGGCCGTGCCCGAGGTGCGGGATGGGGGGCGCTTGCGCTTGAACAGTTTGTGTGGCATAAATTTGGCAGGCCACGCCTTCAAACAACACGATCTCGGCTACGACTATCTGCTCACCCCTGCGGATGATCCCGCCGCCCTGGACAAGGTGCGCCTTTTGGCCCGGGCCGGTTTTGCCCGACGCACTCTGCGCACCGCCCGCATCGGGTTGGTCGGCCAGCATCCCGCCGGCTTTGACACCTGCGCCTACGATCCCGTGGATCTGGACCGGCTCTTCGGCGCCCAGGTCGTCCCCCTCTCTTTGGCCGAGACTTTGGAGATGGCCCGCTCTGCCCCGGACGCGCCCAGGGACGCATTTTTGGAACGGGTGGGGGGCTATGCGGACAACCTGGCCGAGATGGACCAGCCCGCCCTGCGAGGGACCGCGGGGGTCTATGCCGCCCTGCGGGGCCGGGTGGACGACGAGCAACTCTCCGGCGTGGCCGTGCGCTGCTGGCCCGAGTTCTTCACCGAGCTGGGCTGCGCGGCCTGCGGGGCCATGAGCCTGTTGAACGAAGACCGTGTCCCCACCAGTTGCGAGGCCGATGTCAACGGCACCCTGACCCTGGTCATGCTCCAGGCCATCAGCGACAGCCCCGCCTTTATCACGGATCTGGTCTCCATCGACGCCGAATCGGACACCGGGGTGTTGTGGCACTGCGGGCTGGCCCCGGTCAGCATGGCCGACCCTGCCACCCCCATCAAGGCCACAGTCCA
Organism: uncultured Caldilineaceae bacterium; assembly: GCA_964551895.1. Taxonomy (GTDB): domain Bacteria; phylum Chloroflexota; class Anaerolineae; order Caldilineales; family Caldilineaceae; genus JAGNDO01. The sequence goes on along the minus strand of CAZKEX010000109.1, from coordinate 474 downwards.
CAGCAACCGCAAACTGCCCCTGCTCTTCGAGTTCCCCCTCAAGCCCGGCCGAATCACCCTCGCCCGGCTGCACCACTTCCCCGAAGAGAATGGCAAGACCGCCTATCGCCTGGTCATCGGCGGCGGCGAGATGGTGCAGGCGCCCAGGGCTTTTGGCGGCACAAACGGCGTGATTCGTTTTGACCGCCCGGCTGCCCAGGTCTTCGACACGGTGATGCGGGAGGGACTGGAACACCATTTCTGCATCGTCTACGGTGATTTCCGCCAGGAACTGGCCCTCTTTGCCCAACTTTCGGGCCTACCGGTGTTAAATCTGACTTGAGTTCACATTGCTCGTTCCCACGCTCCGCGTGGGAACGTCAACCGGCGCTCTGCGCCGAGGGGCGCAGAGCGCCCAAAGCCACTCCCACGCGGAGCGTGGGAGCGAGACCATGCGAGAGGGACTGGAACACCATTTCTGCATCGTCTACGGTG
>CAZKEX010000108.1:6777-12669 GCA_964551895.1 uncultured Caldilineaceae bacterium | reverse complement strand
GTGGGGATGTTGTCAATCCCCACACTACCACGCATTACTCATTACTCATTACTCATCACTCATTGCTTTCCTACAGGGGAAAGAGGAGGGGCAGGGTCAGCATGGCCACCACCAGCACCACGACTTGGAGGGGAAACCCGACCTTTGCAAAGTCGCCGAAACTATAGCCGCCGGGACTCAGGACCAGGGTGTTGGTGGGCGATGCGATGGGGGTGGCGAAGGCCGCGGACGCTGCAATGGCCACGGTCATCAAGAAGGCGTGGGGCGACACACCCAGGGCAAGGGCCGATTGCAGGGCAATGGGGGCCATCAGCACCGCGGTGGCCGTGTTGGAGATAAACTGGCTGAGCAGGGCGGTGACCACGAAAATGCCGGCCATCACCGCCAGGGGACCGTAGCCGCCCAGCCCAGAGGTCAACCCGTTGGCGATCAGATCGATGCCGCCGGTCTTCTCCATGGCCGTGGCCATGGGCAGCATGGCCGCGATCAGGATCACACTTTCCCAGCTCATGGTGCGGTAGACGTCCTCCATGCTCAGGCAGCCGGCCAGGACCATAGCCACCGCGGCCAGCAGCACGGCCGTCACCGTGGGGATGATCTCGAAGGTCATGAGCAGCAACATGCCCAGCATGATCCCCACGGCCCACAGCCCTTTGTGCCCCTTCACAGTGCGGGCCAACATCTCCTTGGGTTGACCCACCACCACCAGATTTCGCCGCTCCCGACGCAGGAGTTCGATCTGGTCCCACGGACCTTCCAAGAGCAGGGTGTCGCCAAAGCGCAACTTCTCTGTGGTCAGATCTCCGGTGAAATGCTTGCCCATGCGTTTCATGCCCAGGACGGTCAGCCCGTAGACATCCCGAAAGCGAAACTCGGCCAGGGTGCGGTCCACCAGGCGGGAGGCGGGGGTGAGCAACACCTCCACCAGCCCCGACTCCGCGGCCAGCAGACGGCCATCCCCATCCTCCGCCGGCCGCACGCCCATCTGTTCTTCCCGAGCCAGACGCATGACATCCGCCTCCGCGCCCTGGATGTAGAGGATGTCGTGCATGTCCACCACGGTTTTCGGGGTGACAAACTGGCGCGGAGAGGGGTGGGGTTCGCCGTCGGGCCAGGATTGCACCCCCAGGACCGTGACATTGAAGCGGGCGCGCAGATTGGCCTCGGCAATGGTGCGGCCGACCAGGGGTGAATTGCGCCGGACGCGCAGGCGGAACAGCCCGCCACCCACCCGATAGGCATGGGCCAGATCCGCCAAACTGGGCAGATCGGTCAGGTTATCCTGTTGGTTGTCAGAATCTTGGCGGTCGGGGAGAAGACGCCACCCCACCAACAACATAAAGACGATGCTGACGGCCAGCACGATCAGGCCAATGGGGGCAAACTCAAAAAAGCCAAAGCCCTCAAAACCGGCAGCCTCCAACTGCTTGCTCACCACAATGTTGGGGGGCGTCCCGATCAGGGTCAACATGCCGCCCAGGGATGCGCCAAAGGCCAGGGGGATGAGCAGCTTGGACGGGCTGATCTTGGCATTCCAGGCCAAGCTCACCACCACGGGGATCAGCACCGCGGTGGCCCCGGTGTTGCTCATGAAGCCTGAAAGCAGGGCCACCACAACCATGATCACAGCGGTCAAAATGGTGGGATTGGTCCCTGCCACCTCTGCCAGCCAGTCCCCCGCAGACGAGGCCACCCCGGTCTGAAAGAGCGCCGTGCCCACCACAAAAAGCCCGGCGATGATCAGCACAATCGAATTGGAAAAACCGGCCAGGGCTTCAGCCGGGGTCAACAGCCCGGTCAGGGTCAGGGCCAGCATGGCCATGAGGGCAACCAGGTCCAGGCGGATACGGTCACTGACAAAGAGCCCAATGGTCACCGCTAAAATAGCGAACGCAAGCATCATCTGAAAGGTCATAGAGCCTCCGAGCATAAAAAGGGGTCTGGTGAATAGAGGCGGGCACATCGGCTCTGATGTACCGAGCAACGGCGAAACCAAGTGTCAAGTATACATCATTTGTGAAGCTAATCACAGATGACGACTGTCACTCTGTTTATGGGTTGCTTTCACACCCCCACACCTGGCCATCCCCGCCCATCCCCCAACCTATGATATAATCCTTCAACATTCAGCCAGTTCAGTTGCTCGCACACCAAAGCCCGTTCACCCAAACCAAACCCATGACCCACCAATCCAAAATCCAAAATCCAAAATCCAAAATCGAAACTCCCCAAGTCCTGCTCTTGGCCTGCTACGAACTGGGCCATCAGCCCCTCAGCCTGGCCTGGCCTTTGGCCTATTTGGCCGATGCCGGAGTGGACGCTGTGGCCCAGGATCTCTCGGTGCAGGCGTTGGACACAGATCTGGTGGCCCAAGCCAGCTTTGTGGGCATCGCCGTGCCCATGCACACGGCCTTGCGGCTGGGCGTGCAGACAGCTCATCGGGTGCGCAAGAAAAATCCGGGCGCGCACATCTGCTTTTTTGGTCTATATGCTTGGATGAATCGGGGATATCTGCTGGGGGGCAACGGGGAGTCCCGCCCTGTGGCGGATTCCGTGCTGGCCGGCGAGACGGAACCGACCTTGGTAGCCTTGGCCCAAGCCGTGTTGCAGGGCGAAGACCCGGCCAGCGTCCCCGGTGTCACCACGTCGCACCGGCAGGCGGACCCGATCCTCAACCGACTGGTCTTCCCCCTGCCCCGCCGGGAGAGCCTGCCGGAACTGGACCAATATGCCCGCTATATGGACAACGGCACGGCCTATCCGGCTGGCTATGTGGAGGCCAGCCGGGGCTGTCTGCACACCTGTCGCCACTGCCCCGTGGTGCCCATTTACAACGGTCGTTTCTTCATCGTGCCTGTGGAGACCGTGCTGGCCGACATCCGCCAACAGGTGGCCGCCGGCGCGCAGCACATCACCTTTGGCGACCCGGACTTTCTCAACGGGCCGGGCCATGCCCGCAAGTTGGCCCAGTCCCTCCACACCGAGTTCCCCGGCCTGAGCTTTGACTTCACCACCAAGGTGGAACATATCCTGGCCCACGGGGATCTGCTGGCCGAGTTGGCGACCCTGGGCGCAGCCTTCGTGATCTCCGCCTTCGAGTCACCCAGCAACCACGTGCTGGCCCGGCTGGAGAAGGGCCACACCGCCGCGGACATGGACCAAGCCCTGGTCATCCTCGACCGGGCCGGGTTGGCCGTGCAGCCCACCCTGGTCGCCTTCACACCGTGGACCACCCTGGACGACTATCTGGATCTGCTGACCTGGATCCGCACCAGAAATTTGATCGCCCATGTGCCCGGGGTGCAGTTGTCCGTGCGCCTGTTGATCCCGCCGGGCAGCGCCTTGTTGGACCAGCCGGACACCGCCACCTGGATCGGGGCGCTGGATGCGGCCAACTTCACCCATGCGTGGCGTCACCCGGACCCGCGCATGGACGATCTCCACGCCCAGGTCTCGGCCCTGGCCGAGTCCGCCGGGGACGAAGATGTGTACACGACCTTTCGGCGTATCGAGCAGGCCGCCTATGGCCTGGCCGGGCGTACGCCGCCAAGTTGGGAACCCCCTGCCCCCCTCCCCAAGCCCCCGCCCCGCCTCACCGAAGATTGGTTCTGCTGAGCAGAACCCACCGCCGGTCAGGTTGATCGGCTTCGATAAAAAAATAGAACACGGATTTAACGGATTTGACAGATAAAAACGGATTTTTCTTTTCTTTAGAAAAATCCGTTTTTATCCGTTCGATCCGTCGAATCCGTGTTCTATTTTTTTGCTGGTAATCTACCGCCCCAATGCCGCCTTCATCTCCTCGACAGAGGTGAATTTGACCCGGGGGCGACCGGCGGCTTTGCCGTTGGCCAGTTCCAGCGCGTCCAGTTTGGTCCAGTCGGCATAGGTGAAGAAGTCGGGTTTGCGCTTCGCAACCAGGGCGGCGATGGCATCCGGTTCGGGATGGGCCGGGGAGAGCAGATCGCCCGACCGCATGTCATCCAGCATGTAGTTGACGCTTTCCACGGCATCGGGCTTGTTGGTGCCGATGACGCCGCTGGGACCGCGCTTGATCCAGCCGGCGGTGTATTCCCCGGGCAGGACCTGGTCGGTCTCCGGGTCCAGTACCCGGCCATCCCGGTTCCAGATCACGCCCCAGCTCTCCCGGAAGGGCACACCGGGCAGGGGGACGCCCCGATAGCCGATGGAGCGGAAGACCAAGCCCATTGGCATCTCTTCGAAATGGTCCGTGGCCTTGGGGCGCAGGGAACCGACATCCGTGGCGTAGAGCTTGTTGCGCACGATGCGCATGCCCACCACCTTGCCCTCGTCGTCCCCGAAAAGCTCTGTGGGGGAGACCAGAAAGCGCAGGGTGAGGCTCTTCTCTTTGCCCGTGGGCTGGTTGTCTTTGTAGCTTTGGATGATCTCAATTTTGCGGTTGGTGGCCCGGTCTGACCCTTCGGCCAGGGATTTCTTGCTCAGGGCGTCCAGTTCCACCTCTTCGGGCAGCACAAAGACATCACAGCCAGCCATCTCGCCCAACTCTTTGACCTCGGGCGTGGTGAAGGCGGCCTGGGCCGGCCCCCGCCGTCCCATCAAAAAGACCTCTTTGATGTTGCTGGCGCTGAGGGCCTCCAGGGCATAGTCGGCGATGTCGGTCTCCATCAGCTCTTCTCGGGTGCGGCAGAGGATGCGGGCCACATCCACGGCCACATTGCCCACGCCGATGATGGCGGCCCGCTCCTGGGTGAGGTCAAATTCATAGTCCCGGAAATCGGGGTGACCGTTGTACCAGGCCACAAACTCCGTGGCCGGATAGCTGCCAGCCAGATCTTCGCCGGGAATGCCCATGCGCCGGTCTGTTTGGGCGCCTGTGGTGTACATGATGGCGTGGTAGTAGTTGCGCAGCTCTTCTACGGTGATATCCGTGCCCAACTCCACATAGCCAAAGAAGCGGAAGTTGTCGTTCTTGGCCACCCGGTCAAAGAGCTTGGTGACGGATTTGATCTTCTGATGGTCCGGGGCCACGCCGTTGCGCACCAGGCCATAGGGGGTGGGCAGGCGATCAAAGAGATCGACCTTGACCACAATGTCTGTCTGTTTGAGTAGATGGTCGGTGGCATAAAAGCCGGACGGCCCGGCGCCCACAATAGCGACGCGCAGGGGATTTTCCATGGTTCCTAAAACGGTCATCGGTTACAGATCTCCTTATTCTGCCAAAATATGGGTTTGCAATGTGTCGATTTCGCCCCGATACGCGTCTCGCTGGGCTTTCATGATGTCACCGATGGAAATCATGCCGATCAGCTCGTCCCCTTCCAAAATGGGCAGGTGACGGAAGCGGCGTTCAGTCATGGTGTGGGCCACGGAGAGTACATCGTCCTGGGGGGTGCCGATGATCACATCCTTGGTCATCACATCGCCGATCCGCAGGTCAAGGGCCCCCGCGCCGTGGGCAGCGGTCAAGCGCACCACATCCCGCTCGGAGATGATGCCGGTGAGCTTGTTTTGGGCATCCACCACCACGAGGGCGCCGATGCGCCGTACGGCCAAAATATCGATCAGGTCTTTCACAGTCTGGTCTCGGCTGACCGTGAGAACTTTGCCACTTTTAGAGGCCAATAGGTTGCGAACTTTCATAGGTTTCCTCTCCTTTTTGACCCGCAACGGGTCGGTTGACGGGGATTCGCACAGGACCGCTTTAACTACAGAGATAATAGCCCGTGTCGGCCCGGATGACAAGCTACGAAGGGGCTGGGGCAACAACAGTTTAACCGCCGAGAGCGCAGAGGGGGCGCAGAGGGGGCGCAGAGGGCTTCTTTTTCGTAACAGCTCAGTCAAGGGAAAAAATAGAACACGGATTGAACGGATGTGACGGATCAAAACGGATTTTCTTCTAAAAATCAGTGA
>CAZKEX010000108.1:0-6677 GCA_964551895.1 uncultured Caldilineaceae bacterium | reverse complement strand
CCCCTACGCTGGCGGGACAAAACCGGTCTGTACCAGGAGGTCCATCACATCCGCCGCCGGGTCTGTGCCTTGCACCTTGCCCAAAACCGCCCCGTCTTGCCCCACCAGCGCCACGCCGGGCGCGCTGCCCAGATTGACAAAGCCGGTAGATTTGGTCACCGAGCCGTCCCAGTCGGGCAAAATCAGAATGTAGTCCACCGGGTCCAGACCCGCCGACATCTGTTGGGCGCCGTCCCGATAGCCCTTGTCCATGGCCGCCTGGGCCACGCCCCGGAATAGGCGGGGCACCCCGCTCAGGTCCGGCACGCTGCCGATCAGGATTTGGGCCGCCGTGGGCAGCTTTTGGCGCACGGCCAAGTTGATGGCTGTGGCGGTCTCCGCGGCATGTTGATCGTGGAAGAGCAGCAGGGTGGGGGCGGGCAAGCGGCGCAGATCCAGCGTGCGCTTGGACCCGGCGGCGGTGAGGACCGCGGCGGGCATCATCTCTTGGGCTAAGGTCATGGCGTGGTTTCCTATCGGCTGTGGCTGAGATCGTTTGGATCGTTTTGATCAGAAGGTTTGTCTCGGCCCGACGGGGGATAGGGGGCGGCGGGAAGATCCTGCCGTCCAAAAGGGCTGGTCTGGGTCGGATGGGCCCGGTGGCTCCCCGCTCGGGCCGGGCCGACCAAGGCGTTGTAGCTACGGCAGGCAGTGACCAGCTTCTCGGCGGAAAAATGGCCCCGGGTCCAAAAGGTCATGCGGGGCTCGCCGCCAAAAAGCCGCTGCACGATCTGCTCCGTGGCCAGCTTCTCCGCGTCCAGATCCGCCACCTGGGCACACAGATCGGTCAAATAGAGCAGTTTGCCCTGTAGATCCGTCATGGGATCCTTGCGCACATGGCCGCTGCCGGGGAAGAGCCGATTGGGACGCAGGGCGATCATGGTGCGCAGGCTGCCGATGGTGGCAAACATATCAGACTCCGGCGACCACGCCCGGTCCTGGCCGCCAATGAAGGCATCGCCGCTGAAGAGCCAGCGCTGATCCGGCTCGTAGAGGCTGACGTGATCCAGGCTGTGGCCAGGGGTTTCGATCACACGCACCGTATAGTTGGGGGTGCGGATCAGGTTGCCTTCTGGCGGGCGGGCGCTGTAAAAGGGTTGGGGCAGCCCCCAAATCACCCGCCGATAGAGCTGCATCCCCAGGCGGGCCGGGTCCTCGATCATGGGCAGACTGCGCCAGTTGGCATAGACCCGCAGATCCGGGAAAGCCATGCGCAGGGCCGCCAGCCCACCGATATGGTCCTCGTGGCTGTGGGTGAGCATCACCTGCTCCACCCGACTGCGCCCCAACAGCCGCACCAGGTCCACCGCCGTGCAGGCCGGGCCGCTGTCGATCAGCAGCCCATCCACCAGATAGGCCGCGGTCCAATAGACAGGCCGCCCCAGCAGACTGCGGGCCATGCGTATGGTGGTGATAGGGCCGTGTTGGTGAAGTTGGAGCATGGGTTATTAGTTGATTTGTTGATAGGTTGATTTGTTGATTGCGTGGTTGATCGATCTGTTGGTTTGTTTGGCGATCTGGGGGGATGGCGGCGGAAAAATCAACCAATCAACAAATCAACCAATCCCCCCGCGGTGATGCGGTCGATCACCTCTTGGGGGATCTTGGCCATGCGGCCGTCCAGGTCCACGCAGATGTGGTCGCTGCGCCCGGTGGCCAGGAGTTGATCCGTGGCGGCGTTGAAGAGTTCGTAGTCGAACGAGACCTGACGGCTGCGCAACGTGCCCAGCCGGGTGACCACCCGCACGGTGTCGCCAAAGGTGGTGGAGGCCCGATATTGCACGGTGATTCCCGTGACCGAGAAGTGGTGGCCCCCGGCGGCGATCTCCGTGTAGGGCATGCCGATCTGGGTCAGCCATTCGATGCGCCCCACCTCCAGCCAGGGGATGTAGGCCCCGTGATGGACCACGCCCATCAGATCCGTCTCCGCAAAGCGCACGGGTACCTCCACGGCAATGGCGATTGAGTTGGGGTCGGTTTTTGGTTGCGACATAACAAATCCTTGGGGCACGTTTGGGCGCTAAAGCGCCTACTACCAACGGTACCGAGCATTAAATACTCGATACACGATGTTCGATACTACGGCATCCGGTTGGCCCGCAAGACCCACAATGCCACCCGTTCCGGGTCTTCTGTGCGGCGGGCCTCGTCCGTGCGCCGGTTGAGCCAGTCCCTGTTGAACCCGGCCTGGAGCCAGGCGCTTTGCATGTTGGCCAGGGGCGCCTCCCTGGCATAGCGGGCGGCCTCTATCGTGGTGAAGGCCAGATCGCCCCACCCTACCCAATCTGCGGTGGCGTCCCCGGCGAGGCCGCTGTCCGTGCCCAGATGCAGGATGATCTCCTGGCCCGTCCAGGGGGAGAGGTCCGCCCAGCCGCCCAGCCAGCCCTGGCGGGCCGTGGAGGCGTCCAGGGTGGCCTCATAGACCAGTTGGATCGAGCCGCCGGAGGGCGTAGCCCAAATCCGAAAGATTGCCCCATCGCTCCCCGCGGTGCGTACACCGGGGTCCAGCCCCAGGACAAAGCGCAGGGCGGGCTGGTTTGTGGGGACCACAAAGCGCTGCTCCACCTGGGCGGGGGGATGTTGAAAGAGTACGGGGAGGCGCAAGGCCCAGGTGCCGGACAGTCCGGCGTAGGGCTGCTCAAATTCCGTGGCCGCCACATAGCAGCTTGCCCGTCCGCTCTCGTCGCAAAAGGGGGTGCTGACATCATAGTTGGGCACGGTGATCTGCCCGGCCAGGAGTTGATCCCGGATGGGGGTGTTGGGCGCGCCGTCCACAACAGAGAGCATCTGCTCGTAGGCCAGACCGGCTTCCCAGCCCGGCAACGGCTGCTTGGGGGCCAAAGCCTGGGCGATGCGGTAGCTCTCCACCGCCCGCAACCAATCCCCCTTGGCCAGATAGATCTGCCCGACCAGACGATAGGCATGATAGTGGGTGGGCCGCCAGCCCTTGGCCGCGGCCAGATGGCCCAAGGCCCCGTCCAAGGCCGCCTCATCTGTGACCGTGGGCAGGCTGTCGCTCAGGCGGGGTGTCGGCCAGGCCATGCCCTGGTCCATGAGCGTGCCGGCCTTTTCCACGTTGTAGGCCCACCAAATCGTGGGGGCAAGGCGTGTGCCGGCGATCAGGCCGCCCAAGATCAACAGGGCAAAGATCCACAAAATCGGGTTGCGAAGGAGGGGTGGGACTCGGTTCATATGGTATCGTCTTTTTTGGTCCAGTCCACTTGGTTTGAAATCTGAAACGGACTCATGATTCTATCCTCAACACATGACGCAGCCGCTCTTTTTCTAAAAACTCGTGGTCGGCCACCCGACGCCAAATGTAGAGATCGTACTCGTCGGCCAAGTAGCTATCGTCGGCAAAGAGCCGTTCCCCGGCGATGATTTCGGCGGCGAGATAGGGGTTGGCGTCGGCCAAGGAGACCAGATCGACCCGGTGGATGTGAAAGAGATCCTCCAGATCCTGGGCCAACCCCACCTTGTCCCACACCCCCCAGGTCGCAGATCGATTGGGTTTGGCCCCGATGTCCAGATCCGATGGGCCGTCGGGCAGCATTTCAATGTCGCCGCGCAGCAAAGCCAAGGCTTCTTTGGCCCGACTGCCAAACGCGTAGAGGATATCCACCTGATACTGACGGCAGATTTCCTGGAGTTGGCGCACGATTGGCGTGTTCTGCGCTGTGGTTGACATGGTTGCATGGGCCTGGCTCTGCATCTTCCCGGAAAGGGCCAGCAGATCTTGGTTGACCCAAGATTCCCCGGCCCTTTCCGGGAAGATTGACGCGCCGGATCTTACATATGAATCGGATGTCCCTCGACCGCATGGGCGGCCTCGGCCAACACTTCGCTGAGGGTGGGATGGGCGTGAACCGTGCGGGCGATCTCGGCGGGGGTGATCTCCATGAAGCGGGCCAGGCTCAGCTCGGGCAGCATCTCGGTGACGTCCGGGCCGACCAGGTGGGCGCCCAGGATCTCGCCATATTTGGCGTCGGCGATGATCTTGATGAAGCCGGCCTTGTCGTCGATGGCCTGGGCTTTGCCGTTGGGCATGAAGGGGAACTTGCCCACTTTGATCTCGTAGCCCGCTTCCACGGCCTGGGCCTCGGTGTAGCCAAGGCTGGCCACCTGGGGATGGCAGTAGGTGCAGCGGGGCATGAAGATGTACTTGTCCGCCGGGATGGGCAGGGTCTCGGCCCCGGCGATGGTCTCGGCGGCGACCACGCCCTGGGCGCTGGCCACGTGGGCCAGGGCCAGCTTGCCCGTGCAGTCGCCGATGGCGAAGATGTTGGGCACGTTGGTGCGCATGTGTTCGTCGATCTGGATGAAGCCGGGCTTGCTGGTCTCGATGCCCGCCTTCTCCAGGCCGATGTTGGCCGTGTTGGGGGCGATGCCGATGGACATGAGTACTTTGTCCGCGCTCAGGGTCTGCACGCTGTCGTCTTTCAGGTTTTTGACCGTGACGGTCACGCCGTCCGCGCCCACCTCGACCTTCTCCGTGCGGTTGCTGGTGAGGAGATTGACCCCGCTCTTTTTGAAGGCCTTGGTCACCTCGGCGGCCACTTCGCTGTCTTCCAGGGGCAGAACCTGGTCCAGCATCTCGATCACGGTGACGTCCGCGCCGTAGGCATTCCACACAAAGCTGAACTCCATGCCGATGGCCCCGGCCCCGATCACGATCACCTTTTCGGGCACGGTCTCCATGACGATGGCGTCCCGGTATTGGATCACCCGTTCGCCGTCGATCTTCGTGCCGGGCAGGCTGCGGGCGGACGCGCCCACGGCCACGATGAAGTTGGCCGCTGTCACCGTGCGGGTCGCGACGTCCGCGGCATCCGGTCCAAAGGGAGTGACCTGGAGGGTATGGGCGTCCATGAAGCCCCCCTGCCCATTGATCACGTCGATCTTGTTCTTTTTCATCAAAAAAGCGACGCCTTTGGTCTGACGGCCCACGATGCCCCGGCTGCGTTTGACCGCGGCGCTGAAATCCACGGTCAGATTGTCGAAGGTGAAGCCGTAGTCCTTGGCCGAGTGCAGGGTCTCCAGGATCTCGGCGTTGTGGATCAGGGCTTTGGTGGGGATGCAGCCCCAGTTCAGGCAGACACCGCCCAGGGCTTCCCGCTCCACAATGGCGGTTTTCAGGCCAAGCTGGGCAGCGCGGATGGCTGCCACATAGCCGCCCGGCCCACTGCCCAGGACGACGACATCGTATTCGTAGGTACTCATGGTTTCTCCTTGTGATGGTGACTATACTTGTTTGGGACGAGGCTGTTTGGCGGCGATAAAATCCTGGCGCAGTTCGGCTTCCCGGTCCGCGGCGGCCTTGCGCCCTTCGTCCAAGGCATAGTCCAGGCGGGAACGATAGGACTGGTCAAAGCGGTTCTCTTTGGCCGGGGCAAAAAGATAGGCGGCGAGAACACCCGCGGCAGCGCCCAGGATAGCGCCGATGATCAGGTTGCTGATTTTTCCCATGATGGGGTGGCCTTTCGGGTTAAGGGGCTAAACGGCTGACAAGTTGATGGATGACTCTGCTGAAAAAGGGTCGAATTCACCGCAAAGCCGCCAAGAACGCAAAGAAAAACAAGGTTTTTGCTCTGCGTTCTCTGCGAAATCTCTGTGTCCTCGGCGGTTAAACAGCTTTTTACAGAAGAGTTACAGGTTGATTATACCTGGGGTTGAGATTGGTGCAAGTCCCAGACGCGACCATCCCGGAAGCGAGGGCCTCCGGGATGGGTTGGGTTTGGGGATAGATTGGGTTAGACGGTGGTCACTTTGCCGTCGATGACGGGACCGTCGCTCTCCCGTGCGCTAAAGGCGGTGACAGAGGTGGCGACCTCTTCGGGCAGAAGCAGGCCCACCAACACGTAGATCAGGACCCCTGTGCCCAGGCTGCCGATGCTGAAAGCGGCCCAGATCAGGCGCACCAGGTTGGCGTCAATGCCCAGGGTGCGGCCCAATCCGCCACAGACACCCAGGAACATGCGATCCGTGCGGCTGCGTTTGAAGGGAATACGCTGCTTGGCGCTACGCATCCCGGCCTTCACATCGTCCTTGCTGGGGGCCTTGCCGTTCAGCTTCTCCCGCAGGGTTGACCCCATGTTCGAGGCCTTGGTGCGCAGATCTTGGGCCAGATCCTCGCCGTCTTCCTTGCCCCGGCCTCGCAAGATCAGGTAGCCGGCGCCGATCAACAGGGCGGGCCAGAAGAAGAGGCTCATCACCGAGGCAAAGCCGCTCCACAGCCAGGGCAGGGCGCCGATGTTGGAGAGGAACCAGATCACCCCCAGGCCGATGAGCAGGAAGGCGGCCCGGCCCATATTGCGGTCGTTCAATTCCAAGGCCGCCGGTCCCTTTTGGCCGTCGTCCGCTGTGCCCACGGGCAAGAAGAGCCACAGGGCCAGATAGGCCAACAGTCCGCCGCCGCCGGTGACGACCGTCAGCACCAGCCACAAGATCCGCACCAGAGAGGGGTCCAGGTTGAAGGTCTCGGCCAGTCCCCCGGCCACCCCCCCGGCCATCTTGTCCGTGGGGTGACGGTAGAGCATCCGGGGGGCGCGGCCCTTGGCCTGGGCCTGATCCGAGCCGTCCGCCTGGATGTTGATGGTCTCGACGGTCACAGGATCGATCACGGGATCGATCACGGGATC
>CAZKEX010000107.1:0-12682 GCA_964551895.1 uncultured Caldilineaceae bacterium | reverse complement strand
TGAACGGCTTTGGAATGACTCCAGTTAGCTTGTATGTCCCTTTTGCGGCCACTGATATTAGTTTGAACAGCAAAAAATAGAACACGGATGGGACGGATCGAACGGATTAAAACGGATCTTTTTGAAAAAAGAAAAATCCGTTTTTAATCCGTCAAATCCGTTCAATCTGTGTTCTATTTTTTTGGAGGATTTATGACCGAGCCACGCTACCCCATCCCCGCCGCCCAACACCGCACCGAGGAAGAGATCCGCCGCAGCCGCTTCATCACCACCCTGGCCCACGCCCCCACGGTGGAGGAGGCCCGGGCCGTCATCGCAGCGGTCAGCCGGGAGTTTGGGGACGCCAGCCACAACTGCTGGGCCTACGTGGTCGGCCCGCCGGGGGACACAGCCCAGGTGGGGATGAGCGATGACGGCGAGCCCCACGGCACGGCCGGGCGACCCATGCTCACCGTCCTCCTCCACAGCGGCGTGGGGGAGATCGTGGCCGTGGTCACCCGCTATTTCGGCGGCACACTGTTGGGCAAGGGCGGCCTGGTCAAGGCCTACAGCGGCGGGGTGCAATACGCCCTGGAGAGCCTGCCCCTGGGCGAGCGGGTGGAGAAGCTCACCTGCACCGTGGTCATCGACTACGCCAGCATCACCCTCTTTCAGCGCCTGTTGCCCGATTTCGAGGTAGAGGTTTTGGACGAAGTCTACGCCGCAGACGTGACCTATCGGCTCGAACTCCCCGCCGCGGGTTTTGAGGGGTTCAGCGAAGCGGTGGTCAGCCTCACCAACGGACAGGCGTTGATCGAGGTCGAATGATCCGGTTTAGTCCCCTCTTCAATGCCGAAATCTCAATTGACACCCACCCCATTTTCTTGTATTCTTGAGCCATCATGAACATCCATGACAGCGGCTACAAGCGGCTCTTCAGCAACAAGACCATCTTCCGTCAGCTCATCGAGACCTTTGTCACCGAACCCTGGGTCAAGGATCTGGATTTTGAGCAGATGGAGATGGTGAACAAGTCGTTTACCTCTGACCATTATAAGGAGACCGAGAGCGATCTGATCTACCGGGTGCGCTTGCATGGGCGAGATGTCTACATCTACGTCCTGCTGGAATTCCAGTCTACCGTGGACAACTGGATGGCCGTGCGTATGCTCAATTACATCACCAACTTCTATATGGATTTTATCGCTGTCCAAAAAGAGAGAGGGATTGGCAAGCTGCCAGCGGTTTTCCCCATCATGCTCTACAACGGGGATCGATCCTGGAAGGCGGCGGTCAACGTGGCGGATCTGATCGAGCCAGAACCATTCTTGGGGCGGTACGCCCTGAACTTTGAGTATTTCAAGATCGTGGAGCATGAGTTCAGTCGGCAACAACTACTGGGCATCCGCAACATCGTGTCTACCCTTTTTTTGACCGAGGCCCATTACGTCTTGAGATGTTGATCGCCGAATTGCCCAGCCTGTTCGCACGGGAAGAGTACCGGCAGGCCGCCTCCCTGCTGCTCAACTGGTTTTACCAATTGCGCGAATATGGGCGGATGTCGCCGGCAGATTACGCAGAAATTGAGACGACCTATCGTTCAGTTGAGGAGACGAGGACCATGTTACTTACAGCATTGGAGAAAGAACGCGAGGAAATTCGCCGCGATGCCTTGGAAGAGGGCATTGAACAGGGCATTGATCAAGGCGCCATTCGTGAGCGGCGAGCAAATGTGTGTGCCATGCACGCCAAGGGATATGCATCCGATGTGATTGCTGACCTGCTTGACCTGACTCTTGAGCAGGTCACCGCGTTATTGACCGATGAGCAGCCCGACGCCTGAATAAAATGACATAAACCAAAAAAGACGGACGACTATTCTTCCGGTCGTCCGTCTTTTTTCGCCCCTCGCAATTCGCCCCTCGCAATTCGCCATTCGCCCCCTCACTCCACCCGCCCCCCATACCGCTGGGCCAACTCCCGGCGCAGGATCTTGCCGATGAAGCTGCGCGGAAACGCATCCACAAAGATCACCATGCGGGGGACCAGTTCCGGGGGCAGACGGCGGCGGCAGTAGGCCATCACCGTCTCGCTGGTGGTGCCGTCCTTGCCCGTGGAGATGAAGGCGATGGGCTGGTTGGCGATGGCCACCACCGCGGCCTCCTGTACCTGGGGGATTTCGTATAGCACCTCTTCGATGTCACGGGGGAAGGCCGGCGGCCCCATCTCTTTGTCGGGATACCACATATCCGCCCGCCGGGCTACCAGGCGGAAGTAGCCGTCGTCGTCCATCTGGGCCACGTCCCCGGTGTGCAGCCAGCCCGCGGCGTCGATCACCTGGGCCGTGGCCGTCTTGTCCCGCCAATAGCCAGCCATCACCTGGGGACCCCGCACAGCCAGCTCCCCAATCTGCCCCGGCTCCACCGCTTTTTTCGACGACAGATCCAAAATGCACGCCTCGGTGGAGGGCAGGGGGATGCCGATGCTGCCCACTTTGCGCAGCCCGCCCAGGGGGTTGGCGTGTGTGACCGGCCCGGCCTCGGTCAGCCCGTAGCCCTCCACCAAGCGGCCCCGGGTCAGCTTCTCGAAGGACTCCTGCACCTCCACGGGCAGGGGCGCGGAGCCGCTGATGCACGCCTTGATGGAGTCGATGCCGTACTTGCGCACCCCCGGATAGCTGTTGATGGCCATGTACATGGCCGGCACGCCGGGAAAGATGGTTGGCTGCTCCCTTTTGATGGTCTCCAACAGGTCGGTCAGATCAAAGGTGGGCTTGAGGATCAGGGTGGCCCCCAGGGCGATGGGCACGTTGAGCGCCGTGGTCAGCCCATAGCTGTGGGAAAAGGCCAGCACGCACAGGAAGATCTCCTTGCCCTCCACGGCCTCGGGCATCCACTGGCGGATCTGCATGGTGTTGGCCACCAGATTGCGGTGGGTGAGCATCACCCCTTTGGGCAGCCCCGTGGTGCCCCCGGTGGACTGGATCACGGCCAGGGCGGCCGGGTCCACGTTGACCTCCGGCGAGCTTTCCGGCGCGGAGCCAAGCAGGGCGTCGAAACCATGAAAGCGCCAATCGGCCCGCCCCTGGACGGTTGGCGGCTCGGTCCCCACCAAAACCAGGTGGGCCAGCTTCACCTGGGCGGGCATCTGGGTCAACATGCCCATTCCCCGTCCATCGGTGACCACCACATGGGCCTGCACGCCGGCCTGCTGTCGGGCCAAGAGATCCGGTGTCACCTCCGGCGGGGCAAAGGCCGCCACGCCCCCGGCCTTCAACGTGCCAAAATAGGCGATCACCGCCTCCGGGGAGTTGGGCAACATCAGGGCCACCCGATCTCCCGGCTGAAGCCCCAGCCCCAGCATGGCGTTGGCCCAGCGGTTGACCGCCTTGTTCAACTGGCCATAGGTCATGCGCTGATCCCCGGCCAGCAGGGCCACCCGGCTGGGGAAGCGGCGCACGGCCGAGCGCAACAGCCGGTGGACGGGGATCTGGGGAATGGCCACGGTGTAGGGCACGCTCTGCTCGTAGTTGTTCAGCCAGGGCCGCTCCTGGCGCAGGGTGGCCCGGCTCAGTTTGCTGTCTGTGCCCGTCTGCTGCCGCCAGGTGCGGGTGGCCTCGCCGGAGAGAAAGCGCTCCAAGGCCCGGTTGACCGCGTCCCGCCGCTCCAACATCACCATGTGGCCCGACGTGCCCACATCCACATCCTCGGCCCCGGGAATCGCTCGGGCCACCTCTTCGAACAGGGGTTTCTCGAACAGAAAATCCCAGTGGCCCCGGATCACCAAGGCGGGCATGGTCAAATCCCGAAAGAGACTCCAGCCATTCCATTGGGACAAATTGTTCGCATACCAGGCTTTGAGGACATGAAAAGGGGCATGGAGCCATTTCTTGACAAAAGGTTGCGCCAACCGCAGCACGTTGAGGGGCAAGTTGAGGCCAAAGCGCAGGGCCGGGCTAAGGCGAAACTCCCCGGCGGACGCGATCAGCGCCAGCCGCTCCACCCGTTCGGGATGCTCGGCGGCAAACTGGGAGACCACCGCACCGCCAAAGGAGTGGCCCAACAACACGCACGGCTCGTCAACGCCCAAAATATCCAGGGCCTTGAGCAGATCCGCCTGGATCTCGTCCATGCTGTAGCGGCCCACGGGTCGGTCCGACCGCCCATGCCCCCGCAGATCCAGGGCCACCACCCGGTTGGCCAGGGCAAAATGGGACAATTGATACCGCCACTGGGTCGCCTGGCCGCCAAAGCCATGCACAAAAACCAGGGTGCGCAGAGGTCGGTCTGGCGCAATGTCGATGGCCGAGAGACGAATACGGGGCGTTTCCGATGTGCGCACCTCGCGCCGGTACAGTTCCAGATCGATTTCCATGTGGCTCTCCGCTGGGTGGGGTCCTGGGTTGGGGAAGAAGGCTGGCTGGTCTGGATTATAGCCCGCCCCAGTTGTGCCGTCAAACAGCCTGGATCTGACCGCTTTTTGCCACGTTGAACCCTTTTGCCGTCCGTGCTACAATAGGTCCTCACTCTGCTTGATGCTTCACGTTTTATGCCCCATGCCCCGCACCACAGCCAATATCCCAAGGGAACAGCCGTTAAAAGGAGAGAGAACCGTGCGAAAAAGTGATTGGATCGACAAGTTCAATGTCAAGATTGTCAGTTTTGCCGACCGCCCCGAGCTGTTGGGAGATGCCGAGACCGTCTACGTGGTCAAGGACATCTTCACCACCCGGGACGGCTCCTGGGAACCCGGCAAGTCCGATCCCGGCGCGGTCTCCCAGTGGGCCAGGGACACCTATCTGCGTCCCTTTGGCGCACCGGACTATTTCGACGATGCCGGAGCCGACCATCACATGTTCAGCCGGGTGGAAAGCGCCGACGGCAAGCATGTGGTCGAAGCCCCTATCGTCTATTGGTCCGACGGCCTGGATAAACTGGACGATCCCAGCTACGATGGCTATGTGAATGTGAAGACCAAACACCATTCCGGCTGGGGCAACGTGGTACTCAGCCCTGGAGCCAACTACTACCCGGATCAGGGCAAGTCCGGCCCCTGGTCCGTGAAGGTGGCGGGCGCGTCGGAAATTGTCACCGGCCTGGGGATGCCCGTGAGCATGCATGTCTCCTTCTTCGTGGTCTGGCAAGCCGTGCCCCGCTCCCAGGTGGTGGCCCCATCGGCCCCACCCGCAGAAGTGACCGCTGCCGTGATCTCCGCGGTGGAGGACGTGCAGACGACCATCAGCGCTGGGGTGGAGGCCGTGACCAGCGGGGCCAGCGCCATTTTGGAGACGCCGGAGACGCCCGGGGATCCGCCCAAGGTCTACGCCGAAGGCATTCCCGGCATCCGCCAGGCCGCGTGGGATACAGTGGGGATCAACTACAACCCGGAGGCCGCCTTCTCCCGCTATGCCCGCGAACATGGTCTGGGCATTCCCCTGACCAACGAGTTCGACGTCAACGGCTATCGCTGCCAGGGCTTCGTCGGCGGCATCGTCTTCGCCAAGATCGGCGACTGGGGCAACGTCCAGCACGCCACTTGGTAGAAAAAATCTCCCAATCGCCCAATCGCTCAATCTCATTTTTGAGATTGGGCGATTGGGCGATTGGGAGATTTTGTGATCTGTCGCAGGGTTTCGACCAGGAGGCGGTGTTCGGCGGTGTGGATGCGCTGGGCCAGATCGGGCAACGTGTCCCCGGCCAGGATGAGGACCGTAGCCGTGGCCAGCGCCGGCCCCTCGTCCACCCGCTCGTCGGGCACCAGGTGGATCATGATGCCTGTGTGGGCGATCTCTTCCCGCTGGAAGGCGGCGAAGGCCTCCTCCATGGCGTGGGGGCCGGGGAACTGGCCGGGCAAGGCGGGATGCAGATTGACGATACGGCTGGGGAAGCGGTGGATGAAGACATTGCTCAAAATCAACATCCACCCGGCCAGGATCACCCAATCCGGCGCATAGCCGGCCACCAGATCCGCCAAGTCCCCGTCGTAGTCGGCTCGCCCACGCCCTGCATCCCGGTAGGGCTTCATCCGATGCACATGGGTCGGAATCCCCGCCCTCTTGGCCCGCTCCAGCCCGAAAGCGTCGCCTCGGTTCGAGATCACCGCCCCAATTTCGGCCTGCAACGTTCCGGCCTCAATCGCATCAATGATCGCCTGCAAATTGCTCCCGCCGCCCGAGATCAGCACCACCAGTCGGGGAAGGGATGGTTGATTTGTTGATTTGTTGATTGGTTGATTGGTCACACTATCCCTGTCCCTGGCCCCTCGCCCTTTTGCCTTTGCTCTTAATCCTAACTCGTTCAGAAAAAAAATAGGCCACGGATTGAACGGATGAAACGGATTCTCACGGATTTTTAAAAGAAAATCCGTTTTTGATCCGTCGCATCCGTTCAATCCGTGTTCTGTTTTTTCCTGAACGGTACCTTAGATCGTAACTCGCTCTATCCCCGCCGGGATCAATGCCCCGATCACGCTCGCTTCGGGCAAAAGGGCCAACGTCTCCTCGACCGCCCTGGCGTCCACCACAAGCACCATGCCCATCCCCATGTTGAAGACCCGATACGCCTCGGCCGGCGGCAAGCCGCCCAGTTCCACCAGCCACCGGAAGAGGGGCGGCACGTCCCAGCTTCCCCGGTCGATGCGCGCCCCCAAGTGGTCGGGCAAGATGCGGGGGATGTTGTCGAGAAAGCCGCCGCCGGTGATGTGGGCCAGCCCTTTCGGCGTCAACCCGGCGGCCCGCAGGCGGTCCATTTCGGCCACGTAGCAGCGGTGGTGAGCCAGGAGTGCATCGCCCAGGCTGACCTCCGAGCCGGGCACGGGCGCGTCCAAACTCATCCCCCCAATCAACTTGCGGATCAACGAATAGCCGTTGGTGTGAGGGCCGGAACTGGGCAAGCCGATCAGCACATCCCCGACCACCATTTCTGCCGTTCGGGGCAGGATGGCGGATCGATCCACCAAGCCCACCACGGTCCCGGCCACATCAAAGGCCCCGGGCGTGTAGACCCCCGGCATCTCCGCGGTCTCGCCGCCCAAGAGCGCACAGCCCACGGCTCGACAGGCTTCCGCAATCCCGGTCACCGTGGCCGCAATCTGCTCCGGTTCCAGCTTACTGCTGGCGATGTAGTCCAAAAAGAAGAGGGGCCGCGCCCCCTGCACCAAAATATCGTTGACGCAATGGTTGACAATGTCATGGCCGATGCTGGCCCAGCGCCCGGCCTGGGCGGCCAGCTTCACCTTGGTCCCCACCCCGTCTGTGGACGCCACCAACACCGGGCGATCCGGCAGGTTGGTCAGGGCAAAGAGCCCGCCAAAACTCCCCACATCGGTCAGCACCGCGTCTGTGTAGGTCCCCCGCACCGCCGCCCTCATCAACTCCACCGTGCGGGTTGCCGCGTCGATGTCCACCCCGGCGTCGCGATAGGTTGTCATAAGTTGCTCTCCCGGTTGTTGGTGGAGGAACGAGTAATGAGTAACGAGTAATTGAGCCTCGCCGTGCTACTCATTACTCATTACTCATTCTATTTCCGCCCAATATCCGTGCGATACTGGGCCTCGTTGAAATGCACCCGGCTGACGCCCACATAGGCGGTCTCGATGGCCGCGTCCAGGGTGTCGCCCACGGCGCTGACGGCGAGGACTCGCCCGCCGTTGGTGACCAGTCGGCCATCCTCGCTGATTTTGGTGCCAGCGTGGAAGACCGTGCAGCCCTCGGCCTCGGCCTCCCCAAGCCCGGTGATGGCCACGCCCCGCACCGACTTCTCCGGGTAGCCGGGGGCGGCCATCACCACCGTGGCCGCCGCGCCCGGGTGCCACTGGATCGCCAGCTCGGCCAGCCGTCCCCCCACGCAGGCCAGCAGGATCTGGGCCAGATCGCTCTTGAGCAGGGGCAGGATGGCCTGGGCCTCTGGGTCGCCAAAGCGGCAGTTGTATTCCAGTACCTTGGGGCCGTCTGCGGTCAACATCAGCCCCACATAGAGCACACCCACGTAGGGCGCGCCCTCGGCAGCGATGCCGTCCAGGGTGGGCTGGATGATGCGTTTGGTCACTTCCAGCATCAGCTCCGGCGTGGCCAGGGGCGATGGCGCAAAGGCCCCCATGCCCCCAGTGTTTGGCCCCTGTCCCCGGTCCAACAGCCGTTTGTGGTCCTGGGCCGCGGGCATGACGCGGAAATCCCTGCCGTCGCAGAAGGCCAGCACAGAAAGCTCCGGCCCTTCCATGCGCTCTTCGATCAACACGGTCTGCCCGGCGAGGCCAAAACGGTTGTCCAGCAGCATGGCCTGTACGGCCTCCGCCGCCCCCTGCATGGATCGGGGCAGGAGTACCCCCTTGCCCCCGGCCAACCCGCTGGCCTTGATCACCGGCGGTAGATCCAATATGCGCATGGCCCGCATGGCCTGGTCAAAGTCGTCGAAGATCTCCGCCTGGCCCGTGGGGATGCCGTGACGGACCATAAACTGCTTGGAGAAAGCCTTGGACCCCTCCAACTGGGCGGCGAAGGTGTTGGGGCCAAAGATGGCCAGATCTGCCGCCTGGAAGACCTCCGTGATCCCGGCCACCAAAGGCATCTCCGGGCCGACCACAGTCAACTGTATATCGTGGGCCAGGGCAAAGTCTCGCAGCGCCCCAAACTGATCCATGTGCAGGTCAACGTTGGTACACTTGGCCACAGCTGCCGTGCCCCCATTGCCCGGCGCCACAAAGATCGCTTCAACCTCGGGCGACTGGCTCAACTTCCAGGCCAACACATGCTCCCGCCCGCCATTGCCGATAATCAGAATGTTCATGGTCGTGGTCCTCCTTGGTTGGGGAGGGGGGGACGAGTAACGAGTGATGAGTAATGAGTAATGTGTGGTCGAGGCGATCCGTTCCTTCGATGGCGATCCCTCGTCAACCACGTTGAATTACTCATTACTCATCACTCGTTACTTTCAATCCCCCCACACCCCGGCGAATTTGTGTTTGGCTTCCAGTTCGATCAGGGGGATGGGGGTGGTGAAGGGGTATTCCCCGGTGAAACAGGCGTTGCAGTAGCCGCTGGTGGGGCCGGACCGGTCGTCGGGGGTCACGCCCAGGGCGGTCATCATGCCGTCCAGGCTGATGTAGGCCAACGAGTCCGCGCCCACGTGGGCGGCGATTTCGGGGATGCTCTTTTGGGCGGCGATCAGCTCCTTCTGGGAGGCCATGTCCACGCCCATGAAACAGGGGAACTTGATGGGCGGACAGGCCACCCGCAGATGCACCTCCGTGGCCCCAGCCTCCCGCAACATCTGCACCAGGGGGCCGGAGGTGTTGCCCCGCACAATGGAATCGTCCACCAACACCACCCGTTTGCCCGCCAGATTTTGGGGCAGGGGGTTGAACTTCATGGCCACCCCCACCTTGCGCAGTTGGTCCGTGGGCTGGATAAAGGTGCGGCCAATATAGCGGCTCTTGATCAGCCCCTCGCTGTAGGGGATGCCGCTTTCCAGGGCATAGCCGATGGCGTGGGGCGTGCCGGAATCGGGCACGGGGACCACAATGTCCGCGCCCGCCGGGGCCTCCTTGGCCAGTTGGCGGCCCATCTGTTGGCGCAGTTGGTGGACCAACTCGCCCTGAAAAACACTGTCGGGCCGGGCAAAGTAGATCTGCTCGAAGGTGCAAAAGGCCCGCGTCTCCGGCGGCGCACCCTGGATGATCTCATAACCATCCAGCCCCAAATGCACGATCTCCCCCGGCTCGATCTCCCGTTCCAGCTTGGCTCCAATGGTGGAAAAAGCACAGCTCTCAGAGGCCAGGACATAGCCGCCCCCATCCAATTTGCCGAGGACAAGGGGACGGAGGCCCCAGGGATCTCTCACCCCAAACACCCCGTCCGTGGTGAGGATGGTCAGGGTATACGCGCCCTCGGCCTTGGCCATGAAGGTGCGGATGCGGGAGAACCAACTGCTCCCCCCGGCCCCGGCCAACAGGTGGATGATCACCTCGCTGTCTGTGGAGGTGTGCAGGCCCACGCCCCGTTCCAACAGGTCCCGGCGCAGTTGGGGCGCGTTGATCAGGTTGCCGTTGTGGCCCAAGGCCAGTGGGCCAAAGAGGGTTTCCATCAAATAGGGCTGGGTGTTGCGCAGCTTGGACGAGCCCGTGGTGGAATAGCGGTTGTGGCCGATGCCCATTGCCCCCCGCAAAGGGTGCAGATTCTCCTCGGTGAAGACCTGGGAAACCAACCCCATCCCCTTGTGGATGTGGGCCACCGACCCATCAAAGGTCGTGATCCCCGCCGCCTCCTGGCCCCGGTGCTGGAGGGCATATAGCCCAAAAAAGATCAGCCGGGCCACCTCCTGCTCCGGCACAACAATGCCGAAGACACCACACTCTTCGTGGGGGGAGTCGTCTGGGAATTCGATGGGAAACATGGTTGGATCCTTTTTAGTAAAAACATCGTGTATCGTGTATCGAGTATTTATTGTTGGGTGGAGTTGATTTCGTACTCGACTGGCTCTTCTTTGAGGGAGCGGTTGCGTTCTGATTGGACCGTGACGGTTAAAAGCTTGATGATTTCGGTGAGCAGATCGATACGATGCTGGATCACATCGTTTCCAAGAACGTGGCGGGCTTTGTAGTACCAATCTCTGGCTTCTCTGGCCGAACCGAGAGAATACTCGAAAAACCGAGCCCGATCTCGTCCTGAGTTACGGCTATAGCCTTCCGTGATGTTGGCGCTGATGGAGCCGAGAGAGCGATATAGTTGATCCGCTAAGGAGCGAGTCCGGCCATCCTTAAACAGCTTCTCCACATCTTTCCAGCCAATATCAGCGGCAAAAAGTCCTCGCCGATAGGCTGTCGTCTTCCAAAGCACATCCTGCTTAATCGCTTCCGGGACACTCTCTTCCCATTCAGAGCTTTTCATAACACCCTCCACCTGCTTAACCATCCAACCTCATAAGCGGCGAAACTCCCTCATCCCACAAAAATACTCAATACTCGATACTCGATAAAAGCGCTTTGCGGGCCGCAATGACCACTGCCCGCGCCTCTTCAATTGTCGCACCAAGTACAGTCAAATGTCCCATCTTTCGGCCAGGGCGCGGATCGGTTTTGCCATACAAATGCAGTTTGACATTCGGAAACGCCAACGCCGCCGCCCAATTTGGCTCGCCGTCTGCCCACAGATCCCCCAGCAGATTGGCCATGGCCGCGGGGCGGTGATAGGCCGTGCTGCCCAGGGGCATTCCGCAGACGGCCCGCAACTGCTGTTCAAACTGGTCCGTGACACAGGCGTCCACGGTCAGGTGGCCGGAGTTGTGGGGCCGGGGAGCGATCTCGTTGATCAAGAGATGCTCGTCCCAGGTCAGGAAGAACTCCACACACAACACGCCCACGACCCCTAGCTTCTCCATGATGGTGCGGGTGTGGGCCACCGCATTCGCCACCACTGCCGGGCTGACAGGGGCCGGGGCCACGGTGATGTCCAAAATGTGGTCGATGTGGCTATTCTCCATCACCCCAAAGTGGGCAAAGCTGCCGTCCACGCCCCGGGCCGCCACCACGGACACCTCCTCCTCGAAGTCGATGAAGTTCTCCAAAATGGCCGGCTGGCGGCCAATGGCTTCCCACGCCGCCGCGGCTTGATCCGGGGCATCGATCTTGACCTGCCCTTTGCCATCATAGCCAAAGGCCGCGGTCTTGAGTACCGCCGGCGTGCCCAAGGTGAGCAGGGCAACCTCCAGATCCGCCAGGGCGTGAACCGGGGCAAATGGGGCCACGGGCAGGCTGTTTCGCACAAAAAACGCCTTCTCCCGCAGACGATTTTGGGCCGTGCGCAGGACGTGATCCCCAGGGCGCACGGGGACACCCTCCTCGTCGGCCATGCGAGCCACCTCCGCGGGGACGTTCTCGAATTCGAAGGTGATCACATCCACCCCGCGCACAAAGTCCCGCAGGGCGTCCAGGTCCGTGTAGGCCGCGCTCACCTCCCGGTCGGCCAACATGCCCGTGGGCGTATCGGTCCCCGGCGAAAAGGTGTGGACGCGGTAGCCCAGCCGTCGGGCGGCCATCCCCAACATGCGGCCCAACTGTCCGCTGCCGAAGACGCCCACCACGCTGCCGGGGGGGAGGGTTAATTTTGGATTTTGGATTTTGGATTGCATGGTGGGGCGGATTTGTTGATTGGTTGATTTGTTGATTGGCGTGTGCGACGACGGCCAATCAACAAATCAACTAATCAACAAATCAACCAACCTCCTCTTCCAAAACCGCCGTCGCCCGCCGTGCCCGATAGGCCCGCAACTGCTCCCGCAGCTCGGGCCGGGTGAGGGCGAGGATGGCGACGGCGTAGAGGGCGGCGTTGATGGCCCCGGCCTTGCCGATGGCCATGGTGGCCACGGGCACGCCGCCGGGCATCTGCACGATAGAGAGCAACGAATCCAGCCCGTTGAGCGCCAGGCTCTGCACGGGCACGCCGATCACCGGCAGCACCGTGTGGCCGGCGGTCATCCCCGGCAGATGGGCCGCGCCCCCGGCCCCGGCGATGATCACCGCCAGCCCCCGGGCCTCCGCCGTGGACGCGTACTCCACCATCCACCCCGGCGTGCGGTGGGCGGAGACGATCTTGGCCTCAAAGGGCACGCCAAACTCGGCCAGGGTCTCGGCCGCAAAGGCCATGCACCCCGCCCAATCCGACTTGCTGCCCATGATGATGCCGACGATGGGCGATGTGGTTTCGGTCATG